>JANNTE010000467.1:0-7497 GCA_031403365.1 Betaproteobacteria bacterium | reverse complement strand
GGCAGGGCTCGCAGCTTGCCTCCGAGGAACTGAACTTGATCATGACGGTTTTTTCCGATGTGCGATTGCTCGACGTCGAAGCCATCGTGCAGGTGAATCGCAAAGGAAGGCGAACGCGGCTCATTTCGCGGTTGACGCAGTTGATTCGGGCTATGAACGAGCTTTCGAACCTGCTCACTCGCACACACTTGATCCACGTGCAGGCGGCCCGGCCGCTGGGAGGCGCGAAGGGGTGATTTACCACATCACTCACAACACGACGTACCACTACGCCACGCCCGCCGAGGCGTGTCACAACCTGGTGCGCCTCGATCCGCGCACTACGGGCGGCCAGCAACCTCTCGAAATGGAGCTGTACGTCGAGCCCGCGCCGATCCGGGCGCATACCTATGTCGACTATTTCGGCAACCGCGTCCGCAGCTTCGCGGTGCTCCAGCCACACCAGCGGCTGTCGATCACGTCCGAAAGCCGGGTGGCCGTGGATCGTCCCGCGGCCGGGCGGCTGGCCACATCGCGCGACTGGCGCGACGTGCAGCGCACGCTGCGCCGCGAACGGGACGACGCCACGATCGACGCGTTGCAATATGTCTTTGATTCGGTTCACGTGCGGGCTGGCGCGGCGCTGGCACAATACGCGTCGGCCAGCTTTCCCAAGGGGCGGCCACTACTGGAAGCCGTGTTCGACCTGACGGCTCGTATGCACAAGGAATTTGCCTACGATCCGGCGGCAACGACCGTCGACACGCCGATGGAGGAAGTACTCCAAAAGCGGCGGGGCGTTTGCCAGGACTTTGCCCACTTGCAAATCGGTTGTTTGAAATCGCTGGGGCTGGCGGCGCGCTATGTGAGCGGTTACCTGCGAACTGACAACCAGCCAGGCCAGCCGCGATTGGAAGGTGCCGACGCGTCGCATGCCTGGATCAGTGTCTTCTGTCCGCAAAACGGCTGGATCGATTTCGACCCGACCAACGGTTGCCTGGTGGGCGATCGCCATATCACGCTGGGCTGGGGCCGCGACTTTCACGACGTCAGCCCGATCAAGGGCGTCGTCCTCGGCGGCGGCGGCTCGACGTTGCGCGTGGGCGTGGAAGTCAAGGCGGTCGAACCGAACGAAAGCGCGGCGTAAGAAGCAGGCACACGCCGTATGCCGTCAAGCTTCCTGAATTCGTCCTCCGTGGCCGTTCGGCTGAGCTCACGGCCGAAGCCTCTGTGACCTCGGTGGCTAACTGCATTCGTAATCGTTGAGCATCTGCGTCATTTGTGGACACCTCCTATCCCCGGTGATCCAGGCAGCGTTGCCCGATGCTACTTCGGCAGATTGGACGACCGTACCGGCGCGCTCAAGCGACGCGGCGCTGCTGGGCCGACTGCGTTGGAGCCGCGCCGATGGCGGTGTCCTTGGGCACGAATACCCGCAGAGTCGCGGCGTCGCGATTCGTCGATGGAATGCTTGCCGCCTGGCGAGCACGCCGCATCGCCGAGCACAGATAGTGACGCGTCATCTCGGCCATACACGCCAGTCGCCGAAACAGCGAGATCCGCGCGCTCAGGCTGATTCGCAGGTATTGCCGGAGCTGATGCACGGTCGGCTTGGCGATCGTGCAGAATTCGCGATGGTGGAACTCGGCGAGTCGCTCGAAGTTGAAGCACAGCTTGCGTTCGAGGTGCTCGAACAGGGTATTGATTGCCAGGCGGCGGCGATAGACGGCGAAACTGTCGTGCGACCGGCCGCAATGATGGTTCCGCTCGTGTACGCGATAACGCACGAGCGCCCGTGCCAGGTAGAATTTTCTCGCTCCGGCCAGCGAAGCTCCGAACACCAGGCAATCGTCGGCCCGCGTGCGCCATGAATCCAAAAAGGGCAGCGGCAGAATTTTTTCCAGCGTCGCGCGCCGCATCGACAGGCACGAAGTGGCTCCGCCGATCCAATCGTGCAGCAAGGCCGCCAAGATGACCGAGTAGCCGAAGTCCTGATCGCGCGCGGACTGCAACCCTCGCTCCCGGAGGCCGAAATCGCGCCGTCCGCAAAAGACAAAGTCGAATCCGGGTTCGCGCCGGTAGACATCGAGCATTCGTTCGAGATGATCCGGCTCATAGATGTCATCGGCATCGAGAAAGAACACGATGTCGCCCGAGGAGCGCAGGAACCCTTCGTTGAAGCACGAGAGTTGGCCCTGATTCTCCTTCGAGACGATTTGGATCGACGGATGGTGTGCATAGCGGCTCTTCAGCAAATCGACGGTGCCGTCGGTCGACCCGTCGTCGACGATGATGATCTCGTCGAATGCCACGGTCTGCCCCAGCGCGCTATCCACCGCTTCGCAGATGAACTGCGCGTAGTTGTAGCTGCTGATGACACACGTGGTGGTCATGGAATTGTGCGCGGGCCGTGGAAGAAGTGAACCGGGGCTCTCCTTGCGGTACGGTCGACTCGGCGCGCCGCCGACTGAAGCGCAAGGACGCTCATCGTTTATCGGCATAATCGTTACAGAAAGTATTCTCAATGTGGTTTGATGGCAACGAATGCTAGCACCAAACCTTTCCAGCCTATGACAGCACCCGAGCGCCGCTGCGCTTTTCCAGTCAGCGAGAATCGCAATTGCAGCGGCGCACTGCTTTCGGTACACAGTCGGCGCGCCAATTGACGCCAACGGGCCGAATTTTCAAGGGGCCACATTTCGCTAGAACGTGGAAACTGCCGGCATGCTATCAACGCGCAGTACCTCGAACGCAAAGCCCGGCCGCGATCCTATCGTCGTGCTGGCCGCTGACGACAATTTTGTCATGCCCCTGGCCGTGACGATCCGTTCGGCGCTGGAGAACCTGGCGCCCGATCGAATGCTGCGAATCTACGTGCTGGATGCCGGCATCAAGGAAGAAACCAAAACGCGGCTGGTGCAATCGTGGCCGGAGGGCCGTTACCAGGTCGAGTGGCTCAAGATCGACGCGCGGGCCCTGGCGGGCGTGCCCGTATCGGGTCACATCAACCTGGTCAGCTACTACCGCGTGTTGATTCCACACGCGTTGCCGGCCGAACTTTCGCGAGTGATCTATCTCGATGCCGACCTGGTGGTTTGCGCCGATCTGGGGCGGCTGTGGGATTGCGACTTCGACGGTCAACTGTGCCTGGCGGCACAAGATTGCGCCGCGCCCTATATGGATGCGTCGCAGGTGTTGGCCAACTATCAACTCTGCGCAGCGCACCTCGGCTCGCCCCAGCCCGTGCCGAACTTTCGCGAGCTCGGGCTGAAATCGGACGCTGCCTATTTCAACGCCGGCGTCTTGCTGGTGGATCTGGACGGTTGGCGCCGTGAGAATCTATCGACGCGGATGCTCGAGTGCCTGGACCGGCATCGGCAGCACGTCAGGTGGTGGGATCAGTACGCGCTCAACGTGGTGCTCGCGGGCCAGTGGGGACAGCTCGACCCGCGCTGGAATCAGGGCTCGCACGTGTTCATTTATCCGACCTGGGAGCAAAGCCCACTGGATCGGCAAACTTTCGAGCAGATGCGCGGCGATCCGTATATCGTTCACTACACGACGCGGTTCAAGCCCTGGCGTCCGTTGTGTCCACATCCGCTCGGCAGGTTGTACTTCGAATATCTCGATCGCACGGCCTGGTCCGGCTGGCGACCGGGAAGGATCCAAGTCATGTGGGCGCAGTTGAAGACCACCGAGCGGCGTCTGCGGCATGGCCGCAAGTGGCTGACGAGCCGCGCTCGGCGCTGGTTCGAGCCCAGTCAAGATCGCGGAATGCTCGATCAGGCTCCGGCAACAAAGAGCACGTCGACCCAGTAATTGCTGCCCTGATAGGTTTGGGTGGGCATGCCGCTGGCTCCGTACTTGTACACTCCGCCGTTGACTGGCACGTGCAACGGCCCGCTATTGAACTGCGAACTGAAGTACTGCCGGTTGACCGAGTAGCGTCCCGCCGTGGTGTAGTACGAGGCCACATAGGTCGTGCCGGCGGTGATATTGACGGGCGTCGCGAACATCACTGTCTGCCAGCCGCTGGCCGTCTCGCCCGTGAATGTCGCCGTGGCCAGCAATTGCCCGCTGGAAGTCCACAGATGGGCGGTGTGCGTACCCGTGTTTGCGGCGGCCTTGTAGAATCGCAGGCCCGTGATTTGGCCGTTGACGTCGGACGTGAACTTCATGCCCAGCTCGACGGCCTGGTTATCGCCGCTGTCGACGATCGACGGAGTCGGCGAGTTATTCCACATGCTCACCGGCGTCGTCGAGGCCACCACGGTGGTGAACGACGCGGTCACATCTGCCGCGAGTGCGTTTCCGGCGACGTCTTTGACCCCCGAAGCGCCGCCCTTGACCACGATCGTATAGCTCGTGGAATTGGACAAGCTGGCCGTGGGCGTGATCGTCACCGTGTTTGTGGCGGCGTTGTAAGCGACCGTGCCGGCCACGGTGGCGCCACTCGCGTTACGCAGAAATACGGTGCTCGTGGTAATGGTCGAGGCGGTCATCGCTTCACTGAAGGTAACCGTGGGCCTGACACTGATGGCAACGCTTGTCGCCCCATTCGTCGGGCTCAGAGCCGTGACGGTCGGCGGCGTGACGTCGGGCGCCGGCGCCGTGGTGGTAAACGATACGGTCACGTTGGCGGCCAATGCGTTGCCAACCAGATCCTTGACGCCGCTTGCACCTCCCCTAACGACCAGGCTGTAGGTCTTCGAGTTGGACAGGGCACTGCTGGGTGTCAAGGTTGCGGTGTTGGTCGCGGCGTTGTACGCCACGCTGGCCGAGACGGTGACGCTGCCGTCCATCAGGGTGATGGTCGTGGTGTTGATGGTCGATGCGGTCATCGCTTCGCTGAAGGTGACGGTGGGCCTGACGCTGGTTGCGACGCTCGTCGATCCGTTGGTCGGGCTCAGTGCGGTGACGGTCGGCGGCGTGACGT
This sequence comes from Betaproteobacteria bacterium, assembly GCA_031403365.1. Lineage (GTDB taxonomy): Bacteria > Pseudomonadota > Gammaproteobacteria > Burkholderiales > JACQAP01 > JACQAP01. The sequence goes on along the minus strand of JANNTE010000467.1, from coordinate 2,582 downwards.
CGGCAGCCGCCGCCGTGGTGAACGACGCGGTCGCGTTGACCGCGAGTGCATTGCCGGCCAGGTCCTTGACGCCGCTTGCGCCACCGGTCACCACCAGGCTATAAGTCCTAGAGTTCGACAAGAGACTTGTGGGCGTCAAGGTCGCGGTATTGGTCGCGGCGTTGTACGCGACGCTGGCCGCCACGGTCGCGCTACCGTCCAGTAAGGTGATGGTGGTGGAGTTGATCGTCGAGGCGGTCATCGCTTCGCTGAATGTAACGGTCGCCGCGGCATTCGTGGCCACATTCACCGCTCCGGCGGCCGGATTGAAGGCGGTGACGGTCGGCGGCGTGACGTCGGCTTGTGGAGTCGTGCTAAGCAGAACGTCGACCCAATAGTTGCTGCCCTGATAGGTTTGGTTCGGCATTGCGCTCGTGCCGTAGCGATAGACTCCGCCATTGACGGGCACGTGCAACGCTCCGCTGTTAAACTGCGAGTTGAAGTACGACCGGTTGACCGAGTAGCGTCCTTTGGTGGTGTAGTAAGAGGCTATGTAAGTCGTGCCCGCCGTGATCGTGACCGGCGTGGCAAAGTTCACCTGCTGCCAGCCGCTGGTGGTTTCGCCAGTGAAGGTAGCTGTAGCCAGCAGTTGACCGTTGGCATTCCACAGGTGGGCCGTGTGCGTACCCGTGTTGCCGGCGCTCTTGTAGAATCGCAGACCCGTGATCTGGCCGTTCACGTCGGAGGTGAACTTAGTGCCCAGTTCCACGGCCTGATTGTCGCCGCTGTCGATGATCGTCGGCGTGGGCGAATTACTCCATAGGCTTACAGGCGCCGGGGCGGCGGCCACCGTGGTGAACGACGCGGTCACGTCGGCAGCCAGTGCGTTGCCGGCCGCGTCTTTGACCCCCGCCGCGCCGCCCTTGACCACGATCGTGTACGTTGCCGAATTGGCCAAGGCGCTCGTGGGCGTGAGAGTCGCGGTATTGGTAGTAGCGTTGTAGGCGATCGTGCTGGCCACAGTGACGCCGCTGGCATTTTGCAGAAAGACGGTGCTGGTGTTCACGGTCGAGGCGGTCATGGCTTCGCTGAACGTGACCGTGGGCCTAACGTTCGTGGCCACGCTCGCCGTGCCGTTCGTCGGACTTAGCGCCGTGACGGTCGGCGGGGCGACGTCGGGGGCCGGCGCCGTGGTGAACGACGCCGTGGCATCCAGCGCCAGTGCGTTTCCGGCCAGGTCCTTCACACCGGGGAAGCCGCCCCGGACGGTGGCGGTAAAGGTCGACGAGTAGGCCAGCGGGCTGTTGGGCGTGAGGGTCGCGGTGTTCGTCGCGCCGTTGTAGGCGATGGTGGCGGCCACCTGCACGCCGTTGGCGGTTCGCAACAAGATCGTGCTGGTGGTGATCGTGCTGGCGGTCATCGTTTCGTTGAACGTGACGGTCACCGGAGCGTTGACGGCGACATTGGTCGAGCCGGTGGCGGGAACCAGGCTGGTAATCGTCGGCGCGGTCGTATCCGTCCCGGAGCCCGTGGCGTCCACGGTTTGAAATACCGAGGTAACGTTTTGCGCCAGAGCATTATCGGACAGATCCTTGATGCCGGTGACTCCGCCCAGCACGTAGATTGTGTACGAGGTGGAATTCAGCAAAGCAGTCGTGGGCGTGAGCGATGCGGTTCGGGTCGCGGCGTTGTACGTCAGCGTGGTCGGAACGAGAGTGCTGCCACCCCTGAGCAAGTAGACCGTGTTCGACCTGACCGTGGCGGCGTTCAGCGGCTCGCTGAACGTAACCGTCAGCGTTGGATTGATGCCTACGGAGGTGGCGCCATTGAGGGGGCTGAAGGCCGTGATCGTGGGCGGAGTGTTATCTTGCACGGCGCCTACGACGGTCGTGAAGGACGAAACGGTGTTCAGGGCCATTGGGTTACCGGCCAGGTCCCGGATGCCGGCCGATCCGCCCAGCGTGAAGATGGTGTAGGACATCGCGTTGGCCAGCGCCGAGGTGGGCGTGAGCGTGGCCGTTCTGGTGGCGGCGTTGTACGTGAACGTGGCCGGCACGGCATTGCTGCCGCCGTCGAGCAACTTGACGCTGCTCGAATTCACCGTCGAAGTGTCCAGATCCTCGCTGAAGTTGATCGTAATCGTCGGATTGACCGGCACGTTGGTCGTGCCTTCGAACGGCGTAAAGTTGGTGATCGTGGGAGCGACCGTATCGCCGGGGGGCGAAGTTGAGTACACCACGTCGACAAAGTAATTCGAGGCCTGGTACGACTGCGTGGGGAACGTGCTGTTGCCGCCGTATCCAAAGACGCCGCCGTTGGCTAAGGCATTGAGCGGACCGACTTCGAGCTGCGATCCGAAATACGAACGGCTCACCGAGTAATGCCCGCTGTTGGTGTGATAGGAAACCACATACGTGGTGCCGGCCGTGATGGCTACCGGCGAGGAGAAGTTGACTTGCTGCCAGCCGCTGCCCGTCTCGTTGGTGAATGTAGCCGTAGTCAGAAGCTGCCCGCCGTTGGTCCAAAGACTGGCCGTATGCGTGCCAGTATTGGCCGAGCTCTTATAGAACCGTGCACCTGTGATCAGGCCGTCGGTGTCGGCG
>JANNTE010000466.1:0-4033 GCA_031403365.1 Betaproteobacteria bacterium | reverse complement strand
AAGCCCAGAATGCAGGATTACGATCTGGCATTGCAGCCGACCGATCGCATGCTGCTCGACGTATTGATCCGCATCAAGGCGATGGATGATTCACTGTCCCTGCGGCGCTCCTGTCGTGAAGGCGTGTGCGGCTCGGACGCTATGAACATCAACGGCAAGAACGGGCTGGCCTGTATTACACCGATGGCGGATTTGAAAGAGCCGGTGGAACTGCGACCTCTTCCCGGAATGCCGGTGATCCGAGACTTGATCGTCGACATGTCCCAGTTCTTCAAGCAGTACAACTCGGTCAAACCGTATCTCGTCAATAACCAGCCGGCGCCCGAAAAAGAGCGTTTGCAGTCTCCTTCCGAGCGGGCAGAACTCGACGGATTGTATGAATGCATTCTGTGCGCCTGTTGCTCCACTGCCTGCCCGTCCTTCTGGTGGAATCCCGACAAATTCGTCGGCCCGGCAGGTTTGTTGCAGGCTTATCGATTTCTGGCCGACAGCCGTGATGAAACGACCGGTGAACGCCTGGACAATCTGGAGGACCCTTATCGCCTGTTCCGCTGCCATTCGATCATGAATTGTGTCGATGTCTGTCCAAAAGGGCTGAATCCGACGCGTGCCATCGGCAAGATCAAGGATCTGATGGTCAAGCGGGCAGTATGAGACCAGTACGACAACCCATAAGTTTGTGTACATGCCGAGACACGCATCCGCGCGCCGAGTACGCGAAGCGAACCGCAGCCATAGCCCTAGCTATGGCGAGGATGAGCGACAAAGTAATCGGCGATGCGGGGCGGGTCGAACATAGCGAAACTTATGGGTTGTCGTACTAATGGCCGAAAGCGACCGCATCCGATGGCAGTGCCGGCGCGGATTGCTGGAGCTGGACCTGGTGCTCACAAAATTTTTGGATTTTCATCTGGAACATTTGTCCCCTGAACGCTTGTCGACGTTCAAACGATTGCTCGACTATCCGGACACTGAACTGTGGGAAATGCTGAACGGGAAGATACCTGCCCCCGATGCAGAATCGGCCCAGATCATAAAGTTGTTCGAGTAGTCAATATTGCACTGCATCCGGTCATTTGCCGGATGCCAAAGCTGTTAAACTCAAGCTGAGAAAAGCGGGATAAACCATGGAAAAACAGAGAGCTGCGACACTATCCTTGAATGATGGGGGCAAACCCGTCGATTTTCCCGTGCTCAGCGGAACCATCGGGCCTGACGTGGTCGATATCCGCACACTGCTTGGCCAGACCGGTAAATTCACCTATGACCCGGGATTTTTGTCGACGGCAAGCTGCCGTTCGGCCATCACCTATATCGACGGCGACGCCGGTGTGCTGCTCTATCGCGGCTATCCTATAGAGCAGCTGGCACAGCACTGCGATTTTCTGGAAGTCTGCTACCTGCTGCTGCACGGCGAATTGCCCAATCAGGAGCAGAAGGCGCAATTCGTCACCACAGTCACGCGTCACACCATGGTTCACGATCAGATCACAAATTTCTTCCGCGGATTCAGGCGTGATGCGCATCCGATGGCGGTCATGGTGGGCACGGTCGGCGCCCTGTCGGCGTTCTATCACGACTCGCTGGATTTGAATAATCCGGCACATCGCGATATTTCGGCTTTTCGCTTGATTGCCAAAATGCCCACCATCACGGCAATGGCCTATAAGTACTCGATGGGTCAGCCGTTCGTCTATCCGCTGAATTCGCTGTCGTATTCCGCAAACTTCATGCGCATGATGTTCGCGGTACCGGCCGAAGACTATAAGGTGAATGACGTTCTGGTGCGGGCACTGGACCGTATTTTCATCCTGCACGCGGATCACGAGCAGAATGCTTCGACTTCGACAGTCCGTCTGGCGGGGTCGTCCGGGGCCAATCCGTTTGCCTGCATCGCCGCGGGCATTGCCTGCCTGTGGGGCCCGGCACACGGTGGTGCCAATGAAGCGGCACTGAACATGCTCGAACAGATCGGGGATGTTTCCAAGATCGGTGAATTCATTACCAAGGTAAAAGACAAGAATTCCGGTGTGAAGCTGATGGGATTCGGCCATCGCGTGTACAAGAACTACGATCCACGCGCCAAACTCATGCGTGAGACCTGCTATGAAGTGCTCAACGAACTGGGCTTGCAGAACGACCGCATATTCAAGCTGGCGATGGCCCTGGAGAAGATCGCGCTTGAAGACGACTACTTTGTGAGCCGCAAGCTCTACCCGAACGTGGATTTTTACTCCGGCATCGTGCAGCGCGCACTCGGCATTCCGGTGTCGATGTTTACCTGCATTTTCGCGCTGGCGCGCACGGTGGGCTGGATTGCGCAGTGGAACGAGATGATTGCCGATCCCGAGCAGAAGATCGGTCGTCCCCGGCAGCTCTACACCGGTGCCGCGAAGCGCGACGTGCCGCCGCTGGCGAAACGCTGAAGCCGCCGCAGGTATCGTGAACCAGCCGCGCGCCTTCAGGAGGAGAAAACAGCCATGATGAAAGAATTTCTCGGCAACTCTTATTTGTTCGGCGGCAATGCGCCGTTTATCGAAGACTTGTACGAGACCTATCTTGACAACCCCGAGGCGGTGACGCCGCAATGGCGGCGCTACTTCGATCAGGTTCAATTGTCACCGGGAGGGGTGCGCGACGTGGCTCACGCGCCGGTGGTTGAATCTTTCGCACAGCGCGCGAAGGCCGGTTCGTTCCGGGCAGTGGCATCCGGCAGCGATCTGGACCGCAAGCAGGTATCGGTGATCCAGCTGGTCGCTGAGTATCGTTTCCGGGGCTGCATGCTCGCGGATCTCGACCCGCTCAAGCGCCAGCAACGGCCGCATATCGCCGAACTCGAGCCGGCCTACTACGACTTGAATGAATCCGACATGGATACGGTGTTCAACACCGGATCGTTCATCGGGCCCGAGCAGGCAACGCTGCGCGACATTATTCACGGTTTGCAGGAAACTTACTGCGGGACGCTGGGTGTCGAGTATATGTATTTGTCCAGCCGCGTCGAGAAACGCTGGATTCAGGAACGCCTGGAGCCAATGCGTTCAAAACCCGGATTTTCGCCCGACCAGAAAAAGCATATCCTCGAGCGCCTGACCGCTGCCGAGGGGCTGGAGCGCTATCTGCATACGCGCTATGTCGGCCAGAAGCGTTTCTCCCTCGAAGGCGGTGACACGCTGATACCGGTGCTAGACAACCTGCTGCAACGCGCCGGCACGGCCGGCGTTCAGGAGCTCGTGCTGGGCATGGCGCATCGCGGACGGCTCAACGTCCTGGTAAACACCCTGGGCAAGATGCCCAAGGACCTGTTTGGCGAATTCGAGGGCAAGCATGACGATGGCCTGCAGGCTGGCGACGTCAAGTATCACCAGGGCTTCTCATCCGACATCAACACCCCGGGCGGGCCAATGCACCTGACGCTTGCCTTTAATCCTTCGCACCTGGAAATCGTCAATCCGGTAGTGGAGGGTTCGGTGCGCGCGCGCCAGCACCGGCGCAAGGACCGCGGCGGAGATCAGGTGCTGCCGGTACTGATTCATGGCGATGCTGCAGTTGCCGGGCAGGGCGTGGTGATGGAAACGCTTAACCTTGCGCAGACTCGCGGTTACGGCACCGGCGGCACCGTGCATATCGTGGTCAACAACCAGATCGGGTTTACCACTTCGGATCCGCGCGACAGCCGCAGCACGTTGTATTGCACCGACGTGATGAAAATGATCGAGGCACCGATCTTCCACGTCAACGGCGATGATCCGGAAGCCTGCGTGATGGCTGTCGAAATTGCCCTGGATTACCGCGCCAAGTTCAAGAAGGAAGTGGTGGTGGACATCATCTGCTTCCGCAAGCTCGGCCACAACGAGCAGGACGAGCCGATGGTGACCCAGCCTTTGATGTACAAGATCATCAACGCGCATCCCGGCACCCGCAAGCTCTACGCTGACAAGCTGGCCGCGCAGGGCGTGATCGGCACCGATGAAGCCGAAAAAATGGCGGCCACTTACCGGCAGGCGATGGACGGCGGCTACCACACCAACAA
>JANNTE010000465.1:0-9439 GCA_031403365.1 Betaproteobacteria bacterium | reverse complement strand
TGCATTGATTACCGACCCGCCCAACCTTGGACGTGCGCTCTCGGGCGCGACCGGCCCGCACATCGTGCCGGTCTGAGAATCCACCCGCGCGGCGCGTGACATGCGGGGGCTACGCCGCCGCAGGTGGTGCCTCCTGACGCGACAACACCAGGCACACCACGCCAAACAGCACATAGCCCAGTGAGATCAGCGGCGACACCATCCAGCCCAGTTGAGGACCGTGGATCAGGCCGACGAAAGCCAGCGCCGCCGCGATGAATGCCGCCATTGCCGCCTGGGTTAGTTTGCCGTCGATGATAAACACCGCCATCGTTCCCAGCACCATTCCGGCCAGCACCGAACCGCTGCCGAGAACAGCCAGGCCCTGGTAGACAACGCCCACCTGTCCGAGCGCGGCCATGCCGACTTTGTCGGCGTTGGTGCCGGCGGCGCCCAGTGCCCCGTCGATGTTGATCTTGGCCCACTCGGCGATGTTCGGAATGATCGCCAGCACCACTGCCGGCGCGTGTTTCGCCGGGCTCGCCTGAAACGCCTGCGCACCGATGACCAGGCCGATGTAGAGCAGGATAGGCAGAATCGCCACCAGCGGGATCAGATTAAGCAGCAGTGCAGTGAGCCCGAGGAAGCAGACCAAAGCGATGGCGATCCCGGTGGCGAATGAATAACCGATGCGACCGCCCACGGACTTCCAGCCTGGATGCCCGATATACACCGCCGGCGGGAACGGGCTTCCCAGCATTGATCCGACAATGGCGCCGATGCCGTCCGCAGCGAGAATCTTGCGCAGATTGTAATTGTCGCCCGCAGCCGAGGCGCTCTCGACGTTGTTCATCGCTTCGGTGAAGTTGTAGATGCCCAGCGGGATGGCGGTGGCCAGCAGCGGAGCGATACCCGCCAGACCGCGGAACACGTCGGCGGAGAACCAGGGCAGGTGCAGGCCGAACTGCTCGAAGGCCTTGCCGACTTCGGCGCCTTTCATGTAGTCGCTCCAGCCAAGAGCCGCGGCGAGCCAGCCGATCGCAGCGCCGACAATCACGGCCGCCAGTCCGCCAGGAATACCGCCAGGCAGCCGGATGTTGGCGGTCCAAGCGATGAGCACGATGGCGAAGCAGACGAAGCCGATCCAGGGTACTTCCCACATCTGGAACGCGGGACGCATGGAGATGAAAGCGATCGAGATGCCGGCCAGCGTGCCCAGCATCGCGGCGCGCGGAGTCATCTTGCGGATCCACGGTCCTACGAAGCAACCGAGCAACACGATAACCCCGATGATGAAGCACCAGGCGAGCCCCGCCGCGTAGGCGATCATCGGGTCCTTGGTTGAGAGATAGGTCGGCAACATGACCACCAGAACGACGATGAACATGTGGGGCACACTCGGGCCGTAGGGCATCGCGGTGACATCGGTGCGACCGGTCTCTTTCGCCAGCTTGTAGGCCAGCCAGGCGTAGAACAGGTTGCCGATCGGCAGCGCGATGCCCAGTGCCGGCAGTACGCGCCCGTACACGGTGTCCGGCGGAAGCTGCACCACATACAGGCACAGCGTGGTCAGCACAATGACATTCAACAGGACATTCGTGAAAAGACCGAAGAACCCGTTCCAGTCGCCCGGCACCCACCAGCGCGGGTTTGCAGCAGCTCCAGCATCACTCATGGTTTCCCCTCCCGTAGTTGATTTTCCAATCTCTCCGGCCCGGATCAGGCGACACGGACCACTGCGTTAACGCCACACGCCTGCGCTCTCGCCGTCGTGTGGCCTGCGATCCGACCGGCTGGAAAGGATGCACCTGCACGGGCGCCTTGTCCAGAACTGCGCCGCTGAATGCGCTGCACCGCGGCGGCAGTTGGTTTGCGATTCGATCCATCGATGCCGCATTCCGGCGGAGCAAGCGAGCGCATCGCTATCCGCCTTCCGTCTGCAAGGCGTCGATTCCTGGCGTCGATGCGAAGCTTCGCAGAATCGGTACATGAAGCTAATGCCATGTCCTGCTTGCTATCAAAAATGGATTGCACAGGACGACTTGCGCAACTATTGATCTTTCCCTATTTCAAGACACATGCTTTCCCTCATCCCAACCCTTCTGCTCCGCTTCAAGTGTGCCCTTGTCCCGGAGGGAGAAGGGCTTGTCTTCCCTCTCCCTCCGGGATACCCAGGCGCAGCCGGGAGTACCCGTTTGGAGGGATCGAGGGTGAGGGTAACGGTGGGATATGCGTGCTTTGTCATGTATTTTGGAATGCTCAATAGATTGGCAATCCCGCCAGCCACGGCAGTGTGGAGAGTTCGATGCGCCAGCCATTGCTGGAGAATTGTCTGCCGAAGTTGATCTCGAAATCCAGCGCCGCACGCAGCGTCTGATCGTCCTTGTTTTCGAGCATCGCGGTCAGATTGCATGCAACGGGCAATTGCCTGGCGCGAGGACGAACCGACATCGCGTATTCGCCTGCTGACAGCCTCAGCGTCAACGGATCAACGGAAACCTGCACGGCGGACGACTTGCCCGGGCTGCCCGGCATGCGCTCCCAGATTTCAAAGTAATCGGCTTCGACGCCGTACTCGAATAACCGGTCCGGGGTGTCGAATACCATGCGACCAATGTCGTTGGCGCCGCTTGGTGGCTGGAAGTCGTAGTGTCGCAGCCAGCGGCAGATGTTGCCATCGATCAGCGTCGCGCCGAAGAAGCCCTGCTGTCTGGCAAGTTCCAGCAGTTCGTTGCGGTTCAATTGGTTCAGGGCGGTTTTCGGTGCGAACGATGGACGGTTTGCGGGCACGCGGATGTCGGCGTGCCAGGATTGGGTTTGCATCCAGTAGACCTGCGATGTCGTGTCTTCGGTCATTGGCGTGCGCAGCAGCGTGCGTTTCCATACGCCGATGTATTCGGATGGAACTGGTGGACCGGGGGAAAGATCAGTGGTCATGACCGGTCTTTGCTTTCTTTGCGCCTTGGCGTTGAACATTGCCGTTTCGTTCGTGAAAGTCACGAAAGCGTCGATATCCGCTCGCCAAGTTCATCGGGTGATTCGGCCAAAGGCCCCGCACGGTCCTCATGCGGTGATCTGCCTCTGAAGCTGCGCCGTCAATTTGGCAACGCTGAGGACTTCGCCGAAAACTCCGCCTTCGACGGCGATCATCGCCAGCGCTGAATCGTGCAGCGTCTGGTCGGTCGAGGCGCAGGCGTCGCCGACGGTGAAGCAGCGATAGCCGCGATCAATGGCGTCGCGCAGCGTGGAACTCACGCAGACCTCGGTGGTGATGCCGGTGAGGATGAGCGTTTCGATCGCGCGGGCGGCGAGGTGCTGCTGTAAACCGGTGCGGGCGAAGGCGCTGTAACCGGGCTTGTCGATCACGAGCTCGTTCTGCAGCGGTTTGAGTTCATCGACGAAATCATGACCGTACTGGCCACGTACCAGCAGCCGTCCGAGCGGGCCCATCGAGCCGATTTCCGCGCCGGCGCGGCGGCTGCGCTCGCGCTTCCAGGGCGGACAGTCGGACAAATCCGCTGCATGGCCTTCGCGGGTGTGGACGATCATCACACCGGCTGCGCGCGCGGCAGCTAGCACCGCGCCCACCGGCGCGATCGCTTTACGCAAGCGGGCGATGTCGAGTCCGGCCTGCGCCGCATAGCCTTGCGGCAGCAGGAAATCGCGCTGCATGTCGATCACCAGCAGCGCGGTGTGTTCCATGGTCAATGCATCGAGTGGATTCATGTCTTTACACCCAACACGGAGGTACGCAGAACATGAAATTTATGCAGAACAGTACGGACAAGCGGTATTACTCCGTCAACTGGGACTGACAATGTGGGCCATCATCGAAATTTCCCGCAGGATTTTTGTCCTGCTTGGGAAGTTCGGTCGAGGATTCCGCCGGCATCTGTGCTGGGCGCAGTACTTCACGCGAATTCTTTCTCGACCGCAGCAGCGATCAACGTGGACAATTCGCCCGCCATCGCCGCACCTTTTTCCTTCGTCGCCGCCCTGGCCGACGACAGCACGCCGGATGGGGGCACCCACTCGGTGCGAGTCGGGTAGATGTCGTACGGCGGAAAATCGGCGGGCGGGTCGTTGGGAATGCGGTCGATGTGAACCAGTTCCGGATGGTAGTGCAGCATCATCGAGGTCTCCAGCACCGCAGCGTGCTCCAGCGCGTAGCCGGGAAAGCCGTCCGGGAAAGCCTTGGCCAGAGTCTGCGGCGTGAAGAAATCCCAGTACTCGAGACGCATGATCGTCAGCGGGGTTCTGCCCAGCTCGCGCATCGCCAGGTCGATGCCTTCGATCAGGAACCACTGGTTCTCGTAGTGGCCGTTGACAATCACGAGTTTCTGCACGCCGTGGCGGGCGAACTCGCGCACCGTGTCACGCACCGTGTGCGATAGCGTCTGGGCATCCAGGCTGGTAGTGCCGGGAAAATGCTGGCCGCCGCCGCATTTGGGCTGGGATTTGTAGCCATACGCCAGCGCCGGCGCAACCAGTCCCGACGTTCTCGCGGCAACGCCTTGCGCCACCGCCGCGGAAAGAATCGCATCGGTGCCCAGCGGCAAATGTGGTCCGTGCTGTTCCAGCGCGCCGACCGGCAGGAACAGCGGCGCCTTTTCGTCGCGTATGCGTTCCTGGTACTCGATCCAGGTCAGGCGGTTCATCAGGGTTTCTCTCATGCGGATGGTCCTTTGTCGATTGATGTGGAGCGCGCCTCGATCAGGGTGGCGCTGGTTATGAGGGCGGCGCCCAGCCATTCGAGTCCGTCGAGGCGTTCGCCACCGATCCAAATGGCCGAAACGACCGCGGCAACCAGCTCGAACACCAGGAGGATGGCGGATCGGCCGGCTTCGAGACGTGTGACGCCGTACACCGTCAGGATCATCGCCAGCATCATCCAGATGCCCGCGAAAGCGGCGAGCTGAAGCAGGAGGATGCCAGAGACCGGCGGGAACACCTGCCGGGTCAGCAGCACGAGTGCCCCCGCAAGCGCACCGCAGCCAACGAACACGGCGAGGGTCTTTGCGTGCAGCGGCGTGCGGTTCGCCGCCAGCATGAAAATGTTCTGCGACGCATAGAGGAACCCGGAGGCCAGCGCCAGCAAGTCGACGATGCCGGGCGGTGCAGCGAATACGGCGGTTCCGCCCAGCAGCAGGAACGCGCCGCCAAGCGCCGCCGCGACCGCGACCATGCGCAGGCGCGTGAGGGGTTCGCCGAAAGCAATGCGTCCACCCAGCACGCCCCATACGGGCGCGAGGTAGAACAGGAGCATGACGCGCACCACTTCGCCCGCCATCAGCGCGGAGGTGAAGCAGACGTTGGCGCCGCCACCGCTGAGGGCGATCAGCGCGACCAGTCGGCCTTGTTGCATCCAGTCCGTCCTGCGCAGCAGCAGCCAGGGCAGGACAGCCAGTCCCACCATCCCGTAAGCGAGCATGGTAAAGGTCAGCCCGTTCAGGCCCTGGCTGCCGAAGTAGCGAAAGGGTATCCAGGTCAGGCCCCACAACAGGCCGGCGATCAGCAGGGCGCCGACGGCCATGCGCGACTGGTCCGGGGTTGCGGGGGCAAGCGTTTGCGTCACGCTGTTCATACTACGGTGAGAATGGAAACGCCGTGTGCGCCGATGAATCCGTCCGCCCGATCCGATCCCGATTTGATGCGAACGCGCGAGGGACGGGCAGGATGCTCCAGCGCTTTGGTTTGCCTCGACCCTGCTTCCTCGCCCCACATCCCTTGTTTCATCCCATCCAAGCCCCGCCATTCGGACTGAGCACCTGACCGAAGTAGAAGCTTGCCAGGTCCGATGCGAGGAACAGGGCCGTGTCCGCAATTTCTTCGGGCTCGCCGACGCGCTGCGCCGGAATGTCGCGCTCCCGCTTCAGCATTTCCGGACTCATGTTTTCCAGGGACAGCATCGGGGTGTTGACCGGTCCGGGGGCGATCGCATTGACGCGAATCGCGGGGGCAAACTCGCGCGCCATGGAGCGCGTCAAGCCGATCACACCGGCCTTGGCGGCGCAGTAGGGGCCATACTTTGCCCGGCCGATCACGCCGAGTTCGGAAGCGACACTGATTACGCTGCCGCTGCCGCGTTTCACCATGCCGGGAAGCACCGCCTTCGAGCACAGGAAAACGCCCTTCAGATCGGTGTCGACGACGTAGTCCCAGTCTTCCTCGGTGGTTTCCAGAAAGGACTTCTCCAGAAGCACACCGGCGTTGTTTACCAGGATGTCGATCGGGCCGAGTGCCTCGTTGATCAGATGGATCATGCGTTCAATCTCGATGGACCGGGTGATGTCGGCCTCTATGCCGATGGCGCTCGCACCGGTGGCTGTTATTTCCGTGAGCAGCTTGCGCGCTTCGTCGGCGCGCCCCAGATGATTGAGCGCAACTCGCGCCCCGGCGCGGCCAAACGCCAGTGCCATGGCGCGTCCGATCCCGGTGGCGGCGCCGGTTATGAGCGCGGTCTTGCCGGTGAGAGATATGCTGGTCATCGGTCAGTGCATGACTTCGCCATTGGAAACCGCGATGGATTGCCCGGTAATCGCGCGGGCATCATGGCTGGCGAGAAACAGATAAATCCCGGTGATGTCGGCGGGTTCGAGTAGCTTGGGCATGGCTTGCGCGGACAGAATGTCCTTGAGGACCGCGTCGTCCGAGCGGCCCTGCTTTGCCGCCATGGCGGCGAGCGAGCGCATCGCCGCCTCGGTGCGAATCCAGCCCGGACACACGGCATTGACGCGGATGCCGCGCGGGGCCAGTTCCCAGGCCAGCGATCGGGTGAGACCGATCACCGCATGTTTGCTGGCGACATAGGCAGAAAATCCGGCCACGCCGGTCAAGCCCCAGATCGAGGCCTGGTTGATGATGCTCGCGCCGGGTCCCAGCAAAGGCAGCAAAGTGCGAATCGTGCGCGCCATGCCACCGGCGTTATTGTCGAGCAGCTTGCTCCATTGCGCTTGTGCGGCGGGTCCGGTGTCATCGATTGGCGTCGGGTACTCCGCGCCGGCATTGTTGACCAGCACGTCGAGCTGGGGGCTGAAATCCCGGGTTGCCGCGTGCAACTGCGCCATGTCGTCATCGCGATTCAGATCGCTGGTCAGCGTGGCGACTTGTGCCGCTGCCGAGAACGCGGGCCGCGCCGCGCGCAGCGCGTCGGCATCGCGGTCGAGCGCCAGCAAGCGGCAGCCTTGTGCCGCGAATGCACAGGCAATTGCGCGACCAATGCCCCGGGCCGCTCCAGTGACCATGACTGTCTTGCCGCCCAGTGCGTAATCCGGGGCCATGTCCCGGTTCACACCGCGGTGAGGAATGAAACTCCCGCCGCTCCCAGAAAACCGGCGGCCTTGTTGGAACTGCGGGCGGTGTCGACCGTGCCGTAGTCGTCGGAGAGAATGCGTGCGACGCGGTCGCGGTGATAGCCCTTGAGCAGCTCGCGCATCGGAATGATCTGCACATGCTTGGCCGGGAACAGTTGCGCGTCCAGCGCCGGCAGTTCATGCCACGCCACGATGGGGCGCTCGTGATGGGCATTGTGGTAGGAGAAATTAAGCAGCATCACATTCATCCACGGATGCGCAAGCGAAACCAGGTTTGTGTAAGTGTTGGCTTGCTCATAGCGGCGGTCGCGCACTTTGTCATCCGGAATGGCGCCTTCCTCGAGAACGGCATACGCGTCATAGGTATGCTGGTAGGCATCGGTGAAACGCAGAACATGCAACATGACGAAATAGGCAATCGCGTAGAGCAGCAGTGCTTTCGGCGTGACCCAGCCCATAGTGCCGAAGGCGGCGAGGCGCACAGCAATGATCGCGAGTACTCGCGGGCGCTCGGCATGTCGGGCCGGTTTCACGAACGGCAGCACGATCACATAAGCGTGCATGATGAGTTCCACCGCCGGGATGTAAAACCATTCGGCGGCGACCGCCACTGCGCGGAACCAGGGTGGGCAGGCGCGCAGGAATTTCTTGTAGTCGAAAGTCAGCACATCGGCGCGATCGATGTGGTGGCGCATGTGCTTGCGGCGCAACGCCTGAAAACTGGCGTAGCAACTGCCGTTGATCCAGCTCATCAACACGCCGCCGTAGTTGTTGGCGGCTCCAGACCTGAAGATGCTCTGATGAGCGAACTCATGCACGAAGTAGGCACTGTAGACCAGACCGTGGCCGGTGAGCAGCACGCCGACCAGGTTGGCAATTGTGGAATCAACCGTCAACAATGCGATGCCGCCGGCCCAGGCCAACAGGGTGTAAGCGAGGGCCGCCATGTTCGGCCATAAGCCGTGCGCAGATCGAAACAACGATATCAGCATATGTCGTATCCCTGAGCAGTCCCCGCCCGCTTCTGCTTCGTGGGCTTACTTTTTCATCATTGCTTTGAGGATCGAGTCGTCGTAGGTGTCCTCGATCCGGGGTATCGAGGTGATCTGGCCTTTTGCCTTCAGAATATCGCCGATCAGCGCGCCGCTGACATGAAAGGACGTCGTGTCCTTGCCCTTCGCAAACACCTTGGCCATTTCGCCAGGCGGCATGTTGTATACGCCCGAAAGTTGTTCTTTTACTTCTGCGGCAGACACCCCGAGCATCTTGCCGATGATTTCGGCGGCCTTGTCGGGATTTTTCTTCATGTAGTCGAGACCGTCGATGTAGCCCTGGATCAGCGCTTTTACGACGTCGGGCCTGGTCTTGATGACTTCCTGTTTGAAAACGAGAACGTCGGCGATCAGACCGGGCGCATCCTTGGAGGAATACACCACATGATATTTCTTCCCGCCTTCGAGGGCTAGAATCTGGGAAACACTGGGCTCGTAGGTCACGCCGATGGGCAAGGCACCGGATGCCATGGCGGCCGGAATCGCCTCCGGAGTCATGTTGACCGGCTGCACGTCTTTTTCGGTGAGCTTGTTGACCTTGAGCGCGTAGGAGAGCAGGAAATCGGAGGGCGACAGCGGATTGAATCCGACTTTCTTACCCTTGAAATCGGCGACTTTCTTGATATCCGTACTGGCGACGATGGCGTCACCGCCTGCGGAGTAGTCGATCGGGCTGACCACGCGCTGGGTGCTGCCCTTGGCGACCTGGCCGATGACTTGATCGTAAGTGAGCATGCCACCGTCCACAGCACCACCTTCGATCGCTGGCGGAATGAGAGCAGGATCGCTGAACACTTGCAGTGAAACCTTGAAGCCGGATTTCTTGTACAGATCGAGCGCATCGGCGACGTAGTAAGGTCCGTACCCGATCCAGATGACCGTGCCAATCTTGACCGTCCCTGCGGCAAAGGCGCCGCCGGCGGCGAGCAATATAAGCGCGAGGATGGATTGTGCGATACGACGCGTGACGAAGTTGAGCAGGCCGTTCATTTCTTGTACTCCTCGGTCGGTTGGATAAAGTGAAGGAGAGCAATCTCGCTCTCCCGGGCTTTTATCCCTCCGTGGAGCCTCATCATGAGGCCGGGCCACTCTCGG
>JANNTE010000464.1:0-1700 GCA_031403365.1 Betaproteobacteria bacterium | reverse complement strand
AAAGGTCACCGCGCCACAACAGCCGGCTGCATCGGCCTTTATGAGCGAGATGCCGAGCCGGTCGAGCACGCGCGTTGCTGCGGGATTGATGTCCGGTGCCAGGGTTGGCTGCACGCAGCCCTGGAGAACCAGCATCCTGCGCAGGTGGCGCACGGCCGGCCACATCGTATTGACTGGCCCGGAGTCATGAATCTTCCTTTTCAGCGCACCGGGCAGCAACGGGCGCAGGGCCTGACCGATGCGCAACAGCGGCCTGAACAGCGCGGGACGCGGTAGCACCAGGCGCAGTGCCGCGCGCAACATCGACTGTGCAAGGGGTCGACTGACATGTTGATCGACAATGTTGCGGCCGATGTCCACCAACCGCCCGTACTGAACACCGGAAGGACAGGTCGTTTCGCAGGCGCGGCAGGTCAGGCAACGGTCCAGGTGCAATTGGGTCTTGGCGGTGACCGCATTGCCCTCCAGCACTTCCTTCATCAGGTAGATGCGTCCGCGCGGGCTGTCGAGTTCGTCGCCCAGCAGTTGGTAAGTCGGGCAGGTGGCGGTGCAGAAGCCGCAATGCACACAGCTGCGCAGAATGCTGTCGGCTTCCCGACCCTCGGGTGTGCTCTTGATGTACTGCGCCAGATTTGTTTTCATCAGAAATCAGCGTGGATGCGGCCTGGCCCGAAGATGCCGTGCGGATCGAAAGCGCGCTTGAGTTTCTTGTGGACTGCGAGTAATCCACTTGAGAGTTGCTGAATCCCGTGGCGCTTGTTACCGCTCCGGAACACGCTCGCATGTCCGCCGGCTTTTTCTGCCAGCTTGAACGCAATTGCCGGATCGAGATCCGCGGTGATCCAGCGCAAGGCACCGTTCCATTCCATCAGTTGCCGGCCCAGGCCCAGAGCGGAGGACGTGGGTTTGATCGAGAAACGCCATAGTGCCGGTGCGTTGCTGATTACTGGATGGGTCTGTTCCCGAATCGACCTCCAGAATGCGTTGTCGTCCGCAATCGGCTCTCCACCGAGTTTCCCTTGTGAAGCGCCAACCGCTGCGGCGGCACCGGACAGACGAACATACAACGACCCATCCAGGTAACTGGTTGCGGAGATCGACAGCGGTTGAGCCGCCCATTTGTTCATGGTGCTGATTGCCGTGGCTTCATCCAGTTCAAAACGCAATGTGCGCTCTTCGCGTGGCAATGGCAGAACTTTTACCGAAATCTCCGTCAGCAATCCGAGCGTACCAAAAGAACCGGTCAGTAAGCGAGACACATCATAGCCCGCGACATTCTTCATTACCTGTCCGCCGAATCGCAAATCCTCGCCGAGACCGTTGACCATGCGAACACCGAGGACGAAATCGCGTGCGGACCCGGCCGCGGCGCGGCGCGGCCCGGAAAAACCGGCCGCGATGCTGCCGCCGAAAGTTGCATCCGGGCCAAAATGGGGCGGTTCATAGGCCAGCATCTGGCCCCTCTCCGACAGCGCGCGCTCGACATCGCCCAATGGCGTGCCGGCACGCGCCGTCATCACCAGTTCGCTGGGCTCATAGCTGACTATTCCGGTGCATGCGCGTGTGTCGAGGGTGTCACCAATCAGCGCCAGACCGTAGAAATCCTTGCTGCCGCTGCCGCGAATGCGCAGCTGGATTTTCTCGGCAGCCGCTTTGCGGATGGTTTCGGAGAACTGTTGAATGACGTGTTGCATGAAAAG
>JANNTE010000463.1:0-2891 GCA_031403365.1 Betaproteobacteria bacterium | reverse complement strand
TCGGGCATGGCCGGAAAGCCGGCAGCGAAGTCCGCACGGGCGTTGGATACGAGTTCCAGTTCCTGCGGGATGCCTTGGTCAGCCCATGAAGCCGTCGCCCGGCCAGGACCATGCGATTGCAGGGTCACCAGGTCAGCGGTGCGGCCCTCAGCGGCAACCAACAGTTCAGAGGGCACCACCAGCTCCTGGACGTCAAACTGCCCGGCATGGTGATACTCGATGGCGAGCTGGTCCGTGAGGATCTGAATTCGCAGGCCATCGTTGGCAGCTCGAAAGATGATTTCGGGGTGGGACGACTTGGATTTGGCGACGCCAGTGCGGCGCAAGACCGAACGTACTTGGCACAGCAGCGAACGAGTCACAGTGATCATCGATGTCTTCCTCGGGAGTGCGGGCGGTTGCGGGGACAACGTTTTTGCTGAGGCGGTGGGTCGCGCCTGGTGGGTGATTGGCCATCGAACAGTCCGAGCAGCCAAGTGGTAGCGATGCACCAGCCCACTAAGGGCCAGCACCCGCAATAGGTCATGCTCAAGAGCGCAGCCACGAACGTCGTGATATGGAAACCGATCGGGGGTCTCAGGTGAGGTGGCGGCATGCGGCGTCCTCCGGGGTTATTGAGCCGCCCAGAGCCACCGAGGGCGCGGTGGCCCCCGATGACCCAGGCGGAGATACTTTGCAGTCGGGTGTTGCTCAGGCCGCCTGAGATCGGCCGCGCTTGGCGGGCAGCATCCGCACTCGCTCGGCATCGAGCTGATCCCAGTCGACCGCCAGCGGCTCCAGTGCGAGCGGTTCGACGAGACTGAAGCCATGCCGACGAATGGTCGAGAGCGAGTCGCCCGTGTGGCGGGCCAGTTCACGTTCCAATTCATGCTGGGTCATAGGAAGAAGTCCTTTGCAAAAGGAGAGTGGCGGACTGCCGCAAGCGCGCAGCATCCGTGGGAGAGAAATCAAAGAGAAAGCGCAGGCAGATGGGCTTGCCGCAACGAGGGCCGTTTACGCCCGCCGAGTCAGCCAGTGCTCAGCGAGCCAGGTCTGCTCGGCAGCCAGCGCACAGCTGCGTTGATTAAACGGCCCGAGCTTGGGTCCACCAACCGGCGAAAGATCGGCCAGCCATCGGCCGTGTGCATCGGGTTCGACGTGACTGGCTCGTCGGATGGCGAGACTGCCCAAGCTGGCCAAGTCTAACTCCTCGCCGTAAACGCACGAGATGCGGCCATCAGAATGAACAACTAGATCCATCAGGCCACCTGCTCTTGCCGGCGGCGCAAGATATTGCGGCGCGGGCGATCGACCAGCAGGCCGTCCAGGACCGACTGCACACCAGCCAGTTGCGTGGCCACATGCTGCCGCAGGCTCGCGCTATCGCGCAGGGCTTGCGGCTCGACGCCTCGGACAACTTGCTGGGCCTGGGCCACCAGATCATCCAACTGTTCGCTGGAGCGGACGTTGAGCTGGCCGAAACGCTGGAAGAACTCGGTCAGGTTGGCGATGGCCGAATCCCGAAAGATCTTGGGTTTGCCATCGTCCTGGCCAGAGATCCTCTCGCTCAGGTGGGAAACCAATCTGGCTAGTTCGCTGGTGAACGCCTCTTCGGCCATCTGTACGGCTTCGTCGAAGCGGGCGGCCACGCGAGCTCTTTCCTGCTCGTAGAGCGCGGGACTAAGTTGCCGCAAGTAATCGGGCGGTTCGACCGCCGGGAAATCATATTCCAACTTGAACAAACCGCGTAGCGAATCCGGGTAGTCGGCCGAGTTGTACAACCGGCCGAGACGTTCCCGAGCAGCCGACCTGAGTTCGCTGAAGTGCTGGTCGAGCTGCAGTACAGCTTCTTGCAGTTCGGCACGCAGGGACGTCATCTGCACGTCGAAAGCCGAGACGTCATCCTGGCGAATCAGGCGGATGCCCGGCTCTGGATACGGCACGCTCATGCCTCGCCACAGCGACACCGCGCGGCTGCGGACCGCCGTTACCGCACGGAAGGCTGGGTGGCTGGTGTCGAACAGCTTCTTGCCGGCCGACAGGTAATTGCCTTCGGCGCCGAACGTGTCGGCAGCCTGGGATTTTTGCTCCGCAGAGAGGCCCTTACGGATTCCGAACCATGTGAAACTCAACCGCACCGCGGCCATGCTGGCTCGCAAGCGGGTTGCCGGGGATGTGGCTTGGTCCGTGGTTGGCTCATCGAGTAGGGAACTCATAGATAGAAAGTCTCCGATTGAAAGGGTGGAGGTGGGGCCTGGGATCGGCCGTAGAAGGAGCCGCGATGCGGCACCTGCGTTTGTGCGACGTGCCCTTGTCGCGTCAAGTCGGGCCGTTTGCCTACGTGCGCGACCTGCTCGTCCAGTTGTCAGGACACTCGCCGCCGCGGCTGAGATGCTAATTCCTGACGCTTAGCTGACGACGCACCCTGGGGCACGCCGCTACTGGTCGAGGCAGCTGGATTTCCGGGTGCCAAGAACCGCCGATTTGAGTAAGCGTCAATTCTATCCATCGTCGCTGGCCGGCAGTTTTGCATTCAGCGGGGGTGTGCGCGGCGATGGGCCCGGCGAGCGCGGGTGCGGATGGCTTTGGTTCTTGATTCATGCAACCGATGGCTGAGAATCGCTTCAGGATGCGCAGCGGCCCAGCGGTCTGGGAGCATTTCTTCCAGGCACGGATCGTCTGCATGGAGGCGGAGAAGCAGGTCGCGGACATAGACCCAAGGCTCAATGCGATGACGCTTGGCGCCCGCCAGGATCGTGTACAACACGGCGGCTCTTGGGCCGGCTGCTTCATTGCCCAGGAACAGCCAATTCTTGCGGCCCACGGCTTGGTGACGAAGCGTTCGCTCGCTGACGTTGTTGTCGATCGTTAACCGGCCGTCTTCGGTGTAGCGGCGCAGCGCCTGCCATTGG
>JANNTE010000462.1:0-3933 GCA_031403365.1 Betaproteobacteria bacterium | reverse complement strand
GGTCCCGGCGAATCGCTGCCGCCGGCACCGCGGGCCTTGATCATTGAAGACGATCTACCCGACATTGCTCAACTGCAGCGGACGGCGATCGTTCAGCGGCCGGACCTGTCGGCACTGGCCGCGCGCGTGCGGGCGGAAGAGTCGGCTTTGAACCTGGCATACCGGCAATACTATCCGGATGCCGAGTTCTTTGGTCGCTACGACTCGTTCTGGCAACCCGCCTCGACCCAGAGTGATTTGCGCGGCCAGGTTGGCTTTAACATGAACGTGCCGTTGTATCGTGCCAAGCTGCAAGCGGCCGTGTGCGAAGCGCGGTTCCGACTGAGCCAGCGGCGCGCGGAATACCAGCAGCGACAACTCGACATTCAATACGAGGTCGAAGCCGCATTTGCATCGGTGCAAGAAAGCAGCCAGGCGGCGGAACTGTACTCCAAAAAGTTTCTGCCGTTTGCCCAGCAAAACTTGGACGTTGCCAGAGCCAATTACGACGTGGGGAAGACCACGTTTCAATCGCTTGCCCAAGCCCAACGCCAACTCATCGACGTCCAAGAAAAATATCAACAGGCCCTGGCCGACTATCACCGTCGCCGAGCCGATCTGGACCGAGCGGTCGGCGGATTTCTGCCGCAATCTAACGAGGAATTGCCACGGCCTTAGCCCGCAGGCCCAGTTGTCTGCGCATCGAGGAACGCAATTAGCTCGGCAACTTGCTCGACATTGCGGGCACCGATCACCGTCAAATGCCTGGGGCCACACTTCCAAGAGGCGGCCAACTGATCCTTTAGCTGAACAAGAAAGGTTTGCCGTCCGTGACATTGGGCTTCGATGATCGGTCGCTCGCCGAACCACATCCGTTGGTTCTCGCTGTGCTCGAATAGGGCCAACATCTCGCCCGTCGCATTCTTGTAGGTCGTCTGCGTACAGGTACAACAAGGCATGTCTAAAACATAGGTATCCATGCGCGTGAAGCCATTGGGCAAGTCTATTGGAGCGTTGGGACTGAATCGGCCCGCGCGAACTGCCCGCGAACTTACGGGCCGACCGTCGTATCGAATCCGTAGAATCTCTTGTGCTTGCTCCGGATTCTGTTGGAACTCGCCGAGATACTGATCGAAGACAGCGGTCATCTGAACGTGCGGGTCCGTGGAACGCCATTCCCAGAAGGCGAGCAAGGCAAGTGAAGTACCAAGCAGAAGTGTCGCCGCTAGTACGACGCGCGACGGCCTACGGAACCACCACGCCATCCTATTTCGAGTTTGTTGTCGATGCTCGATAGGCAGGGACGACTCGATGGCTGACCACACTCCCGGTGGGACCTCGGGTTGCCGCAGATTGGCTGCAAGTTCCGACAGTTCCTCAAACTCGGCGAGACGGCGCGCGCATTCTTCGCAACTTGCCACGTGCGCGGACACAGCCGATGCCGCCTCAGGTGCTACTTCCTGATCAAAATAGGCGGACAGCAATTCTCTTGCAGACTCACAGTTCATTCCTGAGGGCTCCAACCTAGCTCTACGAGTCCCTTTCTAAGCAGTTCCCTAGCCTGATTCAACCTGGAACCAACGGTCCCCGGCTCTATTTGAAGTGCCGAAGCGATCTCGCGGTACGACAAGCCCTCGATTTCCCTGAGCACAAACACCGCCCGCAACTCTGGCGCAAGTTGAGCTAGTGCGCGCTCCATCAGTTCCTGGTGTTCGGTTCTTTGCGTGTGGGACGCGGAAGGATCGGCGGGTTCATCGGCTGGCATAGCGCAGCTTGTCCGAGCATGTCGACGACGAAATTGCAAACACTCGTTGATGGCGAGACGATAGACCCACGTTTCAAACCCTGAGCGGCCAGCGAACTGCTCGATCTTCACGTACATCTGTAAGAAGACCTGCTGCAACAGGTCAGATGCATCTTGATGCCCCACCATGCGCAAGATTAGCCCGTACAGCCGCGGGTGGCAGTGGTCGTAAAGCAATCGCTGGGCCTGCCGGTCACCTTGCTGACATCCCGCTACGATTCCCGCCAACGGATCAGGAGCCTGAGATGTTTCGCCCGTTGCGACGTCTGGCAGATTAGATACACAAGACGTTGCGTTTCTTCGCGGGTCCAACAGATTGGGTTTGGACATGTCGTCGCCTCGTTTGGTCTGCCCGCGCCAGAGCACCGTGTGTGCCAGACTGAAACTGCACAATCTGTGACGCAAGGCCGAACCGTCCGAATCCGATAGCTCACATAAGTTTATGTCCTGGTCGCTGGTCAACACAAGCGAAAGACTTTGAGCGGCCTAAGTCACTGCACTGTGCGACACCGCACACGCTTGCGCGCATCTTTCTTTGTCGCTGCGAAGAATTCCTGCCCGTGCTGCATCTAAAAGTCGAGAGTACGGGTCCGACCGTCGGTCTGTATGCCCAAAGCGGGACCGCAACGCGCGGCCACCAACGTAACCGACCAATCCTTATCAGTGAGGGCGTTTCCATGAGCCATTTGAGCAGACCATCGATCGCCTTGGCGTTTTTTGCGATCTTGTTCTCAGCGAGTTCGGCCAATGCGCAGCGCGACGCTGGCTCAAAAATTCGCGGCGAATACAACTTTTACGGTGGTGCCGCAAGCCGCTCAATGCGCGGAGCGCTCGAATACTCTCGTGACTACCGCCAATACGCCCAAACCGCACCCGAGAAAAAGGTTAACCCAGAAGTAGCCCGAGAGGCCGCTGATACCATTGGCGACTACATCAGCAAGGCTCAAAAGCACATGGCCTGGATGCGCAAGCAAGCGGCGGGCGACAAACAAACCTTGACCTCGCTGGACGTGATCGACAAGAACTTGGCGGATGCCGCGAAGTCGCACCACGAGATGCACGAAACCTGCCTGAAGGACAACGTGGACGCAGCTGCTTCAATGGACTGCTGTAAGGTGATTGACGCCTCGCTTAGCAAGGCCATCGCCGAGCACGACAAGCTAATGAAGCATTTGGCAGCAACGAAGCCCACGGCGAAGTAAAGGTCGCATCATCACAGTTGCTCCGAAATATTTGTCTGAATCGGTGAGGTTCCGGCTGGTGACGCGTCCGGGAAACCGCTGATTCGCCAAATAAAGGCTCCGCGCTACGATGAGCGTCGAAACTTAAGTCCGTAGTGCCAGGGTGGTAAATCAATCGTCTCGCTTTGTGGAGTCCATCCGGACTGCATTGCCCAGTCGATGATCTGGTCCGGTCTTGGGCGGATGTCGAGGCTCGGACCGCGTGGTGTTTCGGCGTCACATCGCCAGTGGATTACAAACAGCCAGCCGTTCTGCCGGACGGCCTCAGCCGCTTGCTCCAACAGACTTTGGGGAACCTCGCAATGGAGGATGTTGAATAACAGGACGGCGTCGGCATTGCCGGTCATCCCGAAGCCCTGCTCCATGACGTCGCGCTCGCGGCAAACGACATTGACGAGCCCCGCCGATCGGCTGCGCTCGTTGGTTCTGGCAACCATCGCCGGATCAATATCGAACGTAAAGACCTTGCCCGAGACCTGACGTGCGATCGGCAGCGTGAACGTGCCGTATCCGCAGCCAAGCTCAACAACCTCGGCGATCTCGCCGTCAATTCCAAGCCGGCTTAGCACTCGGGGCACGTCGAAGAGTGTCTCCCAGTAATGCTCGTCCGGCATCCCGCTGTCGCGTAGCTGCATGGCGTTTTTTCCGGAGTCGATTTCCGCTCGCGTGCGCCCACGCTATACGTTGAATGAACGGCACTTGGGCATTGTACTGCGGGAATAAGCGATGCGGCACGCGGGATTTCCACGGCGAACCCAGCCATTCAATTGCGGCGCCCAACACCGGGGGACTAGAATTGGACGCATGTGGATCAACGACATTCACGGCGCGACGTTCATCTTTTGGTGGGAGCGGAACCATGCATGTTCGATCAATTAGCGCGGTCAAGCTATCTAGGGGCCTTTGGGC
>JANNTE010000461.1:0-9373 GCA_031403365.1 Betaproteobacteria bacterium | reverse complement strand
ACGCCAGGCGCTGGCGCAACTGGAGGATGCGTTGCAACAACCACTGCTGGGCGACTTTGAGGTCCTGCCCGAAATTGGCGAATCGCCCTCCCGGAGTGAAAACAAGGCGAACGTCGAACCATGAACAGCCGCTGGGCATGGGTCACGATTGCGGCGATGGCCTTCATTATTGCCGTATTGTCCTGGGCGCTGATCTACTTCGCGCGCGATGAATTGCGCGGCGAGACCGCAGAGGCAGAGCAGGAGGAGATTCAGACAGCATCGGGTGCGCGCGTCGAAGAAGGCCGTCCGCTGGTGCAGTTGTCTGCGCAAAGCCAGGCCGCCGCCGGTGTGACAGTCCAGGCATTGAAAGCGGCCAGGAGCCAGGCCGCCGTCGAGGTCTACGGCGCGGTTGCGAATTTGCTGCCGCTCGCGGAATCGCGAGCGCGCTACTTTGCCGCCCTGGCGGAGGCGCGCGCCGCACGCGCCGCACTGGCGCTGGCGCAATCCGAATACCGTCGCATGGAACTGCTGTTTCGCGACGACCGCAACGTATCCGAGCAGGCGCTGAAGTCCAGCGAAGCCCGCTATCGCGGCGAGCAGGCCCGGCAAGCGGCGGCCGATCAATTGGCGGCTAGTTTGCGTGACGCCATGCGTGGCAACTGGGGCGGGACTGTGACCGGGTGGGCCGCCAATCCCGATTCGCAAATGATGCAGGCGTTGCTGCAGCACCGTTCGTTCCTGGTGCAACTGGTCCTGCCGCCCGATCTGCCGCGCGCCGCCTTACGCGAGCGCGTCGCGCTCGCACCGGCGGTGGCGCGCGAGCGCCTGCAGTCTGCGCGTCTGGTCGGAGCGTCACCGCAGATTGATCCGGCTTTTCCTGGCGATACCTACTTCTATCTGGTCGATGGCGGAAACTTGCGCACCGGCACGCGGCTGATCGGTCGCGTGAGCCTGAGTGAGGCCAGTGTGAGCGGCGTCATCGTGCCATCGGCCGCGGTAGTCTGGCATGCAGGCAAAGCCTGGGCCTATGTGAAGGACGACGAACAGACCTTCGCGCGCCATGAAATTTCCACCGTAGAGGAAATGGACGGAGGCTGGTTCAACGCGACCGGGTTCGGCGCGGGCGAGGACGTGGTCGTGAGCGGGGCGCAGTTGCTGCTCTCGGAGGAATTGAAATACCAGATCCGTAACGAGAATGAGGATTGAGTTTCTCGCGACGCACGCATTTGTGCGGTCAGTAAACAGTATCAAATCTTGATCTCCTTCATCGTCCGCCAGTCCATCCGCTATTCCGGTGTGATCGTCACGCTGGCGCTGACCATTGTCGCGTACGGTTTGTACACGCTGTCGCGCGCGAACCTGGACGTCTTTCCGGAGTTCTCGCCCAGCCAGGTCGTGATTCAGAGCGAGGCGCCGGGCTTGTCGGCGGAACAGGTGGAAACCCAGGTCTCGCAGCCGATCGAGAATGCACTCGCGGGCGTATCCGGCCTCGAGAGCCTGCGCTCGCAGTCGATTCCCGGTTTGTCTGTGGTGCATGTGTTCTTCCGCGATGGTTCGGACAGCTATCGCAATCGGCAAGTCGTCGGCGAACGCCTGGCCGCGCTGCCGGCGCAACTGCCCAAGGGCATCGTGCCGGCGATGACACCTCTGACCTCCTCGGCCAGCACGGTGCTGGGCATCGGCGTGACATCCGCGAAGCGCACTCCCATGCAATTGCGCACCCTGGTGGATTGGACGCTGCGTCCGCATCTGCTGGCGGTGCGGGGCGTGGCGGAAGTCAATGTGTTCGGCGGCGATATGCGCCAGTGGCAGATTCAGGTTGATCCGGAAAAACTGCATCGCTTCGGCCTGGCACTGGCAGACGTGGTCGAAGCCGCACGGCGCGCGAGCGGCGTGGCCGGCGCCGGTTTCGTAAGAACGCCGAACCAGCACATCCTGCTGCAAGTCGATGCGCAGCCCGGTGCAGTGACCGAAGTGGCGCGCGCCGTGCTCGCCTGGCGCGATGGCCGCGCGCTGCGCATCGGCGACGTGGCCAGCGTGGCCGAAGGCGCCGCGCC
Organism: Betaproteobacteria bacterium; assembly: GCA_031403365.1. Taxonomy (GTDB): domain Bacteria; phylum Pseudomonadota; class Gammaproteobacteria; order Burkholderiales; family JACQAP01; genus JACQAP01. The sequence goes on along the minus strand of JANNTE010000461.1, from coordinate 7,334 downwards.
CTCGATCGGCGCCGCAGCCATCGACGGCACGCCCGGCGTATTCCTGATGGTGCAAGGCCAGTTGGGAGCGAACACCCACGCGGTCACGCTCGATCTGGAAAAGGCGCTCGCGGAACTCAAGCCGCTGCTCGACAAGGAAGAAGTCACGCTGCACCCGCAACTGTTCCGGCCGGCGAACTTCATCGAGACCGCGGTGCGCAATGTTCAGCGCGACATCCTGATCGGCTCGGCGCTCGTGGTCGTGGTGCTGTTCCTGTTCCTTTTCAACACCCGCACCGCGCTGATTTGCGCCAGCGCCATTCCGGTGTCGCTGTTGGCTGCGGTGCTGGTGCTCGATTACTTCAACATCACGCTCAACATCATGGTCATGGGCGGGCTCGCCATCGCGCTGGGTGAAGTCGTGGACGATGCCATCATCGACACCGAGAACATTTTTCGCCGCCTGCGCGAAAATCGCGCTGCGCTCAATCCGAAGCCGGTATGGGAAGTGGTGCTCGCCGCCTCGGTCGAGGTGCGCAGTTCCGTGGTCTACGCCACCTTCATCGTCGCGCTGGTGTTCGTGCCCTTGCTTACCCTGGGCGGCATCGCCGGCAAGCTGTTCGCTCCGCTGGGCATGGCCTACATTCTGGCCATTCTCGCTTCCCTGGTGGTGGCCGTAACCCTGACGCCGGCCCTATGTTACCTGCTGCTCGGGCGCGCGGAATTAAAAGCGCAGGACCCGCCCTTCGTGCGCTGGCTGAAACCGAAATACCTCACCGCGCTGCACCGTATCGAATCCTATCCGGGGCGGGTGATCAGCGTCACCGGTGTGCTGATTGCCGCCGGCATTGGCCTGCTGCCGCTGTTCGAGGGCGAATTCATTCCGGCGCTGCGCGAAGGCCATTACATCATGCACATGTCGGCGCTGCCGGGAACTTCCGAAGCCGAGTCGCTGCGCATCGGGCAGAAAGTCTCCAAGGCCATCGGCTCGATCAAGGGCGTGCAATCGGTGGCGCAATGGGTGGGCCGCTCCAAGAACGGCGCCGATACCTTCGGCACCCATTACAGCGAGTTTGAAGTTGAAATCGGCGCGCTGGCCGGCCGGGAGCAAATCCGCATCCTGCGCGAGATCCGCGAAACGCTGGCCGGTGAGCGCGGTGGCGCTTTTCCAGGCGTGACCTTCGCGGTGAATACTTTTCTCACCGAACGCATCGAAGAAACCATCACCGGCTATGCCGCGCCCTTCGTGGTCAATCTGCACGGCGCCTCGCTCGATCTGCTCGACCGCGACGCGCTGGCGATTGCCGCCGAACTCACGCGCGTGCCCGGCGCGCGCGACGTGCAGATTCAGGCCCAGCCCGGCGCGCCGCAATTGTCGATACGCCTGCGCCATGAGCGTGTTGCCGCGCTCGGCCTGCAAGCGCTTGACGTGCTCGATGCCGTGCACAACGCGTATGAAGGCGCGCAAGCCGCGCAGATTTTTCGCGGCAATCAGGTCATCGATCTTGTTGTGCTGCTCGAACCCGCGCAGCGCGACCGTGTGAGCCAGGTCGCTGCCCTGCCGCTGCGCAATCCGGAAGGCCGTCTGGTGAAACTGGGCGAAGTGGCCGATGTATCCATCACCAGCGGGCGCTACAAGATTCTGCACGCCGGCGGGCGCCGCATCCAGACCGTCACCGCCAATGTCGAGGGCCGTGACATTGCGGACTTCGAACGCGATGCGCGCGAACGCATCGCCGCGCAAGTCAGGCTCTCCGAGGGCAACTACCTGGCCTACGCCGGCACCGCGCAGGAACAGGCGCGCGCGCGCACCGAGTTGCTGCTGCATGCGCTGCTGGCTGGCGTCGGCGTTTTTCTGCTGCTCTACATCGCCTTCAACAACCTGCGCAATCTGCTCATCACTTTTGTCAATCTGCCTTTTGCGCTGGTCGGCGGCGTGCTGGCGGTGTTTGCCAGCGGCGGCTGGATGTCGCTCGGGTCTCTGGTCGGATTCGTCACCCTGTTCGGCATCACGCTGCGCAACTCCATCATGCTGGTGTCCCACTACCAGCACCTGGTCGAAGTCGAAGGCCTGCCGTGGAATGCCGACACCGCGCGCCGCGGTGCGGTCGAACGCCTGCCCTCCATCCTGATGACCGCGCTCGTCACCGCGCTCGCCCTGATGCCGCTCGCACTCGGCAGCGGCGAACCCGGGCGCGAGATCGAAGGCCCGATGGCCATCATCATCGTCGGCGGGCTCGCCACCTCCACATTGCTCAACCTGCTGGTGCTGCCGGCGATTCTGCTGCATTTCGGCCGCTTCGTGCCGGGGACGCACGCCAGCCGGGCTTGATCTTCACGACCCGGGTAATACATAGTGCGGCTCTCGACTTTCGTTACATCCCATCAACTTTCATAACACCACATAAGGACGCGGTAATGGCGACAATTGAATTGACCAAGGACAATTTCGAGCAAGTCGTGACGGGTAACGATACGGTCATCGTGGATTTCTGGGCGCCGTGGTGCGGCCCCTGCCGCGGTTTCGCGCCGGTCTTCGAGGCCAGCTCGGAAAAGCACACCGATGTCGTGTTCGCCAAGGTCAATACCGAGGAGGAACCCGAACTCGCGGGACACTTCGAGATTCGTTCGATACCCACCCTGATGGCCTTCCGCGAGAAAGTGCTGCTGTTCTCCCAGCCCGGTGCGATGCCGGCGTCCGGACTCGACGCGGTTATCACAAAAGTGCGGGAACTCGACATGGAGCAAGTGCATCGCGATATAGCAGCAAAGGAAGCGACTGAAAGCGGCGCCACTTGAAGCGGGGTGGAGGAATTGAGGGTGGGGAAAAAAATCATGGATTACGAAAAGATCAATAATCAGCCCGCTTCAGTTTCGTGACGACTCCTTCGCGCGACGGTGCAGGCGAAAACCTGCTGGATGGTTTTACCGTCATCGATTTCACCCGCGTTCTCGCCGGGCCTTACTGCACTCGCCTGCTTGCCGACCTTGGTGCGCGCGTGATCAAGATCGAGCGTCCGGGCGAGGGCGACGAGATTCGCTATACGGCTTACCAACTTGAAGCCGGGCGCAACGACCAGAGCAGTTACTTCGCGCGCCTGAACACCGGCAAGCAGGGAATCGCGATCAATCTTGCGCATCCGCAGGCCCGCGGGCTTGCGCTGGACTTGGTGAGCAAGGCCGATGTGGTGGTGGAAAATTTCTCGCCGGGCGTGATGGCGCGCTATGGCCTGGATGCGGCGGCTTTGCGTTCGCAGTTTCCCAAACTGGTGTATTGCTCCATCTCCGGGTTCGGGCAGACCGGGCCGCTGTGTTCCATGCAGGCTTATGCGCATTTGATCAATGCCATCTCCGGCATGATGGATCTTGATCGCGGCGCGCAGGCGCAGCCTCGGGTCTCGTACTTGCAGGCGGCAGATGTGCTGGCGGGCACGCATGCCTTCGGCGCCATTTGTGCCGCGCTGTTGCGCCGCTCGCGCACCGGCTCGGGAGCGACGCTGGATGTTTCCATGCTCGAATGCCTGATCGCAGCCGATGACATTACCTATGGGGCCTTGCTCAATGGCGGCGCGGTCGAGCGGCGCTCGCGTGTGGGCATGATGGTGCAGGCCTATGGCGGGCGGCACATCGCGCTGCAGACGGTGGGCGCGCCGAAGCTCTGGTTGAAATTGGTCGAACTCATCGGTAAACCGGAGCTGGCGACTGACCCGCGCTTCGCCACGACGGCGGCGCGACGCCAGAACTGGGAGGCCTTGCAGCAGGTCTATCGCGAATGGCTCGGCCGCTACCAGACCGCGGACGAGGCGGTTGCCGCGCTATCCGGCGCGCGCATACCGGTAGTGCCGATGCTGTCGCCGGAGGAAGTCGTCGAGCATCCGCAGTTGTTGTCGCGCGAGGCGTTTCCCGAAGTCGATCATCCCGGCCGCGGTCGCATTCGCGTCACGGCGACGCCTTTCTTTGTAGACGGCAGGCCAACCCATCCGCGCGGACCGGCGCCACATCGGATCGGCGCTGATACGCGCGCAGTGCTCAGCGGCATGCTTGGCTATACTGGCGACAGGATCGAAAGCTTGCGAAAACTGGGTGTCGTCGAGATGCCCGATTAAACGAAGCATTTTTCACCACCACTTGAATTCCGAAACAGCCATGAACGATCTGCGCTCGCAGTTGCTGTTCGATATTTCCCTGTCCCTGCATCCGGCCCAGGAGCTTGGCGCAACGCCGGTGGGCAAACGGCGCATCGTGCCGGTCGCCGGGGGCACCTTCAAGGGGCCGCGGCTGAGCGGGATCGTGGTGCCGGATGCGGCGGCGGACTGGATCATCGTGCGCAACGATGAATCGGTGCAACTCGATGTTCGCCTGACGCTCAAGACGGATGACGACGCACTGATTTACATGCAATATCGGGGCATTCGCCACGCTTCGCCGGCGGTTGCCGCACGGCTCGCGCGCGGCGATCGGGTCGATCCGGCGGAATACTATTTCCGCACCTCGCCGTTTTTCGAGACCGGCAGCGAACAGTACGTGTGGATCAACAACATTATTTGTGTGGCAGTCGGGGAGCGACAGCCATCGAACGTTCTCTACAAGGTTTTCGAGATTCTGTAACCGGCGCGGCCTATGACCGCATCGACGCCGAAGACATTTGAGGACGAAGAAATGGACATACGACCAATCAGAACAAAACGCGACTACCTTGCCGCACTTAAGGAAGTCGAGGCGCTGTGGGACTCCCGTCCCGGATCGAAGGAGTCGGACCGGCTTGAAGTTTTGACGTTGCTGATTCAAACCTACGAGTCCGAACACTATCCGATCCCTGATCCCGATCCGATCGAGCTTCTGCTTCACGTCATGGAATCCCGCGCGCTGGCGCGAAAGGACCTCGAACCCTACATTGGATCGCGTGCGCGCGTGGCCGAGGTACTCAATCGTGTGCGGCCATTGACGCTGGAAATGATTCGCAGATTGTCCGAAGGACTGGATATTCCGGCTGACGTGCTCGTACGTCGTTATGAGTTGACCGAGGCCGCGTGATGCTGCGCCGTCGTTGATGGGCAAACGGCAAGAAATTATTCCGCGCGAGACCCAGCCCCGATTTCCCGATCAATCCACTTCAACAGGAGAAATTCATGGCACAGAAGAACAAGGGACCGAGTCAGAACAAGAAAACCACATCTCCCCGGGCAGACAAGGTCGCCAGGGAAAATCAGCGGGAAAAGGCCGAAGGGAAAGAAGTCGCTGGCAGGCACAAGAATGACGGGCAGAAGGACCATAAAGGCAGCCGATAGCGGCCAGCCCGGGCAACCGGGCAGAATCCCCTGATCACCTTAGCCTTCATCCTCACGGAACGGCAGAACCTCCATGGCCTACGACCTGCCGATCAAGAACGGACTTGTCATCGACGGTCCGGCGCGCCGGGCTGGCACGCGGATGTCGCAATCGCGGTCTGCGTTCGGCGAGTTGCCGATAGTCAGGCGCATGGCGCCGGCGCAGATTGTTGACGCGACTCGATCGCTGAAGCCAAAGGAGCGTCCAAGTTTTAGCGCCTCACCATGCGGCTCTTGTCGTACCATTGGCCGATGCTATCGGAACTCGATGTTCTCAAGGATGTCTGTGCCCGGCTGGAGAAGGCGCGGATTGAATACATGCTGACGGGCTCGATGGCGATGAACTATTACGCCCAGCCGCGCATGACGCGCGACATCGACATCGTTGTGGCGCTGGAGATGGCGGACGCCAGCAAGCTCATTGCTTCATTCGAGCCGGATTATTTCGTCCCTGAGCAAGCGCTGCATAGCGCTTTGCGGGAACGGGGCATGTTCAACTTGCTGCACCTCGACAGCGTCGTGAAAGTCGACCTGATCGTGCGAAAGCCGGTGCCATACAGGCAAACTGAGTTTGCCCGTCGAGTACGGGTGGAGTTGCCTGGATTTTCGGCGTGGATTGTAGGCAAGGAGGATCTGATCCTGTCTAAGTTGGCATGGGCAAAGGACGGGGAGTCCGAATTGCAGATGCGCGATGTCCGGAATCTCTTGTTCGGCGAAGTCGATCTGGGCTACCTGCGCCAATGGGCGCCGTCGCTGAACGTAACTGAATTACTGGAGGGTTGTCTTCGTGAACGACACGAGCCCTGAGATTGCGTTGATGGTCCGCGAAAGATATGCGCGTATGCAGCCGGTAGAACGATTCCAGATCGGCGTGAGCATGTTCGAAACCGCCCGGGCCATGGTTATTTCTTCGTTTTCGCCTGGCCTTTCTCCTCTTGAGCGGCGCAGGCGATTGTGCGAGCGCCTGTATCCCGGGCTCGCTGCGCTCGTCTACGGCAATCCGCATGGTGAAGAGAAATGAAAAAAAGCGAAATCGAGCGTCCCCGACACAGGGGATGCCGGCGCGGACCGGCACGATCCCCTGACATAGCTGCAAAAGGGTAACCCCATGGCCTACGACCTGCTGATCAAGAACGGACTTGTCATCGACGGCACCGGCGCGCCGGGCCGGCACGCGGATATCGCCATCGCGGGCGGAAAGATCGCCGAAGTGGGCCGCGTCAACGGTAGTGCGACGCAAACCATCGACGCTTCCGACTGTGTCGTCGCGCCGGGCTTCATCGATCCGCATACGCACTACGATGCGCAGATCTGCTGGGACGGCGCGGTGACGCCGTCGTCCTGGCATGGCGTGACCAGCGTAATGATGGGCAACTGCGGTGTCGGCATCGCGCCCTGCCGCCCCGAGTCGCGCGAAATCGCGATGCGCGATCTGGTCAACGTGGAAGCCATTCCCTTCGAAGTGCTCGATAAAGGCATCACCTGGGACTGGGAAACTTTCCCCGAATACATGGACGCCGCCGCGCGCCGCAAGCCCTCGGTGAATCTCGGTTTTCTCGCGCCGCTCACGCCGTTCCGGCATTTCGTCATGGGCGAAGAGTCAATGGAGCGGGCGGCGACAACGCAAGAAACTGCGCAGATCAAGGCGCTGCTCGGCGGGGCGATGGATGCCGGCGCGTTCGGCTTTTCCAGCACTGTTCTCAATCAGCACCTCGGCTTCGGCGGGCGGCCGCTTGCCTGCCGCAACGCCAGCCGTGACGAACTCAAGGCTTACGCGAACGTGCTCAAGGAAAAGAACAAGGGCGCGATCGAAGTAGCGCTCACGCGGCAGATCGCCGTGCTGGAAGAAGAGCAGGCCGAGATCCTGGACCTGCTTCTCGACGAAAGCGGCCGGCCGGTGACCTTCATCGCCATGTTCGACCGCGACGATATTTCCGAAGCCGTGCGCGATACGCTCAAGCGCGCCGCGCCCATGATCGCCAAAGGCGCGCGCCCGCAGACTTCACCCTTGCCGCTCACCCGCGAGAT
>JANNTE010000460.1:0-5087 GCA_031403365.1 Betaproteobacteria bacterium | reverse complement strand
CTCCGGTGTCGCGCGGGCATCAAGGCCGATGATTCAATCGGCGCTTCGAAGGAACGTGGGATGGGTCAAGCGAAGCGCTACCCATCAACCGATTTTGCCAGCCTTGTCCTTCTCGATCAGCGCATAGGCGGAATGATTGTGAATGGACTCGAAGTTCTCCGATTCGACAACGTAGGCATCGATTCGGGGGTCGGCATTCAGAACGGTGGCGACATCGCGCACCAGATCTTCAACGAATTTCGGGTTGTCATAGGCGCGCTCTGTGACGAATTTTTCGTCCGGCCGTTTCAGCAGTCCGTACAGTTCGCAAGACGCCTGCTCTTCGGCCACGCGCACCAGTTCCTCGATCCAGATATGGGCGTTGGTGCGCGCGGTAATGGTCACATGCGAGCGCTGGTTGTGCGCGCCATACTCGGCGATCTTTTTCGAGCATGGGCACAGGCTGGTCACCGGCACCACGACTTTCATCGTGAAATTGTAGCCCTGTTGCGTTACCTCGCCGGTGAATGTCACATCGTAATCCATCAGGCTCATTACGCCGGACACCGGCGCGGCCTTGTTGACGAAATACGGAAAAGTCATCTCGATGCGACCGAACTCCGCATCCAGGCGCTTGACCATGTTGCGCAGCATGCCTTCAAACGACTCGACTGAAATTTCGCGCTCGTTGGTATTCAGGATTTCCACGAAGCGCGACATGTGGGTGCCTTTGAAATTGTGTGGCAGCCCGACGGTCATGTTGAACATGGCGATAGTGTGCTGAACGCCGCCGTCGCGATCCGCCACGCGCACCGGATGACGAATGGCCTTGATGCCGACCTTGTCAATGGCGAGGCGGCGGGTATCGGCCGCACCCTGCACGTCTGGAATAATGAAACTATCCGGGGAATTCATGGCGGTGCTCCTCTGGAGCGTGGTGATTAGCGGCGATTATAGTCGCGCTCGTCACCGTTGGTGAAGCTGCAATTACCTGGTAATGAAGCGGGCAATCGAATGCTCGATACCCGCCGCGTCCAGCCCGCAGTCTCCGAGCAATTTCACCGGATCGCCGTGATCGATGAATCTATCGGGCAGTCCAAGTTGCAGGGTCGGGCATTGCCGGCCGAGTTTCTCGAGCACTTCAAGCACGGCGCTGCCGGCACCGCCAAGAGTGGTGTTTTCTTCCACGGTAACCAAATGCGTATGGTCGCGCGCCAGTCCGGCAATGAGTTCTTCGTCGAGCGGTTTGACGAATCGCATGTTCGCCACCGTCGCGTTCAGCTTTTCTGCAGCGTCCAGGCAAGGTTTGAGCAAGGCGCCAAATGACAGGATGGCCACCTTGCTGCCGCGACGGCGTATCTCGCCCTTGCCCAGCGGCAGCGCCGACATGGCCTGTTGTACCGGCACGCCCGGGCCGCTCCCGCGCGGATAACGCACCGCCACTGGAGCATCGAGTTGAAATCCGGTGTAGAGCATCTGGCGGGACTCGTTCTCGTCGGCCGGGACCATGATGATCATGTTGGGCAGACAGCGCAGATAAGTCAGATCAAAGCTGCCTGCATGCGTCGGCCCGTCCGCGCCGACAAGGCCGGCGCGGTCGATGCCAAACAAAACCGGCAGGTTCTGGATGCAGATGTCGTGAATAAGTTGATCGTAGGCGCGTTGCAGAAACGTGGAGTAGATCGCCACCACCGGCTTGGCGCCTTCGCAAGCCAGGCCCGCCGCAAAGGTCAGGGCGTGCTGCTCGGCGATGCCGACATCGAAATAGCGGTCCGGAAACTCCTGCGAGAAACGCACCATGCCCGAGCCTTCACGCATGGCGGGAGTGATGCCGATCAGGCGCGAATCCAGTGCTGCCATATCGCAGAGCCAGTCACCAAAGACTTGCGTATAGCCTGGCTTGCCAGCCGGTTTCGCAACGATGCCCGCAGCGGGATCGAATTTGGTGACGCCGTGGTAAAGGATCGGATCGCCCTCAGCGCGTTCGTAACCCTTGCCTTTGCGGGTGGCCACATGCAGGAACTGAGGTCCGTCGAGCTTGCGGATATTGCCCAACGTGGATACCAGAGCATCGAGATTGTGGCCGTCGATCGGACCGATATAGTTGAACCCGAATTCCTCGAACAACGTGCCGGGGATGACCATGCCCTTGACGTGTTCTTCCGCGCGCTTGGCCAGTTCCAGTACCGGCGGCACCACGCCGAGCACTTTTTCGCCGGTTTTCCGTGCCGCTGCGTAGAACCGTCCCGACATCAGTTTCGCAAGGTAGTTGTTCAGCGCGCCTACATTCTCCGAGATCGACATGTCGTTATCGTTGAGCACGACAAGAACATTGGCGTCCATGGCACCGGCGTTGTTCAACGCCTCGAAGGCCATACCGGCGGTCATGGCACCGTCGCCGATGATTGCGACGACGCGCCGGTCTTCGCCTTTGAGCCGCGCCGCAACGGCCATGCCTAGCGCCGCGCTTATGGACGTGCTCGAATGCGCGGTGCCGAAGGTGTCGTATTCGCTCTCTACGCGGCGCGGAAATCCGGCAAGTCCGCCGTACTGGCGCAGCGTCGGCATGAGCTCACGGCGCCCGGTCAAGATCTTGTGCGCGTAGGTCTGATGTCCGACGTCCCATACCAGCCGGTCCTCGGGTGTGTTGAACACGTAGTGCAACGCAATGGTGAGTTCCACGGTCCCCAGATTGGAGGACAGGTGGCCGCCCGTACTGGAGACCGACTGGATCAGGAACTCGCGCAGTTCGCGTGCGAGCTCGGGCAGTTGTCGGCGCTCGAGTGCTCGCAAATCAGCGGGGGACTGGATGGACTTCAGGAGTTCATGCATGAGATTGGTCTGCGGCGGGCGCGGCCTGGGTAGGATCGACTCAATGGTCAGGATTTTCTTAACACAATCAGTTCAGCCAGCGGGCGTAAATTCCCGCCGGCCAGCGGCAATGACTCCAAGGCCTTCAAGGCGCTATCGTGCAGCTGCCTGGCAAGTTCCCGGGCACGCACAAGGCCCAGAACGCTCACATAAGTCGGTTTGTTGTTGCGTGCGTCCTTGCCCGCGGTCTTGCCGAGCACTGCGGTACTCGCATCGGCATCAAGCACATCATCGACTACCTGGAAAGCCAGGCCAATTAATTTCCCGAACCGGTCCAGGTCCGCGAACTGCACTTCGTTGAGCGCCGGCCCACAGCGCGCGCCCAGGGCCACAGAAGCGCGGATCAAGGCGCCGGTCTTGTGAATATGCATGTTCTCCAGCTCGGGGAGTTCGAGCATCCTCGCCGTCGATTCCAGATCTATCGCCTGGCCTCCGGCCATGCCGCGCGATCCGCTGGCGCGCGCCAGCAACTCAACCATTCCCAATTGCCGGCGCGCATCCTCGGCCAGTGCGCGACCCGACAACATCTGAAATGCAAGGCTCTGCAGGCTGTCGCCTACCAGCAGCGCTGTCGCCTGGTCATACTGGACATGCACGGTCGGCCTGCCCCGGCGCAATACATCGTCATCCATTGCCGGCATGTCGTCATGAACCAGAGAATAAGCGTGAATCAGCTCGACGGCTGCGGCCGCGCAATCCACCCGGTCAAGCGGCGCCGCGGCCAGTTCTCCGGCGCCATAGGCCAGCAGCGGCCGGACTCTCTTGCCTCCCCCGAGGACGGCGTAGCGCATCGCGGCGTGCAGGCGTGAGGGCACGATCTCGGGCGCCGGCAACGCGTTTTCGAGAGCGTGCTCGATACGGCTGCGCCGGTCGAGCATCCAGCCCTGAAAATCAGATGGTATCGTCACCTTCGAAATTCTTGAGTGTGCCGGCTTCGAGAATCTTGACCTGCTGCTGGGCTTCCTGGAGCCGCGTCTGGCAGAACTGGAGGAGTTCGGCACCGCGTTTGTACGCGGTCAGCGATTGTTCCAGCGGCAGCTGTCCCGCCTCCATTGCGGCGACGATAGCCTCGATTTCGGCCAATGCGGCTTCGAACGATTGCGGGATCTGGGATTTGGATTTGGTCACAAAGTTACCATTGGTCAATAAGGCAGTGGCAGGACAAGTCCGTAAAAATAGCCGAACATCGGAACCGCGGTCAATCGACGATGGCCACATAAACCACCGAATCTGATCCACGCCCCAAAATCATTGCGCCTGGCGTGGTTTTGGGGGAGAATCTTCACCGGAACTCCGCCCCATTACGCATCGTGTACGGGGCGGATTTTTATTTATTCTCGCTGCACGGGACATCTGGTTATGACTGATCTGGCTAATGTTTCCGCCCTGACACGCACGCCGGGACAACTCCCGATCGACTGGTACTTCGACCCGCGCCTCGCCGATATCGAGCAGAAACTACTGTTCCAGGGTGGCCCGAACTATGTCGGCCATGAACTCATGGTGCCTGGGCTTGGAGACTATCGGTCACTTGACTGGATGGGTCATGCTCAGGTCCTGGTGCGCAACCAGAGTGGCGTGGAACTGCTTTCCAACATTTGCCGCCACCGGCAATCGATCATGCTCAAAGGCGGCGGCAATACCCAAAACATCGTCTGCCCTCTGCACCGCTGGACGTATGATCTTTCAGGGAAATTGCTTGGGGCCCCGCATTTTCCGGGCAATCCCTGCCTGGATCTTGGCAAAACGGCGCTGACCGGGTGGAACGGCCTGCAATTTGCCGGCCCGCGCGACCCGAATCGCGACCTGGCCAGCCTGGGCGTACTCGCCGACCTGGATTTTTCCGGTTATAAGCTCGATCGGGTGTTGACCCACGAGTATCCGGTCAACTGGAAGACTTTCATCGAAGTTTATCTTGAGGACTATCACGTCGGGCCCTTCCATCCGGGACTCGGTCAGTTTGTCAATTCCGACGATCTCAAGTGGGAATTCGGCGAGTGGTACAGCGTGCAGACCGTCGGCCTGAATCAGGCACTGGGTAAACCCGGCACGGCCGCCTATAAGACCTGGCATGAAGCGGTTCTTCGTTACAACGACGGCGAGATGCCGAAACAGGGCGCGATCTGGCTCACCTATTTCCCGAACGTGATGGTGGAGTGGTATCCGAACGTGCTGGTAGTCAGCACCATCATCGCAAGAAGTCCGGAACATTGCACGAACGTGGTCGAGTTCTACTA
>JANNTE010000459.1:0-5906 GCA_031403365.1 Betaproteobacteria bacterium | reverse complement strand
GGGAGGCGCCGGTTAAGAAGCCGGCGCCGCGATTTTGCAGTGCGATCCCGGTTTTGGGCGTCACGATTGCGCAACCAAAGCGATCATAAACCGAGTTGATAAACGACACGGCCAAGCGTTTTTCATCGACGACCGAAAGATAGATGGTGTCGGAGCGGTTAAGCGCACCCGGGCCGAAATCGGTGGCGCGCCGAGGATCGATCAGATGGGCGCGCTGGCGCAGATAGTCGGTGTTCAGCAGATCGCTCGATTTGAATTTCATGGTATCCGGATCGGATACGTAACGATAGACATCCGCAAATGCGAGCTTCATGGCTTCGATTTGCAAATGCAGACTGTCGACGGAATCCACCGGATAACTCGCCAGATCAAAGTCGCGCAAGATACCCAGCGCCATCAATGCCGCGATGCCCTGGCCGTTGGGCGGTATTTCGTGCAGCTCATGGCCCTTGTATGCAACATGGATCGGTTGCACCCAGTCGGCGCCATGCGCGGCCAGATCGGCGGGCGTCATCGTGCCGCCTTGCGCAGCGCTCGCTGCCGCAATTTTCGCCGCCAGATCGCCGCGATAAAATGCTTCGCCGCCGGTTTTCCCGATGCGCGCAAGCGTTGTCGCCTGGTCGGGGAAGCGGAACAATTCGCCGGGTTTGGGCGCGCGTCCGCCGGGCATGAAAGACGCGCGGTAATTCGGTTGATCCTGCAAGCGTGACGTCGCGTCGGCCCACTGTTTTGCGATCACCGGTGAAACCAGAAAACCGTTGTGCGCATACTCGATCGCCGGTTCAAACAAATCCGCGAACGGCAGGCGCCCGAATCGCTTCGACAGCGCGGCCCAGGCCGAAACCGCACCGGGCACCGTGACCGTATCCCAGCCTTCGGTGGGCATCTTGTCGCGCCCGGCGTAGCGCGCTGGCGACCACGCGGCAGGAGAGCGGCCGGAAGCATTCAGCCCGTGCAGTTTTCCCTCTGCCCACACCAGCGCAAAGGCGTCGCTGCCGATGCCGTTCATGGTGGGCTCCACGACGGTGAGCGCGACAGCGGTGGCCACTGCAGCGTCTACGGCGTTGCCGCCCTTGAGCAGCATGCGAAGGCCAGCCTGCGCCGCCAGCGGTTGCGACGCCGCAACGATGTTGCGTGCCAGCAGCGGGCTGCGCTGCGAAGGATAGGGCAGATCCCAAGTGAAGCTCATGAACGACCTTTCTCCTGCACGGCATTGATCGAATCCGGATTATATTAGCGTGGCGCCGGCAGCAACGAAAAACATCGGCATCCTTTGCGCCTGCCGGTAAACTCGATCTAGAATCGCGTCACGCGCGATGCGCTAACATAGGCCGCAACCGATCGACCTCCAGGGGGAACGAATGAAACGCAGATCTTTTTTGACCAAGGCGGCTTTGGGCGCCGCTGCCGGCGCGATATCAGCGCCGGCCATCGCCCAGTCCCAGCCCGCCATTCAATGGCGCATGGCCGCGAGCTGGCCCAAGAGCCTCGACACGATTTACGGCGGCGCGGAGCTGGTGTCAAAGCGCGTTGCCGAGATGACCGACGGCAAGTTTCAGATCCGCGTGTTCGCCGCCGGCGAAATCGTGCCCGCCCTGCAAGTGCTCGATGCAGTGCAAGCCGGCACCGTGGAAATGGGACATACGGCCTCCTACTACTACTTCGGCAAGGACCCGGCATTCACCCTGGGCAGTTGCCTCTCTTTCGGCATGAATACGCGCCAAAGCTATTCGTGGTGGCACTTCGGCGGCGGCGCCGAGGCAATGGCGCCACTGTTCAAGGAGTACGGCTGTGTTGCCTTGCTCGCGGGGAGTACAGGCTGTCAGATGGGCGGCTGGTTCCGAAAGGAAATCAAGACGGTTGCTGACCTGAAGGGGTTGAAGTTTCGCATCGGTGGCATGGCCGGCCTGGTGCTGGCGAAGCTGGACGTGGTGCCTCAGATGATCGGCGGGCCGGACATCTATCCTGCGCTCGAAAAAGGCACGATAGACGGCGCCGAGTGGGTCGGCCCCTACGACGACGAGAAACTGGGCTTCAACAAAGTGGCCAAGTACTACTACTATCCCGGCTGGTGGGAAGGCGGGCCCATGCTCATGGCGCTGGTCAACGAAAAGAAATGGAATGAATTGCCGAAGGCCTACCAGGCCGCGTTGAAGGCCGCCTGCGGCGAAGCAAGCGCGTGGATGCCTGCAAAGTATGATGCGCAGAATCCTGTGGCTCTGCGCCGGCTGGTCGCGAGCGGCACCGTGTTGCGCGCCTTCCCCAAACCGGTGCTGGAAGCCTGCGAAAAAGCGTCCTATGAGCTTTACGAGGAGCTCAAGGCCAGGAGCGCGCACTGGAAACGCATCTATCCGGAGTGGAAAAAATTCCGCGACGAGCAATTCCTGTGGTTCCGTGTCGCCGAGTCTACCTACGACAATTACGCGTTCTACTCGAAACTCGGCGCCGGCAAGTAGTCCGGGCTACTTCGACGGCGGCGCGCCGGGCACGGCGGAATCGGGCGCCCCGAAATCAGGCGGATCGGCTTCGCGCTCCATCTGTTCTTGTTCGTGATCCGGCGCCGGAATGTTGATCTCGATCGTAGACGACTCGGCCGGATTCTTGTCCAGATTGCCGGTCACCAGTTCGGGAAAAGCGATGACAATGCCGACCATGATGACCTGGATGACCACGAAAGGCACCGCGCCCCAGTAAATCTGCCCGGTGGTTACCGGTGCGATGGTCTTGCCGGTGATTTTGTCGATATACGCCTTTAGCGGCGCGACGCTGCGCAGGTAAAACAACGCGAAGCCGAATGGCGGGTGCATGAACGAGGTCTGCATGTTGACCGCCAGCAACACGCCAAACCAGATCAGATCAATGCCCAGCTTGTCCGCGACCGGCGCCAGCAGCGGCACGATGATGAAGGCCAGCTCGAAGAAGTCGAGAAAAAACGCCAGCACGAACACCAGGATGTTGACCACGATCAGGAATCCGATCTGGCCGCCGGGCAGACCGGTGAGCAGGTGCTCGACCCACAAGTCGCCGTTCACTGCGCGAAACGTCAGGCTGAACACGGTCGAGCCGATCAGAATGAACAGAACGAAGGACGACAGTTTGGTCGTCGTGTTCATCGCCTGTTTAAGCAGTGACCAGCTCATCCGCCGGTTGGCGAGCGCCAGCGCCAGCGCGCCTGTGGCGCCCATGGCGCCGCCTTCGGTCGGCGTTGCGACGCCGAGGAAAATCGTGCCCAGCACCAGAAAGATCAGCGCCAGCGGCGGGATCAGCACGAAGATCACACGTTTCAGAAGCTGGAGACCGCGCAGAGTTCGTGCGCTGGCCGGAAGGGCTGGCGCCGACTCTGGCGATGCGAGCGCTTTTGCGAATACGTAACCGAAATACAAGCCCGCCAGTACCAGGCCGGGAAACAGGGCGCCCTTGTACATGTCGCCCACAGAGCGGCCGAGCTGGTCGGCGAGCACGATCAGAACCAGCGACGGAGGAATGATTTGCGCCAGCGTTCCCGATGCGGCGATCACACCGCTTGCCAGGCGCCGGTCGTAGCCGTAGCGCAGCATGATCGGCAACGAGATAAGGCCCATCGAGATCACGGAAGCCGCGACTACACCGGTAGTCGCGGCGAGCAGCGCGCCGACGAAAATCACGGCGTAAGCCAGACCGCCGCGCACCGGGCCGAACAACTGGCCGACGGTGTCAAGCAAATCTTCCGCCATGCCGCTGCGCTCGAGAATCAATCCCATGAACGTGAAAAACGGCACCGCGAGCAAAGTGTCGTTGGTCATGATGCCGAAGATGCGCTCGGGCAGGGCCTGAAACAGCTCCGGGTTCAAGAGCCCGAGTTGCACGCCGAGCAGGCCGAATGAAAGTCCCACTGCACCGAGCGCGAATGCCACCGGGTAGCCCAGCAGCAGAAATACCACCAGCGCACAGAACATCAGGGGCGCGATGTAGGCGATCACGAATTCGCTCATTGCGCGGCTCCCGCGCCCGGCGCCATGGGTGCCGACGGACCGTGCTTCTCCGCTGGATCCGCGATCAATCCACGCAGGAACGCGATGCGTTTTATCAGTTCGGATACGCCCTGCATGCTCAGGAGCAGAAAACCCAGCGGAACCATCAACCGAGCCGGCCAGCGGATCAGGCCGCCGGCGTTGCCGGAAATCTCCTGGCTGGTCCAGGCATTCATGAACACCGGCCAGGACAGCCATACGACGAAGAACGAAACCGGCAGCAGGAACACCAGCGTGCCGAAAATGTCGATCCAGGCCCGTGCACGGGCAGAAAGGTGGGACGAAACCACGTCGATGCGAATGTGCTCGTTGTGCAGCAGCGTGTACCCGGCGCCGATCAGGAACACCGCCGCGAACAAATACCATTGCAGTTCGAGCCAGGCGTTCGAGCTCTGATTGAACAGATATCGAAAGATGGCGTTGCTCGAGCTCACCAGCGCCATCGCCAGCACCAGCCAGATCAGGGCCTGCCCTATCCTTGCATTGAGCGCGTCAATCGCGCGCGAGACTGTCAAAAGAGCCTGCATGGTCTGCCTCAAATTTTTCCGTCGCAGCGCAATTCTCGCCGATCCCGGGTTTGTGCGCAAAGCGCGCCGATGTCAAATCTTCCCCCCGGGCTCCGGGCCGGCATTATCATGCCTGTCCTGGTTCCATACCGCACTCGATACCCTGATGTTTGAAACAACCATCGCCGGCAGCCTGCCCAAACCGTCCTGGCTTGCCGAGCCCGGAAAACTCTGGCCGCAGTGGAAACTGGACGGCGATGCGCTGCTTGAAGCCAAGCACGACGCCACCCTGCTCTGGATCAAGGTCCAGGAAGACGCCGGCATCAGCGTCGTGGGCGACGGCGAGCAGTCGCGCCAGCACTTCGTACACGGATTTCTGGAAGCCGTGGAAGGCCTGGATTTCGAGCACAAGGTGAAAATGGGCATACGCGACAATCGCTACGAGGCCATGGTGCCGGTGGTGGTAGGGGCGGTGAAGTTGCGCGGGCGCGTTCATGAAATGGAAGCGAAGGTTGCGCGTGCGCACACCCGGCGCAAGCTCAAGATCACCATGCCCGGGCCAATGACCATGGTCGATACCGTGGCCGACTCGCATTACCGTGACAAGGCCAAGCTGGCGATGGCCCTGGCCGAACTGCTCAACCAGGAAGCGCGCGCGCTCGAAGCGCAAGGTGTGGATGTGATCCAGTTCGACGAGCCCGCGTTCAACGTCTACATGGATGACGTGAAACGCTGGGGCATCGAAGCCCTGCACCGCGCCATCGACGGCCTGAAATGCAAGACTGCGGTTCACATCTGCTATGGCTACGGCATCAAGGCCAACATCGACTGGAAGCAATCCCTGGGCAGCCAGTGGCGCCAGTACGAGGAAATTTTTCCGGCACTGGCGAAAAGCCGCATTGACCAGATATCGGTCGAGTGCATGCACTCGCGCGTGCCCATGAGCCTGCTTAAATTGCTGGGCGATAAAACCGTTCTGGTCGGCGCCATCGACGTGGCCAGCGAGAAAGTGGAAACACCAGAAGAAATCGCCAGACTGCTCTCTGAGGCAACGAAGTACTTGCCGAAAGAAAACATCCTCGCCTGCACCAACTGCGGCATGGCACCGATGAGCCGCGACATCGCGGAAGCAAAGCTGCGGGCGCTTTGCGCCGGGGCAGCGCTGGCGCGCGAGCGCATGGACTGATTCCATTTCTATTTCATTACTTCATTAACCAAGCAGCGATATGCGGATCGAGAAATAGAGTTATTGCCACTGTTCCTGGCGGACGAAAAGTCAAAAACCTCCCTCACCCGTCGCTTCGCGCCACCCTCTCCCGCAGGGCGAGGGTTTATTCCCCTCGCCCTCCGGGAGAGGGGCAGGGGTGAGGGAAGATGTGGGAATTTTCGT
>JANNTE010000458.1:0-18359 GCA_031403365.1 Betaproteobacteria bacterium | reverse complement strand
CAGTCTATTTTGACGAGACGAGGGGCGTCGCGTAGTCTCGGCCCGGCGCCCGGACGACTTGCCGACCCTATGCCGTTTATTCCATCATCGAGAATAAAACCATGCCAATGACCCCCAATTGCCTGCTTCCCCGATACCCGGTACCCGCGCTAAACGTACCCCTCACCACCAGTGGGCGGTTTGTGCTGGGCGCTTCCCCAGCCGAAAGGTTCGACCTGCTCGTCTTCTATCGTGGGCTGCACTGCCCGATCTGCGCAAAGTACCTGTTGGAGCTGGAACGCCTTACGCCGGAGTTTCAGGCGCGCGGCGTTCAGGTCACGGCGATCAGCAGCGACACGGAAGAGCGAGGCCAGCAGATGGCGCAGAAGGTCAACGCAAAAATGCTCAGGTTCGCTTTCGGTTTGAGCCTGCGCAGCGCGCGGCAATGGGGCCTGTACATCAGCGCCTCCCGGGGAAAGACCTCCATTGGCATCGAAGAGCCCGCGTTGTTCAGTGAGCCCGGCGTTTTCCTCGTCCGGCCGGACGGGACGCTTTATTATGGATCCGTACAAACCATGCCGTTTGCACGGCCGCAGTTCCAGGATCTCCTGGGTGCGGTAGATGCAGCCATCTCAAAGGACTATCCCGCCCGCGGTGAATTCACGGGTGAAGTCTGAACTCCGTTGACATCCTTGGCATCGGCAAATGGGGAGCTGATTTCGGTCGCACCCCAGTTTTTGTTTCCGCGCCTGCAATGCTTGATGGATCTCTTCATCGAGCGCGGCATCGCCGATGACCAGGGCGCCTTGGCCCGCATCGATGCGCGGCCGATGGAATGCGGTTTCCAGGGTGTCGCCGTCCTCTCAGGCTGTTATTCGACGGCGCGTTTTACATTTGTGCTTTGGCACTACGGGCATCTGCAACGTAACTCTACCTCGACCTTGACGGTGGGCATGTCGAGGCCACAACAGCGTGCCGCGATTTCATCGATCAACTTCGCTCGTTGCTGGACGTGACAAAGGCGGCGTAAAAGTGATCTTGCTTGTATTACATGGCGGGACAGCGCAGGCGACCAGGTCGGAGGGAAGTGGGTTCAAGCTTGATCGGGGCGTGCTGCATAAATAGCGCAATTGGTGTTGCGCGCCAGAAGATGTCGATTGTCGGGCGCGAGATCGGAGGGGTTCCGGTAGGCAACGCGGGCCATAGCGTTCCTTGCGGCAAGAGTGGAGGTGGGGAAGCAGCAGCCGTTCATCCTAAAAACCGCACCACAGAGTCACAGAGGCGCGAAGAAGGGCAATAAATCAACTAGTTATCGTGCCATTAGTGTTCACCTTTGTGGTGAGTGCGCGAATAGATGCAACAATTTATTTTTCTTCGTGTTCTCAGTGCCTAAAAGGGTACTCCACGCTACTCGAGGGCATCTGTGGTTCAACTGCTTTTTCTCGGTTCACTGCCATGCTGCCCGTACAAGGCCGCGCGCCGGTCACGCGCAGGCGTCAGAAACGATTTTCGCGCTGAGACTTATGCAGGCACCGGCTCGGCCACCAACCGCGCGATCTGTGCACCGACCGCCATGTCATCAGCCTGCCCGAACTGATGCGCGCGGATGTGGCCGGCACGGTCGACCAGAATGAGCGTTGGCGTCCCCTGCATCTCATAGCGCGCCATCGTTGAAGGCAGGGACTCCCCGTCCTGATGCCGGTCTACCGCCACCGGAAACGTGACGCGGAATTCGTGCATGAATGCCTTGAGGCTCGGCTCGCGCATGGCGTCATGATGCTCGAACACGGTGTGCAAACCGATGACCTGTACTTCGTCCGGCGCGAACAGGTTGTGAATGCGCTGCGCCTGCGGCACGCCGTGCAGGATGCAGCCAGGGCAGAGCATCTGGAACGCATGCAGCACCACCACGCGTCCGCGAAGCTGCGCCAGTCGCAATGGAGCCGGCGTATTGAACCATGCTGCGACGTCGAGCTCGGGTGCCGCCTGCCGTTTCGAATCTACTGGCGCCATTGGCTGAATACGAAGTCCTTGTCTTCTTGTGCAGTATGGCACTGAAAGCACGCGGAGGCCGCATTCTCGCCGACAGCGCGTTCGCGGGTATCGCCTTTGAAACCCTCGAAACCCCATCCGCCGGTCTGCTTGTACTGGCCGGAGCGCTTGACCATCACGCCGACGACTTTGCGCGCACCTTCCTGTATGGCGTTGCCGTCAGTGTTGGCCGTCAGGAGGTCGAACACGATCACGGCGCCGTCCGGAAATTTTCCCTTCCTGTAGCCTTTGATGGCTTTCGGATTGGCGTAGATATGATGCATGCCGCCGAAAGCATCGTAGAGCGCATGTCCCGGATTGATGACCATGCTCTTAACGTGCGTCCAGTTGCGATAGCCCTCGGGATAGGGTACTTGCGCTGCTGCGGATTGAGCCAGCACAATGCCGGCGAGAGCTGCGAGACAACGATTCACTGTTTTCATGTGCGCCTCCTGTGGAAGAGTGGGCGTCCAGAGTAGTGTGAAATTTGCGCTGGCAACAGCGGGCACAAACTGGTGGGGTACTTACTTTCTGGTATGCATCGCGGTTTATGAAGATGAAATTGGATTTGGGACAATCGCCACCTGTGGCGACGATGGTTGAAAACATCGTTGGCTGCAAATGGTCTGTTGCGGTGCTGGGGCTGGTGCGCAAGGGTGTGCATAGACCGGGCGCAATGGAGCATGCCATCGACGGACTGACAGCCAAGGTGCTCAACGAGCGCCTGCGCAAGCTGGTGCGCTACGGCATTTTGGACAAGGTAAGCTATGCGGAACTCCCCCCGCGCGTTGAGTACCGGTTGACGGAGTTCGGCGCGCGCTTTGCGAGCATTCTTGACCAGATCGACGCGCTGCAAAATGATCTGATACGGCGGGAGACCTGATCGCGGGAAGGTCCGGATCGGGTCGATACCGGGACAGAACTTATGCCGTTGCAGCCGGTACTGGCGGTGCCGGCCGATCCTGCTCAGACTGTCAAATTCGCCAGCGGCAGGCTTAATCCGTCATGGCCCGACGGCGGACCTATATTGCTTCGACATATTTGATCAGTGCTTCCCGGTCTGCCTTCGGCATTCTGGAAAACGCATCGCGTGATGCGGATCCTTCGCCGCCATGCCACAGGATGGCCTCGGTGACATTGCGCGCGCGCCCGTCGTGCATCAGCGCCGACTGGCCGTTCACCACTGCCGACAGGCCCAGTCCCCACAACGGCGTTGTGCGCCAGTCGCGCGGGCCGGCTTTGAAATCCGGACGGCCATCGGCAAGATCCTCTCCCATGTCGTGCAGCAGCATATCGGTGAAGGGGCGAAATGTGCGATTTTCCAGTTTCGGAAACGCAGGATAGGTCTGGCCGGTTTTGAGTTCGGGCACATGGCAGGCCGCGCAGGCGGCTTGGCTGAACAACGTCTCGCCCCGGCGCACGACCGGGTCGCTCTGGTTGCGCGGCGCCGGTGCCGCCACGGTGCGCAGCCACAGTTCGAAGTCAACCATGTCCGCATCGATGACTTCCGGGTCATTGGCAGGGTCCTGAATCTGGCATACACGCTGGACCGGCGGACAGTTCTGAGTGCGGAAAAGCCTCGACGTGACTCCGATATCACCCAGGAACGCCGCCGCCGTTTGTTGCATGAGGTTGGGGGTGTTGGCCTTCCAGCCGAAACGGCCAAGCGCGGTGCGTTTGTTGACCGCATCCCAGACGTAATTCGGCCGGCCATTGAGCCCGGCCTTCTTCTGCTCCTCGGCCATCTTGAGCACGGTTTCCTCCGGCACTGCTTCGAGCAACCCGAGCCCGAATACCGGTGAGGTATTGCGCAGCGAAGTCATCGCTCCCGCGCCCAACGGGCCAAAGGCCAGCTTTTCAATTCGCAGCAATGGCTTGCGCAGCGAAACTTGCTCGCCGTCGGGAAGCGTTATCTTGCGTTCTTCCCAGTCGAGATACAGCGCCGCTTCCGCCTGAACCATTTCGTGGGCATAGCGCAAATCGACTTCCTGGGCCTGGAGCGCATTGTTCTGGAACTGGTCTCCGTAATTCGGGTCCGGCTTCGGTCCGCCGTGTTCGTCGGTACCCGGCAAGCTCAGGCGCACCAGCATGGTAGATAGCTGCTCTCCCGCCGGCGGCGGACCGCCGCGGCCGTTGTTGACGTGGCACTCGGAGCAGCGCGTCTGGATAAAGGTTGGGCCCAGTCCCCATTCGCCGTTGAAGGTGATCGGTGCGATCCAGCGGCGTTTGAAGTGGCTGCGGCCTTGCAGGAAAACTTCGCTTTCGCGGTAGCTCAGCACGGTGGCCGGCTCGGAATACGCTTGCTGATCCACGCGCGACACGATGAATGAATTGTCTGCGCCGCTTCCCGCGTCTTGCGCCGCGACAACGCTTGTGAGGCACAGCAGAATCAGGACGAATGCGCGCATCGGTGATCTCCTGCCGGACCATGGCCCGGCATGCAATGAGTGTCGTTAAGGCAGTGATGTTCCAGTCTTGCAGCCCGCAACAAGGTTACCCCAATTCGACGCCGCTTCAAACTGCCCCGCATCGTGCTGGGAGCGGTGCGGGAAGCTTGCTATATTAGCCTTCAATCCGATGCGCGGGATGGTCCGATAATTTGCCCGGATCGCATAGCCCCTTGCGCTGGAGTTTCAATTTTGAATTTTGCTTCCTGAATCGCCTATCTGATGTCCATTACATGATGCCGATACACCCGCCTTTCGCCAGTTGGCTTCGATCTGGCAACACCATCACCCAGCAATTCCTCGCGCTGGGCGGCCGGCCAGAGGTGGTCAGCCTCGCCGGTGGCCTGCCGGCGGCGGAGCTTTATCCGGTGGAGGAAATCCGGGCGGCGGCGGATCGCGCGCTGACCCGCTGGGGAACGGCCATCCTGGAGTACGGTCCCGTGGAAGGGCTGCCGGCTCTGCGCGAGGCAATTGCCGCGCGGCTGCGCACGCAGACCGGGTGTGGTTTCGGTGTCGAAAACGTATTGCTCACCACGGGTGCGATGCAGGGGTTGGATCTGGTGGGCAAGACACTTCTGGAGCGCGGTGACCGGGTGCTCGCGCAGTGTCCCGCCTATCTGGGGGCACTGGATGCCTGGCGTCCCTGGCAACCTGGGTACGAAAAACTGGACTGGTCAGAAAAATCTGTCGAAACGGTTGCAGCACTGCGCCGCGCGAAGTTTGCCTACGTGGTGCCTAATTATTCGAACCCGACCGGGGTGCTGGTTCCGCAGTCGCAGCGCCTTGCCTTGTTGGCAAAGGTGCAGGCAACTGGCACCTGGCTGCTGGAGGATGATCCCTACCATTGCCTGCGTTTCGAAGGCGAGCCGCAGCCGGACATCCTGTCCTCGGCGGCCGCCGACGGCGGCGGGACATATTCCGCGCCGGTCATTTATCTCGGCACGTTTTCGAAAAGCATCTCGCCGGGAATGCGGGTCGGCTGGGCGGTAGGCAGCGTCGCTGCAATCCGTCAGCTTGCGCTGGCCAAACAGTCCACCGACATGTGCAGCAGCCTATTGACCCAGGCCGTGGCCCTGGAACTTGTGGAACGCAACTTTGATGTCGAGCACGCCAAACGCATCGTGCCGGTCTACCGCGAGCGGCGCGATGCGCTGTGCAATGAGGCTGCGCAACAACTCGGCGAGTGGTTCGAATGGGAACGCCCTCCGGGCGGAATGTTCGTCTGGCTGCGTGCGAAGGATCGCGGTATCGACACCGATGTGTTGTACGAATATGCGCTGAAGGAAAACGTCGCGTTTGTGCCCGGCAGCGTGTTCGATCCGTTTGGACGAGATCATTCGGCGATGCGCCTGAATTTCACCCGCAGTGCGCCCGAGGTGATTCGCGAGGGCGTGCGCAGGCTGGCCGTGGCGATGCGCGCTTACGTGGATTCCGGGCTTCGCGGAGCGCGCGCCGGGGCTGGCGTGTGAAACCGGTGAGGGCGGCCGGGTGCGGGCCGGCCGACACAACAGTGTATCGTTGACTCCCAAACAACCCGCCTGCCCTCTACAGGGCAATCGCAGGCTTTTGAACAACTCAGAAAAACCCCCTGTTACCCCGGCCAGCCTGCGCGGGCTGCCGATCGGCATCTGGGCGCTGGGATTTGGCTCGCTGTTCATGGACACGTCTTCCGAACTGATCCACAGCCTGCTTCCCATTTTCATGACGACGGTTCTGGGTGCGTCCATGGTGACGGTCGGTATTGTCGAGGGGGTGGCGGAGGCCACTGCGGCGATTACCCGGATTTTTTCCGGTGCGCTCAGCGATTACCTGGGCAGGCGCAAGTTTCTGCTGGTGCTGGGCTACGCGTTGTCGGCTTTCACCAAACCGGTGTTTCCGCTGGCTGGCTCCATCGGCTGGGTATTCGCGGCGCGTTTCGTCGACCGTATCGGCAAGGGCATTCGCGGCGCCCCGCGCGATGCGCTGGTAGCCGACATTGCCCCGCCGCACCTGCGAGGCGCGGCCTATGGTTTGCGCCAGGCGCTCGATTCGGTGGGGGCGTTTCTCGGACCGCTGCTGGCGATCGTGTTCATGATCTGGTTTGCAAACGACATATCAGCGGCAATGTGGATTGCCGTGGTGCCGGCGTTTATTGCAGTGATCTTGCTGATGGCCTATGTCCGCGAACCGGAGCGCAAATCCGCGGCTACGGGAACATCACTTTGGAAACTCACGGACGCACGGCGTTTGCCGGCACGATTCTGGATGATTGTTCTGCTGGGCGGGGTGTTCACGCTGGCACGCTTCAGTGAAGCGTTCCTCCTGCTGCGCGCACAGGATGCCGGGCTGGCACTTAGCTTCGTGCCGCTCGTGATGATTGTGATGAACTTGGCTTATGCGCTGTTCGCTTATCCGGCCGGCATCGCCGCTGATCGCATGAGTGTGCGCACCTTGCTGCTGTTCGGTTTGCTTTTTCTGATCGCGGCTGATCTGGCACTGGCGTTTGCCACGTCAGCTCTGCTGGTGCTGACCGGCAGCGTGCTCTGGGGTTTGCACATGGCGCTCACGCAAGGCCTGCTGTCCAAGCTCGTCGCCGACAGTGCACCGGAACATTTGCGCGGCACGGCATTCGGCCTGTTTCATCTCATCAGCGGCGTGGCGCTTTTGCTCGCCAGCGTCATTGCCGGGGCGATGTGGCAGGTCTATGGAGCGCCTGCGACCTTTTTTACCGGCGCTATTTTTGCTGCCGTGACGGCATGCGGGCTGCTGGTCTACCGTACCGAATCTCGTGCCGCCTGATTGGGTTTTCCCGCATAATCCCACCCCTTCCTGATTACCGTGCACCAATAGCCATGGCTCAATACGTTTTCACGATGCAGCGCGTGGGCAAGATCGTCCCGCCCAAGCGCGTCATCCTCAAGGATATTTCACTGTCTTTTTTCCCGGGCGCCAAAATCGGCATGCTCGGCCTGAACGGTTCCGGCAAGTCCAGTTTGCTGAAAATCATGGCCGGGGTGGACAAGGACATCGAGGGCGAAGCCACGCCGATGCCGAACCTGCGCATCGGCTATCTGCCGCAGGAACCGCAACTCGATCCGACCCAGACGGTGCGCCAGGCGGTGGAAGGCGGCCTGGGCGAGATCATGGAAGCGAAGCAAAAGCTCGATGAAATCTATGCCGCTTATGCGGAGCCGGATGCTGATTTCGACAAACTTGCCACCGACCAGGCGAAATACGAAGCCATACTCGCCGCCAGCGGCAGCGATGTCGAACACCAGCTCGAAATCGCCGCCGATGCGCTGCGCCTGCCGCCCTGGGAGGCGAAAATCGAAAAGCTCTCGGGCGGCGAAAAACGCCGCGTGGCGCTGTGCCGATTGCTGCTATCCAAACCGGACATGCTGCTGCTCGACGAGCCGACCAATCACCTTGACGCGGAAAGCGTCGACTGGCTGGAGCAATTCCTGCAGAAATTTCCCGGCACCGTGGTTGCCGTCACGCACGACCGCTACTTTCTCGACAACGCCGCAGAATGGATACTGGAACTCGACCGCGGCCACGGCATCCCCTGGAAAGGCAATTACTCGTCCTGGCTGGAACAAAAGGAGCAGCGCCTGGAAGTCGAGGCCAAGCAGGAATCCGCGCGCATAAAGTCAATGCAAAAGGAGCTCGAATGGGTGCGCTCCAATCCCAAGGCGCGTCAGGCCAAGAGCAAGTCACGCATTGCGCGCTTCGAGGAGTTGTCATCCATCGAGCACCAGAAGCGCAACGAAACCCAGGAAATTTTCATCCCGGTGGCCGAGCGCCTGGGCGACAGCGTGATCGAATTCAAGGACGTGTCCAAGGGCTATGGCGACCGGCTGTTGATCGACAAACTCTCGTTCAGCGTGCCGCCCGGCGCCATTGTCGGCATCATCGGCCCTAACGGCGCCGGCAAATCGACGTTGTTTCGCATGATTACCGGCAAGGAGAAACCCGACAGTGGAGGAGTCGTGATCGGCTCCACGGTCAAGCTGGCCTTTGTCGATCAGACCCGCGACGCACTGGAAAACAAGAAAACCGTGTGGGAAGCGGTCTCGGGCGGTCAGGACATTCTGACCGTGGGCAAATTCGAAATGCCCTCGCGCGCCTACTGCGGGCGCTTCAATTTCAAAGGCTCCGATCAGCAAAAAGTCGTCGGCAATCTCTCCGGCGGCGAGCGCGGGCGGCTGCATCTGGCCACCACGCTGATCTCCGGCGGCAATGTGTTGCTGCTCGACGAGCCGTCCAACGACCTCGATGTGGAAACCCTGCGCGCGCTCGAAGATGCCTTGCTGGAGTTCGCCGGTTCGGTGCTGGTGATCTCGCACGACCGCTGGTTCCTCGATCGCATCGCCACCCACATCCTTGCCTGCGAGGGCGATTCGCAATGGAATTTCTTCGCCGGCAATTATCAGGAATACGAAGCTGACAAGAAGAAGCGCCTGGGCGAGGAAGGCGCCAAGCCCAAACGCATCCGGTTCAAGGCGCTGAAGTAGTGCCTTGTCGACGGACTATACAAAATATTGTATAGTCCGTCCGTGGCTGTTCAGATCAAACCCGTCGAATTTCTGGGAACTTCGCTGGAGGACTTGCGAGCTTTTCCGCAGGTTGCCCGGCGTGAGGCAGGTTTCCAGATCGATCGAGTGCAGCATGGGCAGGATCCGTTCGATTGGAAACCAATGGCGAGCGGTGGGGCGGGGTGTCCGCGAGATTCGGCTTCATGACAGTTCCGGTGCATACCGGGTCGTGTACTTGGCCAGATTTGAAGATGCCGTTTACGTACTGCACTGCTTCCAGAAGAAAACGCAAAAGACACCGGTGGGTGATATCGGCCTCGCCGGTTTGCGCTACAAGGATTTGATGAACAGAGTTCGCAGGAGCCGAAAATGAGCAGATCAGAAAAAAAACGCCATGCCAGCGTATGGGATGCGATCGAAGATACGCCGGGCGAGGCAGCGCACATGAAGGCTCGTTCTTCGCTGATGATGGCTGTGATTGCACATATTGAGAAGAATGGCCTGACGCAAGCGCAGGCGGCCAAACAGTTTGGCGTCACCCAGCCGCGTATTTCCGATCTGATGCGAGGGAAAATTGACCTCTTCAGCCTCGACACGCTGGTGAATATGCTGGCAGCCGCTGGATTGCGAGTGGAAATGAAACTGAAAAAGGCCGCCTGAGCCCAAACCTCTGCAATTGGCTTTGTCTGTATCGCCATGCACATTTCCGCCTGCGAGGGCGAATCACAATGGAATTTCTTCGCCAGCAATTATCAGGAATACGAAGCCGACAAGAAGAAACGCCTGGGCGAGGAAGGCGCCAAGCCCAAACGCATTCGGTTCAAGGCGTTGAAGTATGCATTGGTGGCCGAACGCACCGGAACCGCCGGTTTCGACCGGCGGTTTTTGCATTTTGTGTATGCACCCCGGCATGCCATCGCACTTTTGAGCCTTCCAGAATGTTCAACTCAAAGCCGCTTTCCTCCTCCTCACCCTTTTGCTCCGTTTCAAGTTTGACCTTGTTCCGACGGGCGAGAGAAAAAACTGTCCCGATTTTTTGTCGTGAATCAGGGAATGATCAATAGAAAGAAGCGTCTCTCCGGCTTTTCAGGGCAGGAAATCGTCCAGCCTTGCGCCGCTGCTCAGGCCGCCAATCTGCGCGAAATGCGCGTCAAGTGTCAGCAGAGCCGTGCCGTGTTCCAGGCAACTGGCGGCAATCCATAAATCGTTGGTCGGGATGGGCTGGCCCTGGCGTCGCAGCGTAACGTGTATCCAGGCATAGACATCCGCTGTGACGGTGCTGCATGACACAACTCGCAGGGGCGGCCTACTTCCAGAGCGCTGGATCGACCCCGGAGAAGGGTGCCGTGACCAGATCGAACTGGCGCGCCTGTTGCGCGCTCCATGTGCCCGCCAACGCGTCGAGATCGTCGTGGGCTTGCGGCGCCTTTCCTTGCGCACGCGCCGACACATCACCTTGTACCAAGCGCAACATCAGTTTGTTCAGACTGATGCCTTCGTGTTCGGCCTGGCGCTTCAGGCGCGCCGAGACCTTCGGTTCCAGTCCACGAATTCTCAAGGTCGCCATGCAATCACCCGTGCATGCAATGTGAAGGCGCCAATGATATGAATCCGATCACATCGTCTCAAGTGAATGGTGTCCCTGAGCAGGATCTCCGGACAAGCGACCGGGCCTTTGCGGGTGGTCTGCTTGTGTGCAACCATGCGTGGTAACTCGGCACGGTTGACGGAGGAAAGACGCAATGTGGTTTATCGGATTATTGAGCGGAATGATCCTGGGCAGCGTTTTCAATCTGGGCGAGGGCACGGTCTGGGGTGGCATGCTGGGTGCGCTGGTCGGTGCGGTGATCGGGCTGAACCGCAAACAAGCTCGCGACTCGGACTGGGACGCGCGAATCGCCGCGCTCGAACGGGCTGTGAGGGAAATGCGGTCCGGGGCCACGCCGGCCGTGCCAGCCGCGTCCGCATCCGCGGCTCAACATTCCGACCCGGAATCGCCTTCCGCGATCACACTGAACGCACGCGGCGAAGACATTGGCAGGACTGCCCAGCCGGCGGAGGTGCAGGAGCCGGTTGAACCCCCGGCTCCGATACCGCGATACGAGGAGCCCGTCTTCTCGCAACCTTCTGAACCTTCCGTATTTGAACGCGCATGGGCCTGGCTCACCGGCGGCAATGCGCTGGTGCGCGTCGGCGTGATCGTGTTGTTCTTTGGCGTGGCGTTCCTGCTCAAGTATGCCTACGAGCACACGCATGTGCCCATCGAGTTGCGCCTGATCGGCGTGGCCCTCGGCGCGCTGGTCATGCTGGTGCTCGGCTGGCGACTGCGCGATACCAAACCGGTCTACGCGCTGGCGATGCAGGGCGGCGGCGTGGGCCTGCTGTTTCTGATCGTGTTCGGCGCGTTCCGGTTGTTTCATCTGATTCCCGGCGAAGCGGCGTTCGTTCTGCTGGTTGCGATAGCGGTGTTCTGCGCGGTGCTCGCGGTGCTGCAGAACGCGATGTCGCTCGCCATCCTGGGCGTGTCTGGCGGTTTTCTTGCGCCGGTGCTGGCTTCCACCGGGGGCGGCAGTCATGTCGCGCTCTTCAGCTACTACGCCGTGCTCAATGCCGGTGTGCTCGGCATAGCCTGGTACAAAGCCTGGCGGCCGCTCAATGTCGTGGGCTTTGTGTTCACCTTCGGCATTGGCGCCGTGTGGGGTGCGCGGTTTTACCGGCCGGAATTTTTCGCCAGCACCGAGCCGTTTCTGGTGCTGTTCTTTATCCAGTATGTGGTGATCGCGATTCTGTTCGCACTGCGTCAGGCACCGCAACTGAAGCATTACGTCGATGGCACCATCGTCTTCGGCGTGCCGCTGGTGGCCTTCGGTTTACAGGCCAGGCTGGTGCATGACATCGAATACGGCGCGGCGTGGAGCGCGGTGGCCATCTCCGCGATGTACCTGCTGCTGGCCGGTGCGTTGTTTCGCCGCCATGCGGAGAACCTGCGCATGCTGGTCGAGGCTTTCCTCGCACTCGGGGTCATTTTTGCAACCCTGGCCATCCCGCTTGCCTTCGACGGCCGCTGGACTTCCGCCGCCTGGGCGCTGGAAGGCGCGGCGGCGTATTGGGTTGGTGCGAAGCAGGGCAGGCGTCTGCCGCGCGCCTTCGGGCTGTTGTTGCAGTTCGCCGCCGGCGTGGCGTTTGTTCTGGATGCACAACGCAGTGCCGGAGAAACGCCGATCCTGAACAGCTTCTATCTGGGCTGCGTATTCATCGCCGTAGCGGCGCTGTTCTCCAATCGCAGCGCCGAGCGTCATTTTGAAACGGCGGGCGCTTATGCCATGCAGGTCGCCAAGGTGGTGTTTTACTGGGGACTGGCATGGTGGATTTTCGCCGGCGTCCATGAAATCGACCGGCATGTTGCCAGCGCGGAGAAATGGAATGCCTTGCTGTTGTTCGGCACCGGCACCTGTGCTGCGTTCAGTGTGCTCTGGGGCCGCGGCTGGTTCATCGCGCGCTATCCGGCGCTCGCTCTGGCGCCATTTCTGATTCTGGTTTTCTGCGCGAATGTCGTTGCTCTTCCCTATCAGCATCCGCTTGCCGGCTACGGCCTGCTGGCCTGGCCGATTGCGTTCCTGTTTCATTTCCGGATTCTGCGGCGTCATGATGAAGAGCAGGGTGCGTATCAAAGCTTCCTGCACGCCGCCGGTGTCTGGCTGCTGGCCGCCGTGGGCGCGTGGGAAGTCGGCTGGCAAATAGACGATCTGGTTGAAGGCCGCCCGGTCTGGCCCCTGATCGCGTGGGCACTGGTTCCGGGGGCATTACTCGCCGCCCTGGCGCTGAAGGGACCGGATATCGACTGGCCGGTGATGCGTTACCCGAAAGCCTATCTCTGGATGGGCGCCGCGCCGCTGGCGGCTTTTCTTCTGGCGTGGACTGTCTACGCGAACGTCGTCAACGACGGGAACCCCGACCCGCTGCCGTATCTGCCGGTGCTCAATCCGCTCGATCTGGCGCAATTGCTTGCCTTCGCATGCCTGGCGATCTGGTGGAATGGATTGCGCGCGCAGGCCGTCGAGACCGTGGAGCAATGGCCGGCATTGCTGCCCCGTGCCGTTCTCGGAGTTGCGATGTTTATTTTTCTCAACGGCGTGCTGTTGCGCACCCTGCATCATTGGGCCGGCATTCCTTATCAGCTCGACGCGATGCTGCGTTCCGATTTGGCGCAGGCCTCGGTGTCGATTTTCTGGACCGTGCTGGCGCTGGTGGCCATGCTCACCGCGCACCGGCGCGGATTGAGGGTCTTGTGGGTTGCGGGTGCCGCACTCATGGCAGTGGTGGTGGTGAAACTGTTCTTCGTGGATCTGGCGAAAATCGGTGGCATCGAACGCATCGTGTCTTTCATCGCGGTCGGCGTGCTGATGCTGGTGATCGGCTATTTCGCGCCTCTGCCGCCGAAGAAATCGGAGGAATCATGAAATATCTGTTGATCGCAATCCTCGCCACGACCAACATCGCGCTCGCCGCCGGGTCGCCGGA
This sequence comes from Betaproteobacteria bacterium, assembly GCA_031403365.1. Lineage (GTDB taxonomy): Bacteria > Pseudomonadota > Gammaproteobacteria > Burkholderiales > JACQAP01 > JACQAP01. The sequence continues at coordinate 4,867 of JANNTE010000458.1, read as the reverse complement.
TGAGTACGCCTTTGCCGTGCCGATAGAAGGTCTGGGCAGCGATGCGCTGCATCGCGTGGCGATCCCTGCTTCGGTCTACGAAGCGGCGGCCTTCGCCGATCTGCGCGATCTGCGCGTATTCAACGGCGCCGGTGAAGTGGTGCCCTACGCCTTTCGCCCGGTCGAATACACGGCGCAGCAACGAGCACTCGTGAAGCTGCCGATTTTTCCGCTGCACGGTCCGCGCGATGCGCGCAGCGAAGATCTCGATCTGAGTTTTGACAAAAGCGGGAATCATGTCAGCGTGAGGCTGCGATCGCGCGCAGCGACACCGGGTCAGCCGGTGTTGCTCGGCTATCTGATTGACGCCTCGGCATTGAAGACGCCGTTGGTTCGTCTCGACCTCGATTGGGGCGATGCGCGCGTGGAAAATCTGGTCTCGGCACGGTTGGAAGCCGGTGACGATTTGAGGGATTGGAGACCACTGGTTGCCGATGCGCCTGTCGGCGGTTTGTCGCATGCCGGCCAGCGCCTGGAACGCAAAAGCATTGAGTTGCACATGCGGCAGACAAAGTATCTGCGCCTCATGTGGACCGATCCGGCGCAGTCCGTCAGATTGCAAGCCATCCGTGGGTTGCTTCCGGAAACCTCCACGCCGCCGGCGCGCGCATGGAAGGAAATTGTTGCGACACCCGTACCCGGCAAGTCCGGCGAATATGAATTCGATCTTGGCGGACGCTTTCCGCTGGATCGTCTGGTGTTCGACCTGCCGCAGGAAAACACCATCGTGCCGGTGCAAATTGCCTCGCGCGCCAGACCGGAAGACAAATGGATGCCTGTCACGCGCGGCGTGCTCTACCGCATGACGCAAAACGGGCGCGAATTGTTAAGCCCCGAACTGGACATCCATACCAACTCTCATCGCTACTGGATGCTGAGCACGGACGCGGCGTCCGGTGGCATTGGCAGCGGAACCCTGAGCATGCGTGCGGGCTGGACGCCGCGCGAGATCGTGTTCACCGCGCGCGGGACGGGACCATTCCGGCTCGCTTACGGCAACGCAAAAGCGTCGCCAGGTTCGCTGGCCATCGAAACCCTCGTGCCCGGCTGGCGCACTGATGAGGAACCGCGCATGGCGGTGGCCATGACTGGTGTCGCGCAGCAACTCGCGGGAGAATCCGCGGCGCAGCCGCGCGTCGACACCAAAAAATGGAGCTTGTGGGCGGCGTTGCTGGCCGGGGTCGCCGTCCTCGCATGGATGGCGTGGCGGTTGTCGAAGCAGATGCAGGCTCCGGCATCGAAATAGCCGGGCACTCCCGGTCAACTTTCGCAACGGCAGGCGCGCGAGCAGCGCGTCAGTCGTTTGCTTTCTTGCCGAGCGTGAAGCGAAGGATGGCGTATCCCACGGCGCCGGCCGCCAGCGATCCGCACAAAATACCCAGGCGCGTCTGCGTCGCAAATGCCGCAGGGGCATCTTCGAACGCGAGCGAAGCGATGAACAAACTCATGGTGAATCCGACGCCGCACAGTACCGCGGTTCCCAGCATCGGCATCCAGCCCGCTCCTTCCGGGAGTCGTGCCAGCCCGAGTCGCACCGCGATTGCCGCGGCGCCGAACACTCCGACCGTCTTGCCGAGCAACAGTCCGAGCGCAATGCCGAGTGGGACCGGCTGCGCCAGCGTGGCGAGCGTCACGCCATCCAGGGACACGCCGGCGTTGGCGAATGCGAACAGCGGCAGGATGACGTAAGCCACAGCGGGATGGAGGTCATGTTCCAGTTGCCGTAATGGCGATGGGGCCTGTTTATCAGAACCACGAATCGGAATGAAAAACGCGAGCGCCACGCCGGCGAGGGTCGCGTGAACACCCGACTTGAGTACGGCAACCCAGAGCACCAGTCCGACCAGCAGGTAGGCCGGTATCGCGGTGACTCCACGCCGACTGAGCAGCGCAAGCATGCCAAGCGCAACGGCGGCCACCGAAAAGGCGCCGATGGAAAGCTTGCCGGTATAGAAGATCGCGATGATCACAATGGCTCCGAGGTCATCAAGGATGGCCAGGGTCAGCAAGAACACCTTGAGCGAAACCGGGACGCGCTTGCCGAGCAGGGCAAGAACACCCATCGCAAAGGCGATGTCGGTGGCGGCGGGAATGGCCCAGCCCTGGAGTGCCACAGGGTCCGCGTGGTTAAACAACCAGTAAACAAAGGCTGGCACCGCCATGCCGCCCGCAGCCCCGAAAGCCGGCAGTATCCTCTGCGACGGCTCGGAGAGTTCGCCTTCCAGAAATTCCCGTTTCAGTTCCAGGCCGACCAGAAAAAAGAAGACAGCCATCAGGCCGTCATTGATCCAGAGCAGCAGCGGTTTGGAGATCTGAAAAGTACCAGCCCGCACCTCGACCGGGATGCGCAGAAACAGGTCGTAGTAGGCTGCCGCAGACGAGTTGGCGAGCGCGAGCGCCAGCAAGGCGGCAATCAGCAACAGCACGCCGCTGGCGGCTTCGAGGCGGAAGAATTCGCGGATGGCTTCGGTGAGAGGTTTCATTCTAGCGGCTCTTGTTGGCTCAATGGTTCGGTTATCATCCAAATGATCGTATCCCAAAGCCGGTGAAATGGCTCACGGCCCGCTCCCGGAGGCAGCTTTGATTTGATCAACCATTCATATCCCGGCTTTTAAACTTCTTCGGACGCACTGTCCCTTACAGTGCTGGTGCGCTGTTTTGTCAGATTGCATGGAGCGAACAACTTGAGCGAATCACCCCCTGTCGATTATCAGACCCACCCGTCGCGATACCGGCACTGGAAACTCGGTTTCGAAGGCATGGTTGCGACTCTTGCCGCCGATATCGACGAAAACGCCGGTCTGCGCCCGGGCTACAAGCTCAAACTTAACAGCTACGACCTGGGCGTGGACATCGAATTGAACGATGCCATCAACCGCATTCGCTTCGAGCATCCGGAAGTGCGCACGGTGATTGTCACCAGCGCCAGGGAGAAAGTGTTTTGCTCCGGTGCCAACATCTTCATGCTCGGCATCTCCAGCCACGCCTGGAAAGTCAACTTCTGCAAGTTCACCAACGAGACGCGCAACGGTCTCGAAGATTCATCAAAGTACAGTGGCCTCAAGTTCCTGGCCGCCGTCAACGGCGCGTGTGCCGGCGGCGGCTACGAGCTGGCGCTTGCCTGCGACGAGATCATTCTGGTCGATGATCGTTCCAGCGCGGTGAGCCTGCCCGAAGTGCCGCTGCTCGGCGTGTTGCCGGGCACCGGTGGCCTGACTCGCCTTACCGACAAACGGCATGTGCGGCACGATCTGGCCGATTTGTTTTGCACCAGCGTGGAAGGCGTGCGCGGCCAGAAGGCCAGGGACTGGCGTCTGGTGGACGACATCGCCAAGACCTCGGTGTTCGCGCAGAAGGTGCGGGAACGCGCGCTCGAGCTGGCCAGACAAAGCGATCGCCCCGCGGATGGCAAGGGCGTGATGCTGCCGGCGGTGTCGCGGACCATCGAAGCCGACGCCTTGCGCTACTCGCACCTTACGGTCGCGATCGACCGCGCCAGGCGCACCGCCAGCTTCACCGTCAAGGCGCCCACAGGCCCGCAACCCGGCGATATTGCCGGCATCGAAACCGCGGGTGCTGCCTGGTATCCGTTGCAGATGGCACGCGAGCTGGAAGACGCGATCCTGTCGATGCGCACCAACGAACTTGACATCGGCGTCTGGCTGATCAGAACCGAAGGCGAGGCCGCGGCGGTGCTGGCGATGGATGCCGTGCTGCTCGCGCACAAGACTCAATGGCTGGTGCGCGAAACCATCGGCCTGTTGCGCCGAACCTTCAGCCGGCTCGATGTTTCCTCGCGCAGCCTGTTCGCGTTGATTGAACCGGGTTCCTGTTTTGCCGGCAGCCTGCTTGAGCTTGCGCTCGCCTGCGACCGCAGCTACATGCTCGCGCTGCCCGATGCAGCCGGCAAGGCACCCAAAATCGCGCTAAGCGAAGCCAATTTCGGCTGGTACCCGATGGTCACCGGCCAGAGCCGACTGGAGCGCCGCTTCTACGGCGAGCAGACGGCGCTCGATGCTGTGCGCGCGAGATCGGGCGCGGCGATGGACGCCGATACCGCATTCGCGCTGGGACTGATCACCAGCAAGCCCGATGACATCGACTGGGCGGACGAAGTGCGCATTGCCATCGAAGAGCGGGTGTCGATGTCGCCCGATGCGCTCACCGGCATGGAAGCCAACCTGCGCTTCAACGGCCCCGAGAATCTGTTCACGCGCGTCTTCGGCCGCCTGACCGCGTGGCAGAACTGGATCTTTCAACGCCCTAACGCCGTCGGCGAAAAAGGCGCGCTCAAGGTCTACGGCAAGGGCGAGAAAGCCGTATTCGACTGGAACCGCGTTTAGGAGTCACACGTCATGAGCAGCATCGACTATAGCGAAAAAATTCCCAACAACGTTGGCCTGAACGAGGACCGCACCCTGCAACGCGCCCTCGAGCAATGGCAGCCCAACTTTCTGAACTGGTGGGGAGACATGGGCCCGGAAGGGTCCGGCGAATTCGAGGTCTACCTGCGCACGGCGGTGAGCGTCGATCCCCAGGGCTGGGCGCAGTTCGGCTACACCAAAATGCGCGATTACCGGTGGGGAATTTTCCTAAACCCCGGAGATGCCAATCGCGAGATTCACTTCGGCGACCACAAGGGCGAGAAAGCCTGGCAGGACGTGCCCGGCGAGCATCGCGCCAACTTGCGCCGCATCATCGTCACCCAAGGCGACACCGAGCCCGCCAGCGTGGAGCAGCAGCGCCACCTCGGCCTGAGCGCGCCCAGCATGTACGACCTGCGCAACCTGTTCCAGATCAACGTCGAAGAAGGCCGCCACCTGTGGGC
>JANNTE010000457.1:0-11078 GCA_031403365.1 Betaproteobacteria bacterium | reverse complement strand
TACGATTTTTCCGCCATCCGGCCCAATGGCGCGCTGGTACGCGGCACTCAGAGCAGCGCCAGCGGGCCGGTGTCCTACATGCGGGTATTCGACCAGAGCTGTGAGACGGTGGAATCGGCCGGCTCGCGGCGCGGCGCGCAGATGGGGATTCTGCGGTGTGATCATCCGGATATCGAGCGCTTCATTCACGCCAAGGATGAAGGGGACTTGAGCAACTTCAATGTGAGCGTTGCAGTTACCGATGCCTTCATGCGGGCAGTGGAGGCGGATGGCGAGTGGGAACTGGTGCATAAGGTAGCGCCGGCGGGGCAAAGTGGTTTCCCTCACCCCAACCCTCTGCTGCGCACCAAGCGTGCCCTTGTCCCGGAGGGAGAGGGAATAAAGCGGGAAGGCAGAAATGGTGGGCAGCGGGCGGATGGGATGTGGGTGTATCGCACGGTCAAGGCGCGTGACCTGTGGAAGCAGATCATGGATTCGACTTACGACCATGCCGAGCCGGGCGTGATTTTCATCGACCGCGTGAACTCGGATAACAATCTTTCCTATTGTGAAAGTGTGGAGGCGACCAATCCTTGCGGAGAGCAACCACTTCCTGCCTACGGTTGCTGTTGTCTTGGCAGTGTCAACCTCGCGCCATTCGTCACCCAGCCATTCACGCCCAAGGCGCGTTTCGACTTCGATGCTTTTGCGAAGACCACAAAAGTCGCAGTGCGCATGCTGGACAACGTGCTCGATGTCACGGTGTGGCCTCTTCCGCAGCAGGCGCAGGAAGCCAGGAACAAGCGTCGCATCGGACTGGGATTCACGGGCTTGGGCGATGCGCTGATCATGCTCGGACTGCGCTACGACACGCAGCCCGCCCGCGACATGGCCGCGCGCATCGCACAGTCGATGCGCGATGATTCTTATGCCGCATCGGTGGAGCTGGCGCGGGAGAAAGGCGCATTCCCGGCGTTCGACGCAGAACAATATCTCGCCGCGCCGCGCTTTTCTTCGCGCCTGCCGGAAGCGCTGAAGCAGTCGATACGCAAACACGGGTTGCGCAATTCACATTTGTTGTCGATTGCGCCCACCGGCACCATTTCTCTCGCCTTCGCCGACAACGCGGCCAACGGCATCGAGCCGCCATATTCCTGGACTTATCAGCGCAAGAAGCGCGAGGCCGACGGCACGAACAAGGTCTACGACGTGGAGGATCACGCCTGGCGTTTGTACCGGCACGCGGGCGGGGATGTCGGAAAATTGCCGCCACAGTTCGTCACCGCGCTCGAGATTTCCGCGCTCGATCACATGCGCATGGTGGCGGCGGTGGCGCCGTTTGTGGATTCGGCGATCAGCAAGACGGTGAACGTGCCCGAGGATTATCCCTACGAGCAGTTCAAGGATCTGTATCTCGAAGCGTGGAAATCCGGCTTGAAGGGCATCGCCACTTACCGCCCGAACAAGGTTCTGGGCAGCGTGCTATCGGTGACGCCGCGCGAAGAAGCGCCGAACGATCTGGACACCTCGGATGCCGACCGGCGCATCCGGCTCGAAGCCACGCCTGCCCCGGCCCTGTCCAGCCTGCGCTGGCCGGGACGGCCGAAGCTCGCTGCCGGCAATCCGGCCTGGACGTACATGGTTGAATCGCCTTCCGGTCAGTTTGCGATTTTTGTCGGGCATGTGGACAGCGCCGATGCGCATGCCTTCGAGGTGTGGGTGAACGGCAACGAACAACCGCGCGGTCTGGGCGCCGTGGCCAAAACGCTCTCGATGGACATGCGCGCGCAGGACAGGGCATGGCTGCGCACCAAGCTCGGTATCCTGTCGCGCACCCCCGGTGATGATGGTTTCGACTGTGCACTGCCGCCGCAGGGGCACCTCGTGCGCGTGCCCAGCGTGGTGGCTGCCTTCGCCCGCATCGTGGCCTGGCGCGTCGAACAGCTCGGCGCGCTTGCCGCGCGCGATGAGCGCTCGCCTGTTCTTGATGCCTTGTTCGCCAAAAAGGAGCCCAAGACCGGCACCGACGGGACCATGTCCTGGTCGGTCGATGTGATGAACCCCAGCTCCGGCGACGACTTCGTGCTGATGCTCAAGGAACTGGTGCTGCCATCCGCTCAGCGCCGTCCTTACTCGATGTGGATGGCGGGAAGCTACCCGCGCGCGCTCGACGGTTTGTGCAAACTGCTCTCCTTGGACATGCGCGTCATCGATCCGGCCTGGATCGGCATGAAACTCAGGAAACTCCTGAACTACGCCGAACCGCTGGGAGACTTCATGGCCAAAGTGCCGGGGGAAAACCGCCAGCAGAACTGGCCCAGCACGGTGGCCTATGTCGCGCGGCTCATCATTCATCGTTACGCGATGCTCGGCGTGCTGGACGAGCGCGGGTTTCCGGTCAATGAAATGGGCGTTCTGGAAATGCCCGAAGCGGCGCGCGAACGCGAGGCGCTGCGCCTGCTGCCCGGCAAGCGCTGCAGCGAGTGCGGCAACACGGCAGTCATCAGGAAAGACGGCTGCGAATTCTGCACCGCGTGCGGTGCGATTGGGGCGTGCGGGTGATATTAAGGGCGAAGGACGAGAAAAGCAGAGGCGAGGGACAAGGGACGGAGCGCCGCGAAGCGGCGCGTTTATTGCCTTCACCCTTCAGATGCTCCTCTCTCGCCCCTTTCCCTGAAAAATAGCGCAAGACTTTGCGCTGTTTCCTCTGTATAGTGCGCGGCTGGGATTTTGGTGGTGCGTCAATCGGTCCGCGCTTCAGCCCATTCGTGGTCGGTTCTCTTCCCCGAAAAATTTAAACTCTGTTCGATTCTGCCTGAACCGGTTCGGGATGCCTCTTGGGCTCCCGCAGGCTGTGTCAGGAGATTTCCATTAGCAATGCATTTGAAGCGCTCGGCCTGCGTGCCGAGCTAGTCCGCGCTGTTGCCGACGAAGGCTACACGCAACCCACTCCGGTTCAGGCTCAGGCCATTCCGGTTATTCTCCAGGGCCGCGATATTCTCGCCGGCGCACAAACCGGAACCGGCAAAACCGCCGGTTTCACACTGCCGCTGTTGCAATTGCTGGCCGCCGGCAACTCAGGCGGCGATGCGGCGCGGCGTCCGATCCGGGCGCTGGTGCTGACGCCAACGCGCGAGCTCGCCGCCCAGATCGAAGAAAGTGTTCGCAGTTACGGGCGCCACATGCGCGTGAAATCAACCACGGTATTTGGTGGTGTCAGCATGGGTGCTCAGATCAGCGCACTGCGCCGCGGCGTGGATATTCTGGTCGCAACACCCGGTCGCCTGCTGGACCACTTGCAAAGCCGCACCGTGGATTTGTCGCGGGTTGAGTTTCTGGTGCTCGATGAAGCCGATCGCATGCTCGACATGGGGTTTATCCGCGACATCCGCCGCATCCTGATGACGCTGCCGGCCAAGCGCCAGAACCTGTTTTTCTCCGCGACCTTCTCGGATGAAATTCGCGGACTTGCGGATTCCTTCCTGCAATCTCCGGTGGAAGTTGCCGTGGCAAAAAGCACCGCGACCGCCGACCTGATTTCGCAGGTTGTGCATCCGGTGGACAAGGAACGCAAGCGCGCCGCCCTCGAACACCTGATTAATGCCGGAGACTGGCGACAAGTGCTGGTGTTCATGCGCACCAAGCATGGCGCCAACCGACTCGCGGAACAGCTCGACAAAGAAGGTATCAGCGCGGATGCGATTCATGGCAACAAGAGTCAGGGTCAGCGCACGCGCGCGCTGGCCCAGTTCAAGCTCGGCAAAGTGCGCGTGCTGGTTGCCACTGATATCGCGGCGCGCGGGCTCGACATCGAGCAACTGCCCCACGTGGTGAACTTTGAGCTACCCAATGTGCCGGAAGATTACATTCATCGCATCGGCCGTACCGGCCGCGCCGGCAGTTCCGGCCAGGCAGTGTCGCTGGTGAGCGCCGACGAAGGCGAATACCTGCGTGATATCGAGCGCCTGCTCAAACACAGTATCGAGCGTGTCGTGATCGCCGGATTTGAACCGACAGGCGCCCCCCTGAGGACCGATGGCAATGGCACCACATCGCGCCGTCCGCAACAACGTCAGCAGCAGGGCAGGCCGCGCGGCCAGGGCCAGGGTGCACGCGGCGGCGGCGGTGGTGAAGGGCGTCGCAACCAGGGTGGCGCCCGCGGCCAGGGCCGTGGCGATGACCGCCATGCGCCAGGCGCCGGAAATCGCTCGCCCGGCACAGGCAGTGCGCGCCCACGCACGACAAAACCAAGTCAAAATGGAAACCGCCCATTTTCATCATTGCTGGGTGGAAACCGCTAGTTTGTAATCTACAGAGGGTATTTTCATGAATATTTTCGTCGGCAACATATCGCAGGAAGTCACCGAGGCCGATTTGATGGAGTTGTTCAAGCCGTTCGGGATGGTCAAGTCGACCGAGATCAAACGCGACCTTTTTTCCGGGATAACCAAGGGCTTTGGATTCGTCGAGATGCCCGGAAAAGCCCACTCGCTGGCGGCGATTGCAGCCCTTGACGGCAAGGATTTCAAGGGCCAGCCTTTGCGCGTGAACGAGGCACGTGAATTTCCCACCAGGGGCAGACGGCGGTAACGATTCCAGCGTCTGCAACCAGCAATGCAATGACAGGGCCGCTACGCGGCCCTGTTTGTTTTCTGCACCCGGCAACGCACAATGCTCCATCGGCACCTGCCGTTCTGCGCCGCCGGCATCGGCTCGCATGTGTCTCGGCTATGATGTAGTTCCATCGCTGAAGCGGGAATAGAAATGCATCCGATCGCCAAACGCCTTGTCGCAATGCGGATCATCCCGGTGTTGCGCTTGTCCTCGCGTGAAAAAGCGCGCATTGCCATCGAATGTCTGGTCGAGGCCGGGTATGGAACGGTTGAAGTGACGCTGACCACTCCCGGCGCCCTGGACCTCATTGCCGAGATCAAAGCCATCGGTAAAGCCGATTTCCTCGTCGGTGCCGGCACAGTGCTCGATACCGATTCGGCACGCGCCTGCATCGATGCTGGCGCCGATTATCTGGTATCGCCCTGTCTTGTACCGGGCTTGTGCACCCTGGCCCGGGAAGCGGGCCGGACAGTGCTGGCTGGCGGCTTTACGCCGGGAGAAGTGCTGGCCGCTTGGCGCGACGGCGCGGCCATCGTCAAACTCTTTCCCGCCTCCACCGGCGGGCCCGCCCACCTCGGCGCATTGCACGCAGTCTATCCGGACATTCCCTTGTGTCCGACCGGTGGCGTATCCTTGGCGAACATGCGCGACTACTTCATGGCCGGCGCGTCCGTCGTAGGCGTTGGCAATAACGTCATAGACCAGAAGGCGCTGGCCGCGGGCGATCATGGCGCGGTAACGGAGCATGCACGCGAATTTCTCGAACGCGCGGCGGGGCCCGAGTGATCACGCCCGACATCGACGTCGTCTGTCTCGGCGAACCACTCTACGAATTCAGCCAGATTCCGGATATGCCCGGAAAATATCTGCAGGGTTTCGGCGGCGATACCATGAACTGCGCGATCGCTGCGGCGCGTCTGGGCGCGCGCGTCGCCTATGTCACCAGACTCGGGGATGACGAATTCGGCCGCCAGTTTCTGCAGCTGTGGCGCGACGAAGGCATCGATGCCTCCGCAGTGACCCTCGACCCGGATGCACACACTGCGGTTTACTTCATCAGCCATGGTCCGGCGGGGCATGTATTCAGCTACCTGCGCAAGGGTTCGGCTGCAAGCCGCATGCGGGCTGCCGACTTGCCGCTGGAGTTAATCGCCCGCGCGAGATACTTTCATACTTCCGGCATCAGCCAGGCCATCAGCGACAGCGCCTGCGACGCGGTGTTTGCGGCGATCGACGCCGCAAAAAATGCCGGCGCGGCCCTGGTCTACGATTCCAATCTTCGCCTGCGATTGTGGCCGCTTGCCCGCGCCCGGGCGGTGATTTGCGCGACGGTGGCGCGAGCGGATTATTTCCTGCTCAGCCTGGAGGATGCGCAATCCCTTTGCGGTCTTGCGGACCCGGATGCGATCGTTGACTGGTGTCATCGCACCGGCGCGGCAAACGTGGCACTGAAACTTGGTGCCGATGGCGTCGTCGGCAGCGATGGCACGGCGCGCGAGCATATCAGTGGTCACCGGGTCAACTGCGTGGACGCAACCGGCGCCGGGGACTGCTTCGCCGGGGCGCTATTGGCGCGACTAACTGCGGGGGATCATTTCTGCCAGGCGCTGCGCTATGCCAACGCGGCAGCAGCCCTGGCTACTACCGGTTACGGCGCCGTTGCGCCTTTGCCGCGACCGGCAGCGGTGCGGCAACTATTAAGCGCCGGCGGACCGCGCCCGGGAATCTAGATCCGCTTGCGCAACACGATCAGCACGATCAGAACAACCGTGCCGCCGATCAACCAAATGTCGAGGAAAGACATAAACGCCCCCTTCTGTTTTTTCGTTCTTTAAAACGTAAAGTCCCGGTTTCTTGTTCTGTCCCGTCCCGAAACCGGATACTCGAATTGTACCGGGATTGGGCCACGGTCAGGCGGGAATAGCGGAGCGTGGCTACCTCGCCACGGCCTGATTCACGCGCGGCTCGTGCCGCCGTCGTTGGTGTATTCGAATTCCAACACCTTCTTTTCCCTGACGTAGGGCTGCGAAGCGGTATTGAACTGCGCGTAATGCCGGGATTTCAGATGAAGATCGAAGGCCGCCCGGTCCCGGTATATTTCATACAAGACGATGTGATCGGGCGTGTTTTTTTCGATGAGCACATCGAACCGATCGCAGCCCGGTTCCTCGGTCAGCGACTTGTGCGCGTTTTCCTTGATCAGCTTAAGGAATGGCTCCAGTGTGCCTGCACGCAGATAAAAATCGACAGTGATGACGAAGCGGGCCATGTATTCGATGACTCGGTGTATGACGGATCACTTATATTACGGGTTTATCTGCCTGCGGTGAACAGGAAAAAGGCGCGGTGGGTGTCTCTTTGAGGCGCACTGCCGGCCGGCGGGCGGGGCTGCAAGGAGGGTGGCCGCGCTCACGACTCGTCATCCCGCAGCCTTCATGTCCGCCGTGAGTCCCGCAGTCAGCACAAAGCGCATGGCCTGATCGCGCGGCATGTCGATCGGCGTGACGAGGTTGCGCGGCAAAATGACCGTGTAACCGCCCACCTGGTAACTCATCGGCAGGTAAACCGCCATGTCTTCGGCGCTACCCATGCCATCGGGCAATCCGGCGAAATCACGCCGCGTAACAAACCCGATCAATCGCATCTGCGTACCCGGGTAGGTTATCGAAACGACTTGCAACGCCTGGCTGTTCTCATCCGCGGAAAACAGGCCAAACAAGTCCTTGATCGATTTGAAAACCGCCTTGACCACCGGAACGCGCAATAACAGTTGTTCGCCCCATTTCAGCAAGCGGCGAAACAGCCAGGCCCGCGTCAGCAGACCCACCACGAAAATCAGAATTACCGCCGCCGCCATGCCCATGCCGGCGCGGTAGTAGTCGTCCGGAATAATCAGCAATAACTGCCTTCCGAGAAACCGTTCAACCGCGGACAGGAACCAGACCATCAGATAAATTGTCGCCAGGATGGGCAGCACCGTGAACGTGCCGGTCAGAAACACTTTGCCAAGGGACTTCATGCGCTAAGACTCCGAAGGTTGAGAACCGGGAAAACCGCTTTGATCGGCAATTCTGACACTTATTCTGTTTCCCCCCGAAGCTCGCGCCGCGGTCAGGCACCGGTTGCGTGCGCCGAAACCGCAGGCTGATTGTCAGGCCGGGTCGCTCATACCACAGACCGCTCACGCGACGGGGCCATCGCGGGCATACCTGTCCATAAATCGCCGGTCAATCCAGTCTTTCCAACGCCACACCCAACTTCCCCGCATCGAGATGGAACCGCGGGAAGCGATGGCCTGTTTATCGCCGGTGCTGATCAGGGCCAGCGACCGGGGTTGGGGTTTCCAGCGCAGCAGCGGGCGCGAGATCAGCGCGCGGCGCAGATTTTCCTCAAGTGGCGGGCCGGCGCGTACCGCGAAAACGCCGGATTTCGGGCGCGGTTGATCGCGAATGGTGGCAATGTCGCCAGCGGCAAACAGGGCGGCATGCGAGACGGATTGCAGACATTCATCGACCAGGATGAATCCTCTGGAGTCGGTCGCAAGACCCGACGCGCGAGGCCACAACGGCGCCGAAACCCCGGTAGCCCAGACCATCAGATCCGCATGAATCTTCCTGCCGCCTGCGCAATTCAAGACACCCGGTTGCACGCTTTCGACTTTGCAGCCCAGCTCGATGCTCACCCCGCGCTGCCTGAGTACGGCATTGAATTTACGCCGCACCGACGCATGGTGCGCGGAAAGAATTGCCGGCGTGTCGCTCACCAGAATAAAACGCACGTTGTTTGACGGCGCCAGGCGCAGCAGGCGGTGTTGCATCGCGAGCAGTACTTCGACCCCGGCCGCACCGGCGCCGACCATGGCAACGCAAGCCGGTGCAGCCTTGCCGGTGGCGGTTTCACACAGCGCCTCCCAGCGCGCTACAAAATCCTCCACCGGCTTTACAGCGAGCGCATGGTCCAGTGCGCCCGGTGTATCGAAGGCGGGTGAGCGCCCGCCGGTATCGATGGAGACCTGGTCGAAATCCAGTGCAGCGCCGTTTTCGCAGAACACCAGCCGGGCCTCCGTATTAATTCCAACGCAGCGGGTCAGGATCAGCCGGAATTTGCTGCGACGGCAGAGCGCTGCAAGGTCGATGTGGCATTGCGCGCGTGAATAGTGGCCGGCAATCCACCCGGGCAGCATGCCGGAGTAGGGCGTATCGGCGTGCGGGCTGACCAGCACCAGTTCCGTGTCCGGTGGCGGGTCCATGCCAAAGCGGCGCAGCACTTCCACATGGCTGTGACCACCGCCGATCAGGATCAGGCGTTTCAGATTCATTGCGTAAACCGGATGTCGCCGAAGTACGCGCTGACGGATTCGCCGGTATTGTCGGTGTCGGTGGCGATGACAATGCCGGAGACCGGCGGTGGTTCCTCACCGAATGCGGCACGAAAATCTTCCGCCACATTGCGCCGCATATCCACCCAGCGGCCCGCATTCGCCGCGCCGCCTTCCGCGACGATCAGGCGCACCCGGTCGGTGTACACGCTCCAGGCCGAGGTGTCGCGCGCGGATTTTCCGTCCCAGACGTAACACAGTGCGGCGAGCGGAATGTCGCCACCGTAGAGCGAGCGCGCCAGCCGGAACTTGATCCGCTGGGAAAACGGCAGCCTGGCGATGTCGTAGTCGAACAGTACGTAGAGCCGCGCTGGAAAATCATCTCCAGCCTTGGTGGTCATGTCCGCCTTGCGCAGCACACTGGTGATCTTCCAGCGCCACTCGATGTTCGGGTACTGGCGCGGATCGAAGCTGACGGCATGCAGCACGCTGGCCATGGAGGCATCGGCATCCGCGCGCAGCACGATCGTTTCGGCGTCGCGCACCAGCGAGTAGCGCGTGTGCTTCTGGATCTTCGGCACCGTGACGAGTTTCCAGGGCTGCGGCAGCCCGCCGCCCGGTGTTGCCGACGAGAATGGCGTAATCGCGACCTGGCCGAATGCAAGGTTGGCGCAGGCCAGGCCGGTAATGGCTAACATCCGTGCGGCGATGGCGCGGTTCAAGATGTTGCGCCGGGACTGGTTGGAGCAATTCCGCCTTCGCTTATCAGCCGGTGATAGTCCTCCGGGCGATCGACGTCCCATTGCATGGGCAGCTCGTGCCAGCGCCGGCCGAGATCGCGCAGGCGCTCGCGGGATTCTTCCATGACAGTATCCGTGCTCCAGGTCATCGCTTCGAATAATGCGGGGACCACAAACCTGAGGCCGACCAGGGTGTAGCCGCCATCTTCAGCGGGAGCGAACACTGCGTCGTGCCCATCGTGCAGCGCGCGAGCAGCGGCTCGCAGGCCTGCTGCGTCCCGGCGCGGGCAGTCACTGCCGATCAACAGTACGTGCCGTGACCGGCCAAGCGCGTGGTCAAACGCATCGAGCATGCGCATCCCGAGGTCGCCCTCGCACTGCACATGAAGATCGACTTGGAAACGCTCACGGCAGCCCTGCAGAAAAGAGTCGTTGGTTGAGGGCGTGCACCAGAGTTCGACCGGACCGATGTCCGCTTCCCGGGCCACCGCCAGCGCATGTTCGGTCAGCTGGCGGTGCAGCGCCGCGGCGCCTTGCGGGCCCAGTAGCGGAATCAGCCGTGTCTTGACGCGGCCGGGTTCGGGTGCACGCGTGAAAACGAGAATGACATTCTCAGTTTTTTTCGTCATAGTAGATTTTCGCAAGCTGCTGGGGTTCGGTGCCGAGGAAATAGGCGAATCGCAGCCGCCACATCAGCACAATAGTGCGCCAGATTCCGTGTTTCTCCCAGCGCCGTGACGAAGCCACGATGCACGGTGCAAGACACAACGGCCGGCCGTGGCGCTTGAGTGCGGCGCTCAGCGCCACGTCTTCCATCAATGCAATGCGCGCGAATCCGCCGACCTCATCGAACAACTGGCGCTCGACGAACAGACCCTGGTCACCGGTGGCGATCCCGGTTAGACGTGAGCGGCGGTTCATCATCCACTCGACCACGCGCAACAGGCGTGCGCTACCGGAAAGCCGGATGTCGAAGCGCCCCCAGCGCCGGCCCGATTCGCGCAGGCCGTCAAGAATGAGCGTCGGTGCATCCGGCGGAAGCATGGTGTCGGCATGCAGAAACAGCAGCACGTCACCCCGGGCCAGTGCCGCGCCTGCATTCATCTGCGATGCTCGCCCGCGGGGCGAGGCCACGATGCGATCAACCAGCGGCGCCGCGACTTCCACCGTGGTGTCGGTGCTTGCGCCATCGGCAAGAATAACTTCCACGCCGCGGGTGCGTAGCGGCTGCAGGGGCTGAAGAAACCCGGCGATCCCCGGCGCCTCGTTCAAGGCCGGGACGATGATTGACAGGGACGAGGGACCAGGGGCGTGAGGCAAGGGCCGCGGGGCGCGAGGTGAGGGTCGAGGCGCGCGAGGTGAGGGTAGAGTAGCGGGCGTCGAAGCTACGCCCCAAGCTGGGCGATCCGAGGTATAGGTTTTCCCCC
>JANNTE010000456.1:0-3630 GCA_031403365.1 Betaproteobacteria bacterium | reverse complement strand
CCAGGCGCCGATATTGCCGGCGGTTTCAGTAAAGCCCGGCGCGTCGGCGGCAGTGACGCAGACGCCGGTCAGGAAACGCAGGTGTACTTCCTCATCCGGCCCTGTAATGCGGATATCGTCAGGCGGAAGGTCGAGCGGTGGCAGGGATTCCTCGCCAGTAGCATGTGCGTAGCGATGTACGGCGCTTGGCTTGAGCGCGGCTAATCCGGATGCGCCGACCAATGCACTGCCGAATCCGAAATTCTTCATGGCACCAAGCGCGCCGTGCAGTTCAAAGAGGTTCTGCACCTGCGCGGTATCCGGCAGCACGCCGGGCAGAACCAGCGGGCCTCGCCCGCCGGTCACAATCAGGATCGGAATGGCGAACAGGCGCCACTGCAAGCCCGCTTCTCCGGGCGATTTCAGGGCCGCATCCAGCGCGGCGCCGAGTCTGCGAGTAACGAGCGCGGAACCCGGCTGCTCCAGGGCCTGGATGATCAAGGCATCGTCGCCGGACTGTAACGCGCGCTCGATGGCGACGGTGAGCTCCGAGGCTGCCACAGCGCGCTGCGTCGCACCGTCTTGCGCGAGCATTTGCTGCGCCAGCACGACCAGCGGATTGGAGGGCAGCGAGGGATAACCGCGTGGATCCGGGAGCATGTTCATGTGGGCGTCGATGGCGAGCGGTTATTGTAACAACCGCGGATTGGCGTTCGCGCGCCGGGTGGTAAGCTTGCGCAGTTTACTCATCGAGCGACGTTAAAGATGAAACATATCAATTGGGACCAGGTTCCCGCCGAGAAACTCAACGACAAGTTTGTCCGCAAGCTCGCCTGGGACGGCAAGATCATGGTCGGGCAGACGCTGGTCGAGCAAGGCTACGTCGTCCCCCTGCATTCGCACGACAACCAGCAGGTGACGTTCGTCACCAGCGGCAGGTGGCGCTTCAAGCTCGAGGGCCGCACCGTGGACGTCGGTCCGAACGAGATGATTTTCATCCCGGCCAATGTCCCTCATACCGCCGAAGCAGTGGAAACCCTGGTGGCTTACGACGTTTTCACCCCGCCGCGCGAAGACTGGATCAGCGGCGACGACGCCTACCTGCGCACCAAGTGGGTTGATTGAAAAAAAGGAGCCGATTGTGCAAGAAAAAAGCCGGGCATAGCCCGGCTTTGTCATGGTGCGGCTCGCGCAATCAATTCTGCGGCTTCCAGTTCTTCGCCATATCCTTCGACTGGGCAACCTGCTCAGGCGTCATTTTTTTCTCGAGTTTGACAATCTCTTCCTTGGTATAGAGAGAATCACGGTAATTGCTATTCGGGTTGGCGGCCGATAACAGCAACCACATATTGGCGACCGGCAAGTCCTTGGTCACGCCCTTGCCTGCCGCGTACATGATTCCCACGTAGTACTGGGAGCGCGCATCGCCCTGGTTTGCCGCTTTCATAAACCATTTGTGCGCTTCGGCTGCATCGCGCTTGATACCGTAGCCGTTGTGGTTAAAAAGGCCCACGAAGTACTGCCCCTCGACATGACCCTGATCAGCCAGCGCCCGGAATTCCCTGAGGGCCGTGGCGTAGTCCCCGTCCGCGTAAGCGTTCACGCCCTCATCCAATCCCGCCCAGACATTGAGTGGCAACAGTAAGGCAAGTATCACTAAAAAACGTTTCATAGGGTTTCCCTGGATAGTTCAGACCGGGATTGTAACGCGCCGGTGGCGGGCCGCGCTGACATCGCGCCGGAAAAGGGGATGCGGCGCCGGGCCTGACCTCCAATTTGTGGCCGCAATCTTGATGATTGCGGCTTGAGTCCGGAAAGGACTCTCAGGGTGGAAAGGATTTACTGACGGAATCCCAGATGCGGCTTTGGGTCCGTATGCTTCAAGACGATAAGAATCGCCTTAGTTCGCAGTCACCAAGCGATTGAAATCCAGTCCCGGTCGCCAGAAGAAAGTGTGTTCCTGTACGAGCCGCAAGTAAAGCGGCAAAGCGGAATAACCCGCCACGGTCGTTGGGCCAGGGATATCCGCAATGTGTATACCGGCAATGTTTCAGATAGTTGGATCCGGTCCACGACCGAAAAACTAGTAGCGTCGCGGCCTGCCGTAGGCTTCATCGAACAAGGAGAACGGCGGCGTGCGTCCCACCAGGCTTTCGATGAGCATGAGTTCGAGGTCATCGTGGTTCTTGAAGGGCGCCGGTACGATGCGACGGCCCTTGTCGGGTTTCGCCAATACATAGCGCGGTTGGTCGTGGTGAGCGGAAACGATCGTTTCCGAGATCGCGGGATCGTCCGCCGCGGCGATATCGGTCGTGCCGTAGCAGGTGCAGACGTAAGTCGATTCCGAATTCGCCTCCATGTATACCCCGGTACCGCGAACTCCCACAGTCGCCGTCGGCCCGGAAATTGAGCGATTTCCTTTTCCAAATACAGACAGCAGCGCGCCAGTGACCAGGCGCAATTGATTCACGGAAACGCTGCTTCCCTTTAATTCCAGCTTGCTGTCCGCGCGCATCAGGAACGCATCCGTACCCACTGCGAATATCGCACGCGCCCCCTTGCCGGTTTCCACCGTGTCCGCCGGTCCGATGCGCGCATCGCGGGAAATCAACTTGCCGTTGACGCGGACCTGACCGCTCAACTCGTAAATCGACTGTCCGGCAGTCAGGGGCCTGGGCGCCCGTCCAAGAATCTGCGCACTGGCGATACCTCCGCCAGACAGCAAGCCTCCAGCCGCTAGTACGCCCGTGGACAGCGCCCGCACCAGGAACGCACGCCGCTGTTGTTCCAGTTTTTCGATCCGCGAATTTTGCATTGCGTGCCTCGTTTGGCATACTCTAGTCGGGAAACTCTACCATGCGAACTTGCGGAAAGGAATTGCCTATGCGCACCCTCACATTGCGGTATCTGCAAAATGTTTTCATCGTGATTCTGATGCTGGCATCTACGGCCCACGCAGCCGATACCCGATTCGGCCTTGACGCCGAGCTTGCGCTCGATACCAACGTCAACCGCACCGCCGTTTCCAGCGAAGAACAGAATGATGAAATCCTTTCCGCAGAAGCCTACGCGGCACGCAGTATCAAGCTCTCATATCGCGGCGGAATGGTGCTGCGCGGGGGCTTGCGGCTGCGCGAGCATTTCGAGTTCGGTGACCTGAGCAATATTGCCGCGCTCGGGCGCATTGCCTACCGATTTCAGCCATCGCCGGGTTATACCGGCGCATGGTTCGAAATCGCGGGCGCTGCGGAGCTGCTGCGCCATCGCGACAGCGAATTGCGCGATGGCACCGTTCTGTCGGCCGCACTGTCGGCCGGAAAACATGTCACCGACCGCATTCGCCTGGGCGCAGGACTCGGACTCGATCAACGCGAAGGCAGCAGCGGCGCTCTGTACGATCTGTCCAGCACCCGCGCCTGGTTGACGCTCGATTATCGCGTCACGCCCAGGATCACGGTGTACGGCAGTACAACCTTGATTCGCGGTGACCACGTGTTTACCGCCAATGACTCGTACACGCAGCAATACCTCATTCCTGTTTCCGACCTGATCGTATCCGACCCGGCATTCGCAGACGCGTTCGGCGGCGCGCCAGCCGTTGCATACCGGCTGAGCGCCAGGACACTGATGCTCGATGCCGGAATAAACGTT
>JANNTE010000455.1:0-9055 GCA_031403365.1 Betaproteobacteria bacterium | reverse complement strand
ATCTAAGCGGCCCGATCACCATCGCCGATTACGCCGGGCAGTCCGCGCAACTCGGCTGGCTGGCCTATGTCAGTTTCCTGGCGCTCATCAGCATCAGTCTTGGTGTGCTGAATCTCTTGCCGATCCCGCTGCTGGACGGCGGACACCTCATGTACTATGTCGCAGAGATTGTCAAAGGCAGTCCCGTGTCCGAGCGCGTGATGGAACGCGGCCAGCAAGTCGGCATGGTTCTGTTGTTCAGCTTGATGGCATTCGCACTTTATAACGACATAAACCGCCTTGTCGGTGGCGGATAGAGCGAATGATTAAGCAACTCCTGTTTCTGACCTTGTCGAGTCTTATCAGCCTCCCCTGTCTTGCCTTCGAGCCGTTTCAGGTCAAGGATATCCGGGTTGAGGGCATCCAGCGTACCGAGGCCGGGACCGTGTTTTCGTATCTGCCCATTCGCATCGGCGATACGCTGAATGCGGAGCGTGCCACGGCAGCGGTTAAAGCGCTGTACGCGACGGGGTTTTTCAAGAATGTGCGACTGGAAGCCGAGGGCGACGTTCTCGTGGTTCTGATCGAAGAGCGGCCGGCGATCGCGCAAGTCGAAATTACCGGGTCGAAGGAATTCGACGCCAAACAACTCAAGGAAGGCCTGAAGCAGGTCGGCTTGGCCGAGTCAAGAATTTTCGATCGCGCGGTGCTCGAGCGCGCCGAGCGCGAACTGAAGAACCAGTACATCAGCCGCGGCAAATACGCGGTGCAAGTCACGACCACGGTGACGCCTCTGGAGCGCAATCGCGTGGCACTCAACTTCGAAATTTCGGAAGGGAAGGTGGCCAAGATCCGCCAGATCAATATCGTGGGGAACAAGGTATTCAAGGACCGCAATCTCGCCGGGGAATTTGTGCTGACGACCCCGGGATTGCTGACTTGGTACAGCAAGAACGACCAGTACTCCAAGCCAAAGTTGCAGGGTGACCTGGAGAATCTGCGTTCCTTCTACCTTAACCAGGGCTACCTCGAATTCACCATCGACTCCACCCAGGTTTCGATTACGCCGGACAAGCGCGATATTTTCATTACCATAAACGTTACCGAGGGCAATAAGTTCAAGGTTGCCGAAATAAAGCTCGCTGGGGACCTGATCGTCCCGGAGGCGGAACTCGCCAAGCTCATCAGACTGAATCGTGGCGAGGTGTTTTCCCGTGAGCGTTTGTCGGAAACGACGAAATTGATCCAGGACCGGCTCGGCAACGAAGGTTACGCTTTCGCGAGCATCAACCCGGTTCCGGAGATCAATCGCGAAACGAACGAGGTTACGTTTACTCTCTATATCGATCCGGGGCGCCGGGTTTACGTACGCCGGATCGGTATTTCCGGCAATACCAATACGCGCGACGAAGTGGTGCGGCGGGAAATGCGACAGTTGGAAAGCGGCTGGTATAACGCGGAGAAGATCAATCGCTCGAAGCAGCGAGTGGACAAATTGGGTTTCTTCTCGGACGTGCAGATCGATACGCCGACAGTGCAGGGAGCCACTGACCAGGTTGACGTCGAGGTCAAGATCACGGAACGCGCCACTGGCAACCTGACGGCGGGCGTCGGATACTCCTCCGCGGAAAAAGTCATTCTTTCCGCCGGGCTGTCACAAAGCAATATTTTCGGCAGCGGGAATGCCTTGTCGTTTCAGGTCAGTACCGGCAGCATCAACCAGGTCTATTCGCTGTCCTACACCAATCCGTACTTCACGGACGACGGCGTGAGCCGGGGGTTTGACGTTTACCAGCGCAAAGTGGACGCCTCGAATCTTTCCTCGGTCGGCAGCTACAACACTTCGACATTGGGCGGAGGAGTACGTTTTGGTGTGCCGATCACCGAATATGACACCGTTAACTACGGACTGGCGTTCGAGAGCACCGAGATCGGATTGCTTGACGATACTCCGGGGCGCTACGTCGATTTCGTCAACCAGTTTGGCTCGAAAGCCGACAGCTACCTTGGGACCGTTGGATGGGCGCGAGACAAGCGCGACAGTTTGATTTACACCACGAGTGGCACGTTTCAGCGGCTTACCGGGGAGATTGGTCTGCCGGGTGGTGATCTTACCTACTACAGGGCCAGTTACCAGCATCAGTGGTATTATCCGCTGACACGGGAACTGGTGTTTTACACGAGCGGACAGATTGGCTATGCGACCGGGTACCAGAACAAGCCCCTGCCGTTTTTTAAAGTGTTCTATCTGGGTGGCGTGAGTTCGCTGCGAGGCTATGAAACGGCTTCTGTCGGACCCAAGGATGCAAATGGAGATTCGCTCGGTGGCGGCCGGCTCATTTTGGGCAGCGCCGAACTTTTGTTTCCTTTCCCGGGTCTGCAGAAAGACAAATCGGTGCGGCTCAGTTGGTTTGTGGACGCCGGAACGGTCGGCGAAAGCTACGATTTTCAGGAATTGCGGTATTCGACCGGATTGGCATTCAACTGGTATTCGCCGGTCGGTCCGTTGAAGCTCAGTTTTGCCAAGCCATTGAACGAGAAGCCGGGGGACGAATTGCAGCGTGTCCAGTTCTCGCTGGGCACCATATTCTAGTTTGTAGCAATCAGTCAAAAGGAGAGAGCCGGACGTGAATAAATTCTCGGTTGTGCTTGTGACGGCGGTGTTGATGTCGACTTCCAGCGTGCTTGCCGCTACGGATCTCAAGGTAGGATTTGTCAAACTCGAGCGCCTTTTCAAGGAAGCTGCGCCAGCGGTCAAAGCGCAGAAGAAGATCGAGAAGGAATTTGCCGCACGGGACCAGGATCTGCAGAAACTGGCCAAGGAGGCGCGCGACCTGCAAGCGAGTCTTGAAAAAGATGGAGTGACGATGGGCGAATCCAAGCGGCGCGACAGCGAGCAGGAACTCGCCCGGATGAATCGCGACTTGCAGCGCATGCAGCGCGAATTGCGCGAAGACCTGAATTTGCGCAAGAACGAGGAACTTGCCGCCGTGCTCGAACGGGCCAACAAAGTGATTCAGCAGATTGCCGAGACGGAGAAGTTCGACCTGATACTTCAGGAAGCTGTGTATATCAGCCCGCGCATCGATATCACCGACAGAGTGATCAAGGCGCTGGCTGACAAGTAGACAGTCTTGCGCGGTACGCGCATTCCAGCCCGCCCGATTGACGTGGCGGCGCCAGTCAAGAGATTCGCATGACGGATACTGACCGCAAGCGCTTCAGTCTGGCAGAGCTGGCCCGGCTTTTCGGCGGCACCGTACTGGGTGATGCGGCGGTAAGCGTCCGGCAGGTGGCTGCGCTGGAAAGCGCAGGGCCGGAAGACCTCTCGTTTCTCACCAACAGAAAATACCAGAAGCTATTGACCACTACGCGCGCCGCTGCGGTGCTGCTGCCAGAGGACGCCGCCGACGCGACCCGATTGCCACGAATCGTGTGCAAGAATCCTTACGCCAGCTATGCGCGTATTGCCGCACTTCTCAATCCCGAAGTTGCATCCGAGTCCGGAATTCATCCTGCCGCGGTGGTTGACGGGCGGGCAAGCATAGCCGCAAGTGCAACCGTGGGACCTTGTGCAGTCGTCGAGAAAGACGCAGAGATTGGCGAATATGTGGTGATCGGCCCCAATTGCCTGGTCGGCCGGGGAGTCCGGATCGGCCCGCACAGTCGATTACATGCCAATGTAGTGATCTATCACGACTGCGTGATCGGCCAGCGGGTGATCCTGCATTCAGGCGCGGTCATCGGCGCCGACGGATTCGGCATGGCAATGGACGATGGACATTGGCTGAAAATTCCGCAAATCGGTCGCGTTGTGATCGGAAACGACGTGGAGGTCGGCGCCAGTACCACCATTGACCGCGGTGCACTGGACGATACCGTGATCGAAGACGGCGTAAAGCTGGACAACCAGATACAGATCGGTCACAACTGCCACATCGGAGCGCACACCGCGATCGCCGGTTGCACCGGAATCGCCGGGAGCACCCGGATCGGGAAATACTGCATGCTGGGCGGAAACGCGATGATTTCAGGTCATCTGACCATAGCGGACAAGGTCACCATATCCGGTGGCACACTGGTCGCGAAATCGATTTCAGAGCCCGGTACCTATACTGCGGTGTTTCCGATGCTTGCGCATGCGAAATGGCTTAAGAACGCCGCGCTGGTGCGCCAGCTGGACGCAATGATGGAACGAATTCGTTGGCTTGAAAACGAAGTTAAAAAAACGGGAAAGGGATGACTTTGAACGCGATGGAAATTCAGGAGATCATGGACCATCTGCCGCATCGCTACCCGATGCTTTTGATCGACCGCGTAATTTCAGTGGAGCCGGGCCAGGAAGTAGTTGCCCTCAAGAATGTTTCCATAAATGAACCATTCTTCGCTGGACATTTCCCGCATTTTGCGGTCATGCCCGGCGTGCTGATCGTCGAGGCAATGGCGCAGGCGGCTGCGATTCTGGCCTTCAAGACCTTCAACCTGAAGAGCGACGCCAGAAGTGTCTATTATTTTGTCGGCATTGACGAAGCGCGCTTCAAGAAGCCGGTCGTACCGGGGGATAGCCTGATACTGAAAGTGCGGTTTCTGCGCGCGATGCGCGGAATCTGGAAGTTCTCGGCGCAGGCTTTCGTTGAAGAACGGCTGGTTTCAGAAGCTCAACTGCTGTGCACCATGCGCGCGAATCCCACTACTGCACCGGCAGAATCGATTCCGGGAGATAAGCCGGGAGGTCCGGACCAGTGATCCACCCGAGCGCTGTCATTCACGCCAAGGCCCGGCTTGCGTCAAATGTCCAGATTGGGCCGTTCGCGGTCATCGGCGAACATGTCGAGATCGATTCCGGTACCACCATCGGGTCGCATGTCGTCGTCACCGGACATACAAGCATCGGCCGCAACAATCGAATTTTCCATCACAGCGTAATTGGCGAAGCCCCGCAGGACAAGAAGTACGCCGGTGAACCGACCCGCCTGGAGATCGGCGATGACAACCTGATTCGCGAGTTCTGCACCTTCAACACCGGTACTGTTCAGGATGCCGGAGTGACCAGAGTGGGGAGCCGTAACTGGATCATGGCCTACGTTCACCTGGCGCACGATGTACAGATCGGCAGCAACACGACACTCGCAAACAACGGCCAGTTTGCCGGCCATGTGGTGGTCGGAGACTTTGCCGTGGTCGGCGGCATGACTGGCGTACACCAATTTTGCCGCATCGGCGCACACGCGATGATCGGTGCGTCTTCGCTGATTCTGGCCGATGTGCCGCCATTTGTAATGGCGACTGGCAACTCGTGCGAGCCTCACGGCATCAATTCGGAAGGACTGCGCCGGCGCGGGTTCAGCGCGGAAGCAATCAATTCGATTCGCCGCGCCTACAAGACCTTGTATCGATCCGGTCTGTCGCTTGAAGAAGCCAAGGCCACGTTGCGCGCCCAGAGCGCCGAGTGCGCGGAGCTCGCCATTCTTGTGACGTTTCTCGATTCTTCGACGCGCAGCATCATCCGCTGAATTTCATGGGCGAATTGACGGGCCGGCGGATTCGAATAGCCTTGGTAGCCGGCGAAGCCTCCGGCGATCTGCTTGGAGCGCATCTTCTCGATGCCTTGAAACGATTTATCCCGCACCTCGAGATTTGCGGCATCGGCGGACCGCGCATGCAGTCCGCCGGCATGCAATCGTGGTACCCGATGGAATGGTTTGCGATTCGCGGCTACGTGGAAGTCATCCGGAGCCTTCCCAGGTTGCTGCGCGTTCGCCGCGAACTCAAGCAGCGGCTGCTGGCCGATCCTCCTGATTTATTCATCGGCATCGATGCCCCGGATTTCAACCTCGATCTGGAAGTTGCACTGCGTGCTCGCGGCATTACCACTGTTCACTACGTCAGCCCATCAATCTGGGGCTGGCGCGGCGAGCGCATACACAAGATCAAGCGCGCGGCATCCAAGGTCCTGGCCTTGTTTCCGTTCGAACCGGCAATCTACGAGAGGGCCGGTGTGCCTGTAGCCTACGTCGGACATCCGCTCGCCGATGAAATTCCGGAACTGCCAGATCGTGACGGCGCACGCGAGCAGATGCGCATCCCCGCACGAAATACGGTGATTGCTTTGTTGCCCGGAAGCCGGCAGAGCGAAGTGCGCGAAATGGGTGAGTTGTTCATTGCCGCCTCAAAACTGATTGTCGAGCAAATTCCCAATGCTCATTTTCTGGTTCCGCTGGTGAGCCGGGAAACACGGGTGATTTTCGAAGAGGCGATCTACCGTCAGCAGGCCGAGGCCCTGCCGATGACGATATTGTTCGGACATGCGCAAATGGCGATGACGGCGGCCGATGTGGTTCTGGTGGCTTCGGGTACAGCCACATTGGAGGCGGCATTATTGAAACGACCCATGGTGATCAGCTACAAGGTACCGCGGATTACCGCCTGGATTACACGGCGCAAGGCGCATGTTCCCTACCTTGGGCTGCCGAATATTCTGGCCGGCAAGTTCATTGTCCCGGAACTGCTTCAGGAAGAAGCCAATCCCGGAAACTTGTGCCAGGCGGTGTGCAATCAGGTTCAGGACAAAGTGGTGCGCAAGCGCCTCGAGGAAACGTTTCTCGCCATCCACCGCTCACTGAGACAGGATACGGCAGCGCGCGCAGTGGAGGCCATTCTGCCGATGCTCGGTGCCGCCGCCAGAGCGGCGCCGCTTCCCGGGGCGGTGCAAGCGGATCAGAATCCGGTGCGGGCATGACTCGCAATTTTCTGGTCTGCGGCGTCGACGAGGCCGGTCGCGGTCCGCTGGCCGGGCCGGTCTTCGCGGCATGCGTGATTCTTCGCGCAGACGACCTGATAGAGGGTCTGGCCGATTCAAAGGTGCTTTCCGCGAAACGCAGGGTCGAACTTGCCGTCCAGATCCGTTTCCGCGCGGCTGCGTGGGCGATCGCGAGCGCAACTGCCGAGGAAATTGATCGCGTGAATATCCTCCAGGCCAGCATGCTTGCCATGCGACGCGCGGTGGAGCAACTGACCATCGAACCCGATGAAGTGCTGGTCGATGGTTTGCATTGTCCCGATCTCGGATTTCCCGCCCGGGCAATCGTTGATGGCGACGCGCTGGTGGCGGAAATTTCGGCTGCTTCGATTCTCGCCAAGACAGCTCGCGACGCCCTTATGCTGGAGATGCACGAACGCTATCCGGATTACGGATTTGCACGCCATAAGGGCTATCCCACGCGCGATCACCTGGAAGCGCTGCGCCGTTTCGGCCCCTGTCCGATTCACCGGCGCAGTTTTGCACCCGTGCGTTCGCTAGGTCTGAAGTGCGTGGATTGATCGTTCGGCGGCGGGAGTGAACGATCAGTAAAGGTGCCGCTGCAGATGGGCTTTCTGCATGATGGTTGTCGCCAGCTCTTCGATTGATCGCGTTGTCGTATCCTGTATGGAAATGCCCTCGGCGCGCATCAGGATTTCGGCCTCGCGAATTTCATACTCGCAGGTTTCCAGGCTCGAATAGGCGCTGCTTGGCCGCCGTTCATGACGGATGCGCTGCAGCCGGTCCGCCCGGATGGTCAATCCAAACATTTTCTCGCGATGTCCTTTCAGGGCCGATGGCAGCTTTCTCGCGGCGAAATCCTCCGGTATGAGCGGGTAGTTTGCTGCGCGAATGCCGAATTGCAGCGCCATATAAAGGCAGGTCGGTGTTTTGCCGCAGCGTGACACTCCGACCAGAATGACTTCGGCTGCGTCCAGTTCCTTGATCGACTGGCCGTCGTCATGGGAGAGCGCGAAGTTGACGGCTTCAATGCGATTGAAGTAGGAGCTATTATTGCCCACGCTATGTGATCTTCCGACCGTCAGAGAGGATTTGACCCCGAGCTCGATTTCCATCGGTCCGATAAAAGCCTGAAAACAATCGATGTAGAAGCCGTTGGCCGCCTGGATAATGCGGCTCAGGTCCTTGTCCACAAGAGTGCTGAAAACCAGCGGTCGGTTGCCATCCTTTGCGGCGGTTTCGTTGATCTGGCGGGCGGTGTCTTGCACCTTATCCAGGGAATCGACGAAAGGCAGCGTAATTTCGGTAAACGAAATGCGGTCGAACTGGGTCAGGAGGCTATGGCCCAGTACCTCGACCGTAATACCAGTGCGGTCGGATACGAAAAAGGCGGTGCGATTGCGTTCAACGTCTTGTGCCATGTTTAGCGCTGCATTCTGTTCATCATGTGCCGGCAGCCTTCGAGGTGCGTCGAAGGGTTTCAGTCGGTAAAATAGCATCTTTCGTCCATTATTGCGGATTGTCGAATGAGCCCACAGCGCTATGTCATCCCCTTCGAGCAGCTGCGCATGACCGATGTCGAGCGTGTCGGCGGCAAAAATGCTTCTCTGGGCGAAATGATCAGTCAGCTCGCCAGTGCCGGTGTGAGGGTGCCGGGCGGGTTTGCCACCACGGCAGAAGCTTACCGGGAGTATCTGGCGGCCGGCGGTCTGGCGGGGCGCATCGAGCAGACGCTGGCCAAGCTCAATATCGAAGATGTCGACGCGCTGGCGCTTGCCGGCAAGCAGATCCGTCAGTGGATTCTGGAGGCACCGCTGCCACCGGCGCTGGAAGCCGGGATTGCCACCGCATATCAGGCTTTGGCCGCAGGACAGGCCGGCGATTTGAGTTTCGCGGTGCGCTCTTCGGCGACCGCGGAAGATCTGCCTGATGCCTCCTTTGCCGGCCAGCAGGAAACATTCCTGAACATTCATGGGCTCGACAACGTGCTGCTCGCCATCCGGCATGTATTCGCTTCCCTCTACAACGATCGCGCAATTTCCTATCGCGTCCACCAGGGTTTCGCGCATTCGCATGTCGCGCTTTCGGCGGGCGTGCAGCGCATGGTTCGCAGCGACAAGGGTGCCTCGGGCGTGCTGTTTACTCTGGACACCGAATCCGGATTCGACAAGGTCGTGTTCATCACCTCCGCGTATGGGCTGGGCGAAACGGTGGTGCAGGGACAGGTCAATCCGGACGAGTTTTACGTCTACAAACCGGCCCTGGCCGCCGGGCGCCCGGCCATCCTGCGCCGCAGTCTGGGGTCCAAGGCATTGC
>JANNTE010000454.1:0-3262 GCA_031403365.1 Betaproteobacteria bacterium | reverse complement strand
AAAAAAACCAGCGCGTCACAGCCCGCAGTTTCAGCAAAAGAACTCGACTTCATCAATAACATCATGGTCGGCACCTGGGTGGAATTTCGCCAGCAGGACGAGCAAGCGCAGAACCGTCCCGCGAAACTTTCGTACGTCAGTTCGCACAGAAGTAAATTTCTCTTCGTCGACCGCGTTGGAGAAGTTGTCAAAGAATGTTCGCGTGCCGAACTTGCTATGCAACTGCGCCTCGGCAAGATTGCTCTCATGGACGACATTCCGCTGGTCGATCGCATCATGAAAGGCCTGGTCGGAAAAATGCGTTGAATCGCCCGGCACTACGAGCGAGGTGCGCCCCTCGTGCTCTGGCGGTTTGCCTGAAAAATTCCGGGCGAGACGCCTGGTACAGGGGAAGAAAACCCCGGGACGCCTCGAATCCGGCGAGCCCGCAGGGAACAACTAATTTAGCGCTACGAGCCGATGTTAAGGATGGAGGGACGGCTTCTCTTCCCCGGAGATTGGTTCGTTGCCCGAGCCTGCCTTCTCGACCTGCGCCTGGGCCACACATCAGGGGAAAATTACAGCTGCGTTGCTCCGGCCTGGCGCATGGCGAGCCGGCGCACATGCCCGCCGTTTGAGCTCAAAGCGGCTTGCTGGGATCGATCAGCGTGCGCCACATGTGCGCGGACGCGCTGGCGTCGTTGCCCAGGCCTTCCTTCGGCTGACGGAAGTGGCGGCCGATGAGATCGGCAAAAGGTTCAATCGACCAGGGAGCCTGCTTGTCGAAGCTGTAGTCGTCATACAGGGTAATGCTGCGGGCGTGCATGTACCATTTGTGGTTGCGCGCGTGTTCATGGGCGGCGGCAATGTACTGCGGCGGACGGTAATCCTCGCCGAACATCTTGATGTACATCTGCGGATACTCATAGCCGACCGAGGCGTCCGGGAAAAAACGCAGTGCCTGGTGATAGCGAATGGCCCAGGACACTTTCTCGGACACATAAGACTCGACCAGTTGCGCGCCCCACCAGCCGTGATCGGGCCTGACCACGGCGAGCCCGATGTCGTGCAACAGGCAGGCCAACACGGTTTCCTCATCCATGCCGGCCTTGAGCGCATTGGATGCGCACTGGATACAGTGCGGCGCGGCGGAAATTGGCAGGCCGAACTTCGGCGTGTTGAGCCGCAGATTGAAAATATCGAGCAACGTGGGCTGTGCCGGCATGCGCTCTTGCGGCTGCGGCGGACGGGTGCGGGCGAATGCCGTGCCGATTTCCCGCAGAGTCTCCAACCGTTCGTCACTCATGGCGTTCCCTGATTCTTTAGAGTTGGACCGCGGATTGGCCGCGTCAGAAGCAGGCGCGCACCACGCCACCGTCCACGCGCAGCGCCGCGCCATTGGTTGCCGACGAGAGCGGGCTGCACACATAGGCGACCATGCTGGCGACTTCTTCCACCGTGGCGTAGCGTTTCAGCAGCGAGCTGGGGCGGACTTTGTCGAAGAACTCTTTCTCGAATTCCGGGAACGGCTTGCCCGCCGAGCGTTTGGCGATGCCGGCTTTGTTGCCTTCCGAGAGCGTCGGTCCGGGCAGCACGGCATTCACGGTGACATTGGTGCCGGCACAGGTTTCCGCCAGGCCGCGCGAGATGGCCAGTTGCGCGGTCTTGGTCATGCCGTAGTGGATCATGTTGTCCGGGATCTGGATGCCGCTCTCGCTGCTGATGAAGACGATGCGTCCCCAGTTGCGCTGCTTCATACCCGGCAGGTAAGCGCGCGACAGCCGCACACCGCTCATGACGTTGATATCGAAGAAGCGTTGCCATTCGGCGTCGTCGATTTCCTCGAACAGCTTGCGCTCGAATATGCCGAGATTGTTGACCAGGATATCCACGGCCGGGAATCGTCTGACCAGCTCAGCGGTTGGTCCCGCTGCCGACAGATCGCCGGCGAAGCCATCGACCCGAGCCTGCGGAGTGGCGCTGCGGATGCGGTCCGCTGCTTCCTTCACTGCAGCCTCGGTGCGACCATTGAGTATGACTCTGGCGCCCTCCGCGGCCAGCAGCGCGGCGGCGGCAAAGCCGATCCCCTTGGTGGAGCCGGAGATCAACGCAGATTTATCTTGCAGTTTGAGGTCCATGGCAGTTGATGGGTCAGATGTTCAGGCTAACAAGGTTAGCGCAGAAGAGGTCTGCGGCCATCGCGACCACACGGGTCGATACGTCATTCGCGCGAAAGGGCAGTCAGTCGTTACCGCGCGGGTCGTCGGAAAAGTGCTGACCGGGGCCGCCAAAGTCTGCATCAGGAAATTCCTCTTCGGAGTCTTCGCCGTCCTGATCGATTTTCTCCATTTCCTTGAGCAGCGACTGCAATCGCTTTTCCGCATCCGTGTCCGCGTCCGGGTGGTCGGATGTGCTCTTTAGCACCGCGGGCGCAGCCTTCTTTGCCTTGATGCTGGGCGCTACCCTGTTCGGATGATTGATGCTGCCTCGCCTCACGATTACCTCCTCGCGCAAGCATGCCCGATTGCCGGGATGTCAGACCCGTCCACCTTTGCCTTTGCCTTTGGCTGTCTGCCCGCCTGAAGCCGGATTCTTGATTGCCTCAAGCAGCCTATATCGTACTGGTTTTTTTGAATCCTACACTCTCTTGGCTGTCCGTGTTGCGCGCCGTCGCGCGCGCAAAACCGCGATCACGTTGTTCAATAACCGACCGCCTGCCCGTCTCTCCTTCCTTCAGACCCGGCAACGTAGCCGTTCTCTACGCGATAGATGAGCTGTGCGCTGCCGTAGCTGCCGATCTCGACTTCGCCTTTCTTCGAAACGCGCACCCGATGGCCGCGTGCGCGCAAACCCTCCACGACATCCGGCGCCATCGCCGGCTCGAGCAGCACGTCGCCGGTTTTACTGACCTTCCAGCGCGGCGCGTCTGCGGCGGCCTGCGGATTCTGGCGGTAGTCGAGCATACGCACCGTCATTTGCAAATGGCCCTGGGGCTGCATGTCGCCGCCCATAACGCCAAAGCTCATCACCGGTTTTCCGTCGCGCGTCAGAAATGCCGGAATGATGGTATGGAAGGGACGCTTGCCGCCGCCGACCTGATTGGGATGGCCCGGTTCCAGCGTAAAACACGCGCCGCGATTCTGCAGGCTGATGCCGGTGCCCGGAACGACGACGCCGGAACCGAAGCCCATGTAGTTTGATTGAATGTAGGAAACCATCATGCCCTCCGCGTCCGCCGCGCTGAGATAGATGGTGTCGGAGCTGTTAAGCGCACCCGGGCCGA
>JANNTE010000453.1:0-2188 GCA_031403365.1 Betaproteobacteria bacterium | reverse complement strand
CACCGCGCCAGTCAACCATGACCGGACTGCCGCAGTACGCCGCTGGCGCAGGCGCACGTGACCTGCAATTCGGGCTGCTCGGCTCGGTGGAGTTGTCGCCACACTGGCTGATCCCCTGGGGTGTAAGCATTCAGCGACTGTTGGGCGATGCCGCCGATTCTCCGATCTCGGTCGAGCGCAGCAACGCATCCGTCAACGCCGGGATCGCATATCGCTTCTAGGGGGTTGAGCAGGCCCAGGCGCCGGAGCGCTGTCCTTGCCACCAAAGGCCGCCTGTGGCCAAATTCGCCACTATCGGCAAAAACCGGCGCGTCAGGAGAAACATGAGTGTTCACTGGAGTCAGGAACTGCACAAGCTGCTCAAGCGGCAGAATATCCGCCAAGTCAGTTTCGTGCCGGACGCCGGACATGCGGCGCTCATCAAGTTGTGCGAGGCCGATGCCGAACTGCGCGCCATCCGGCTCACCACCGAAGAGGAAGGCGTCGCGCTCGCGGTCGGCGCGTGGCTTGGTGGCAACAAGAGCGTGCTGCTCATGCAATCAAGCGGCGTGGGCAATTGCATCAATATGCTGTCAATGCTCTCGGTGTGCCAGATTCCGCTGACCATGCTGGTGACCATGCGCGGCGACTGGGCGGAATTCAATCCCTGGCAGGTACCCATGGGACAGGCCACCAAGCCTGTGCTCGAAGAAATGGGTGTGCTGGTCTATCGCGCCGAGCGCGAGGAAGACATCGTGCCGCTGGCGGAAGGCGCGCTGCGCATCGCCTGCAACACCCTGCGCCCGAGCGCCGTTTTGATCGGGCAACGCTTGCTCGGCGCAAAAACCTTCGACAATTAAACACGGACTTCCAGATGGCTGACGCAAAACATTACCCCAACCGGCGCGACGTGGTGCGCGCGCTGCTTGCCGATCGTGGCAGCTTGCTCGTCGTAGCCGGGCTGGGCGCGCCGGCCTGGGACGCGACCGATGCTGGCGATCATGCGCTTAACTTTCCGCTATGGGGCGGCATGGGTGGCGCCACTGCCATCGGGCTCGGGCTGGCCGTGGCGCAGCCGGATCGTCGCGTGCTGGTACTCACCGGAGATGGTGAAATGCTGATGGGAGCGGGATCGCTCGCCACCGTCGGCGTGCAACGCACGCGCAATTTATCGGTTGTTGTGCTCGACAACGAACACTATGGCGAAACCGGCATGCAGCCATCGCATACCGCGTTTGGAGTTGATCTGAGTGCGATGGCGAAGGCCTGCGGCTTCGCGCGTGCATCCTTGATCACCACCCTGGACCAGGCGGCGGCGCTTCGCGAGGACATTCATCAGGCCCAGGGCCCGCTGTTCGCGCAAGTAAAAGTGGCCGCCGACAAATTGCCGCTGGTTCTGCCGCCGCGAGACGGCGCGCACCTGAAGAACCGGTTTCGTGAAGCGCTGCTCGGAACGGCAGCACACACCCAGCGCTAGATCGGCTCAACTCAGCGCGCTTCTCCGTAAACTCTCTGCGAAGCGCGGATGATTTCGTCGACCATGTCGGGCATCAGCGCCACACAACTGGTCTGCGGATCGGCCGGGAATCCGGAAACTGCACTGGCGATTTTTTCCCACATCTGGCGGGCCTCGGTCTGCATGAGGTAGAAGCCGGTCGCGTTGGGGGACACGCACGTCAGTTGAAACACAGGTCGTTCGATGCCGGAGCGCCGCGCGATTGCTGTAATGGCTTCGGTTAAAAGTGCCTGTCGGTTCATTTCGTCGCCTGATTCGCCAAAGTGACAAGGCGAATGCTAGGGAATTAATACGACGCAATCAAGACGCAGTAGCGTCGCCGTTGGGCGACAACGGTTTGAAACTTGCGCGCGGAAAATTCAGAAAACAGGCAGCGCGTGCTGATTGACGCAGCACCTTTACCCGAAGCTGAAACCCGGTGTGCGCGTATAGTGGTGCAGGCCTTCGTCCTGTATCACGAGCGAACGCATGCGCTTCGTTCCACGATTGTGATGCGAGTGCAGCAGCGTGGCTGGCGTGATCTGCGCCGCGCCGGTGGACCAGTTGATACGCTGATCCTCGATCATCGAATGAATGCCTTCGCCTTGCAGGGCCAGTGTAACCGCCACGCCGTTGTGGCGGTGAGGGCGCTGATCCGCACCGGCAGCCAGCGTATTGATCGCGACATTGACGCATGGAATCGTCTGGTAGCCC
>JANNTE010000452.1:0-7722 GCA_031403365.1 Betaproteobacteria bacterium | reverse complement strand
AATGCCGTCAAGCCGTCCTCGGGCAAGATGGAAAAGCGCACGCTCAACGGACTTCCGGCCACGCATTTCACCGGTACGGTCCAGGACCAGAGCGGCCAGTCGCAGACGGTCGAGCTGACGCTTGTGACCGGCCCGTCGACTAAGAACTTTGCCTTCATTTACGGCGCGAAGGATCAGCAGTCGCTGCAGCGGGCTTATCCCCAGATAAAGCAGGCCGAGTCTTCATTCCGCCCCATCACAGCGGAAGACCGCACAGCAGCGCGTGAATGGAAACTGAAGACCGTGCCGTTGCCCAGCGGCGGCCTTGCGGAACTGGCGAAGCAATCGCCGCTGAAGACCAATGCGGAGCAGCAGCTGCGCCTGTTGAACGGTGTGTACGGCGGGGGCGAAGAGAAGCCGGGGCAACTGGTAAAGGTGGTGGCTTAGGCCCAACCTCTGTCAGGATTCAGGCAGGCACAGCCCGATAAACTGCCCGGCGTTGCCGCTGTTGCTGCGCCGGCACGATAAGCTGCCGGCCGGCAGGTGCAGCACGCATTCTGCGCCCTGAGTCGCGGGCAGGCGCGCAGCGAAATGGATTGCGCCTTCGACGATCTGGTACGGCGAAGCGGTTTCCTGAGCGCCGGCGGTTTCGATGCGGATCATCGATTCTTTCGCTTTCATCACCAGTTTGAACGGCTGCGAGTCCGGGTTCGCCTTGTCCCATTCGCCCTCGCAGTCGAATGTGTGCACGCCGCGCAGGTAGCGTTCGGAAATGATGGCGCCGGCGGGTTGCCAGCATGCCGCGGCCAGCGCGAATAGGGCAACGCGAATCAGGTTGCGCGGGCGTGCGGTGGCGCCGGCCCGGATTCGATTTCGTTCGGTCACTTGTTTGTTCGTTTGCATTTCGGTTTCCGGATGCATTGTCGTCTACCGGAGGTTCGCGCCAGATCGGCTTGCCGAATTGCTGGTGCTACCGCGCTGTATGGTGACGGATCTCGAATTCCAATCCGTCATTGCTGCTGTTCGCTCTTGCGAACTGTGCGTAAAACGCCTTCAACCGCTGCGCGGCTTCGAGGCATTCCTCGACCGGCGCCACCAGCGCGACGCGGATGAAATTGCGTCCCGGATTGGTGCCACGGGCTTCGCGGGCAAGGTAACTGCCGGGCACCACCGTGACATTGAATTGCTCGAACAGTTGTCTGGCGAAATCCGTATCGGCGATCGGTGTGCGCAACCAGAGATAGAAAGCCGCGTCCGGCATGTGGACCTCGGTTACCGGTGACAGGATGGCCAGGGTCTTTTCGAATTTTTCGCGGTAGAGCCGCCGGTTTTCCAGGACATGCTGCTCATCGCTCCAGGCTGCGGCGCTGGCAGCCTGGACCGCCGGATTCATGGCGCAGCCGTGATAAGTGCGATACAGCAGGAATTTTGCCAGGACTTCTGCGTCGCCTGCGACGAAGCCCGAACGCATGCCGGGCACGTTGGAGCGCTTGGACAGGCTGCTGAATGCAACCAGCCGGCGAAAATCGTCGCGGCCCAGCCGGCGCGCCGCTTCCAGGGCGCCGAGCGGCGGGCGATTCTCGTCGAAGTAAATTTCCGAATAGCACTCGTCCGACGCGATGATGAACCCGTGACGGTCGGAGAGTTCGAACAAGGTCAGCCACTCTTCGAGCGTGATGACATTGCCGGTCGGGTTTCCGGGAGAGCAGACGTAGATCAACTGGGTGCGGCGCCAGACGTCCTCGGGGAGTTGTTGCAGGTTGAGGGCGAATCCCTTGTCGGGCAGCAGGTTGAGGAACTGCGGCTGCGCCCCGGCGAGGATGATTGCTCCCTCGTAAATCTGATAAAACGGATTCGGCGCCACCACCACCGGTTGCTCGCGCGAACCATCGACGACCGCCTGCGCGAATGCGAACAGAGCTTCGCGGCTGCCGTTGACCGGCAATACCTGCGTGGCGGGATCGATTCCGGCGATCCGGTACCGCCGCTCGATCCAGCCGGCAATGGCCTTGCGCAAGGCTTCGCTTCCCGCCGTGGCAGGATAACTGGACAATCCGCCGAGCTGCGCGATCAGCTCATCGCGGATGAACTGCGGCGTCGCATGCTTCGGTTCGCCAATTGACAGGCTGATCGGACGCAGCGAGGCGTGCGGCGTGACACCGGCAAGCAGGGCAGCCAGTTTCTGGAACGGGTAGGGTTGAAGTCCCGAGAGGTTCGGATTCATTATCGATGCGTTGAGTAGCCCCATAGACGAGCGGCGGTCGAATTATAAGGGCGCGGATGACAGCGAAGAAGACTAATGGGCCGGCCGTTTCCTGCCTGTTGCAAGGGGCGCTGGTTCGGAGCCGCCCGATAGTCTGCTGCGTGCGGCTGGAAGCCGCCCAATAGTCCGCTGCGTACGACTGGAAACCTCAGCGCGCGGATGGCTGCGATTCAAACTGCGCGAGATCTACCCGCGCCTGCGGCTTCCAGCCTTTCTTTTTTTGCTCGACCGAGACCGTTGTGAAAATGCCCCCGCGCACATAAAACCTGGCGGTCAGCCGCATGAAGCGCGGCCGGGTAGCGCCGGCCAGATCATCGAGTATGCAGTTGGTCACCGCCTCATGAAATGCGCCCTGGTTGCGATACGACCAGATGTAGAGCTTCAGGCTTTTCAATTCCACGCATAGCTTGTCCGGAACGTAATCGAGAAACAGCGTGGCGAAATCCGGTTGCCCGGTCTTTGGGCACAGGCAGGTAAATTCCGGAATCTCCATATGAATCAGGTAATCCCGGTCCGGATTCGGATTGGAAAACGTCTCCAATGCTAAAGAGGGCTTAGTTGGCATTCTCTGAAGACCATTCCATTGTTAAAATGCGGCCAGTATCAGCATGCGCCTGGTCCTTGGTCTGGGGACCCCAGGCGCTTGTTTTATGGATTTCCGCCGAAATTATAGGCCTGTCTTAAGTAACCGAAATTGCGCCTCACTCATATCAAACTCGCGGGCTTCAAGTCTTTCGTCGACCCGACTCACATTCCGGTTCCCGGCCAACTGGTTGGGGTGGTCGGGCCCAACGGTTGCGGCAAGTCAAACGTGATCGACGCCATTCGCTGGGTGCTGGGTGAATCGTCGGCGAAGCAGTTGCGCGGCGAGAACATGCAGGATGTCATATTCAACGGTTCCGGCGAGCGCAAGCCGGTCGGCCGGGCCAGCGTCGAGCTGGTGTTCGATAACAGTCTGGGCAAGGCGGCGGGGGCCTGGTCGGCTTACGCGGAGATTTCGGTCAAGCGGGTGCTTGAGCGCGAAGGCGAATCATCCTATTTTCTCAACAATCAGCATGTGCGCCGCCGTGATGTGGCCGATATCTTCCTCGGCACCGGTCTGGGCGGGCGTGGTTACGCCATCATTGAGCAGGGCATGATTTCACGCATTATTGAAGCCAAGCCGGAAGATTTGCGCAGCTTCCTCGAAGAGGCCGCCGGGGTGTCAAAGTATCGCGAGCGCCGCCGGGACACCGAGCTGAGGTTGGAAGACACGCGCGAGAATCTGCTGCGCATTGATGATATCCGCCAGGAACTCGGCAAGCAGCTCGAACATCTCGAATCCCAGGCCGAAAAAGCCGGGCGGTACCGCGGATTCGAGTCCAGCCTGAAACGAACCCAGCAACTGTTATGGACCTTGCGCAAGCGCGACGCCCAGGCGCAGCGCACGAAGTTCAGTCGCGAGATCGAGCTTCTGGGGACCGAGCTGGAGGCCGAAACCGCCAGGTTGCGCGACGCGGAAAAGCGCGTGGAAGCCTTGCGCGCACAGCACTACAGCGCATCGGACAACGTGCACGCGACCCAGGGTGCCTTGTACGAAGTCAACGCGCAGATCGCGCGTCTCGAACAGCAGGTACAGTTCTTGCGCGACAACCGCAATCGCGCGCAGCAGCAGCTCGATTCCCTGAAGGCGCAGGAGGCGGAACAGCATGACCGTCTGCAGAATCTGGAGGCGGAGCGTGCGCAGAATATAAGCGCTTTGGCACTGGCGGCCGAGCAGCTGACCGGGTTCGGGTTGTCGTTGCAAACGGCCCGCGACGCCTTGCCGCTGGCTGAGGATGACCATCGGGCGGCACAGGCGACACTGACCAGAGCGCGGGAAGCCCTCATGCAGGCGGAACAGCAGTTGCGTCTGGACGAAGCACGCAAAGGGCATGTCGAAAAGATGCTGATGCAGCTTGCCTCCCGTCGCGTCAGGCTGGAAGAAGAGCGCGACGCCCTGGAAGTGCCCAATTTGAGTGAGCTGGTCAGGCTTGAATCCGAAATTCGCGAACTGGACCAGCAACTTGCTGTTCAACGCGGGGCGTTCGACGATTGCGAGACGAGCCTGCCCACGCTTGATCTGACCATGCGAACGGCCGAGGAAACAGCGGAGCAGACCCAGCAGCGGGTGCATCAGATCGACGCGCGCCTGAACGCA
Source organism: Betaproteobacteria bacterium (assembly GCA_031403365.1). GTDB lineage: Bacteria > Pseudomonadota > Gammaproteobacteria > Burkholderiales > JACQAP01 > JACQAP01. The sequence continues at coordinate 3,301 of JANNTE010000452.1, read as the reverse complement.
TTGCAGGCGCTGCAAGCTCAAGTCAGCCGCTCGCGGGAGCTTGAACCCTGGCTGGATCAGCATGACCTGCGCCGCAACCCGCATTTGTGGCAGGGCATCCGCATTCGGGAGGGTTGGGAAGATGCACTGGAGGCGGTTCTTCGTGAGCGCCTCAACAGCATCGGATTGACCGATCTTTCCCAGGTGCAGGCCTGGTTTTCCAACCCGCCGCCGGGCAAGGTCTCCTTTCATCGCACGGGTACCACGGCCCTGTCCAACGAAACGACGCCGCCGGGCCTCGAGCGCTTGACCGACTACGTCACCTGCACCGACGCGCGTCTGGCGGGTGTTCTGGCGGATTGGCTGGCCCACGTCTACGTGCTGCCAGGTCCGGAGCGGGGCATGGACATCGCCGCGCAATTGCCTGCGGGGGCGATGCTGGTCAGCGCCCAGGGTCATGTATTCACAGCGAACAGCGTCAGTTTTCATGCTGCGGATTCTGAAGTTCACGGAATTCTGTCCCGTCAGCGCGAGATCGAAGCCTTGTTTGCCGAGCGTACCGAAGCCGATCGCCGGCTCGACGAACTCAACCGGGACACCTCGGAAAAGAGAATCGAATTCGAGGAACGCAAGGCGCGATCGGACCAGTTGAGGCGTGATCTCACAGACCTGCAGGAGTCGCGCCATCAACTGAAACTGGACCACTTGCGCTTGTCGCAATTAGCCGAACGCCTGAAAGCGCGTGGCGAGCAAATCGTACGCGAGCTTGCGGAAATCGATGCGGAATCCGTCCGTGAATCCGCGCAGCTGGAGGCCACAGCCCGGGAGATGGCGGCCCTGAATTCGGGCATGACGGATCTGGGTGCCGGAGTGGATAGCGCGCGACTGGCGTACGCCCAAACTGAGTCCGCCTCGAATTCCGCACGAACTCAAGTTCAGGAGGCCGAGCGCAAACACCAGGAATCGCTGTATAAAAACAGTATCATAAATAATAAAATCAATGATATAAAGTCGTCACTTCAGGTGACTTCTCAGAATATTGCCCGCTTGCAAAACGAATCGGCAGCCTTGCTGCTGGAAGTTTCCAGAAGCGATGAAACCGAGCTTCAGGAGCAGTTGCAGCAGCAATTGACGCTGCGCGGCGAACGTGAACTGGCATTGAAGCTGGCACGGGAGGAACTGGAGGGGGCCAACCAATCATTGCGCGCCACCGACGAAGAACGCGTGGCCTCCGAGCAAAAGCTCGCGCCGGCGCGCGAACGCGTCAATGAATTGCGGCTCAAGGAGCAGGAGGCGCGCCTTGCCGAAGAGAGTTTCAGCGCCCAGCTAATCGAGGCACAAGCGAACGAAGAGGAGTTGCTGCCGTTGCTCGAGGAGGGCCTGCGCGCCAGCAAGCTCCAGGGGGAAATCAATCGCCTGAACGAAGACATGGCCGCCCTGGGAGCCGTTAATCTTGCGGCACTGGACGAACTGTCGGTGGCGCGCGAGCGCAAGGGCTACCTGGACTCCCAGGCCCAGGACTTGACCGAAGCGGTGGAAACCCTGGAGAACGCAATACGCCGCATCGACCGCGAGACGCGCGAGCGCCTCCAGGAGACGTTCAACACGGTGAACCAGCATTTTGGGGAAATGTTTCCTGCATTGTTCGGCGGCGGTGAAGCGAAACTGCTGCTGACCGGTGAAGAGATACTCGACAGCGGCGTGCAGGTGATCGCCCGGCCACCGGGCAAGCGCAATGCTTCCATTCATCTGCTGTCCGGTGGAGAAAAGGCGCTGACCGCCCTGTCGCTGGTATTCTCGATGTTCCAGCTCAATCCGGCGCCGTTTTGCCTGCTCGACGAAGTCGATGCGCCATTGGACGACAGCAATACGGAGCGTTTCTGCTCCCTGGTCAAGAAGATGGCTGTGAATACACAGTTCATGTTCATTACCCACAACAAGATCACCATGGAAATGGCCAATCAGCTTATTGGCGTCACCATGCAGGAGCAAGGCGTATCACGGGTGGTTGCAGTGGACGTCGATGAAGCACTGCGCATGCGCGAAGAGGCGGCGGCTTGATACTGCGCCGGCGCAGCCTTGGCGGAAACAGCGTTGGCCGAAACCTTGGGCAGGGCGAAAGGACGCGGCGATGAGTGATCTGCAAATCGGTCTGGCATTGCTCGGAGTGCTGCTGGTGACCGCAGTACTGGGGTTCAACTGGTGGCAGGAGCGGCAGTTCCGCCGGCGCGCCGAGGACGCATTTGGTGGCCGCCAGCAGGGCGATGACTTTCTCAATCGACCCGCCCGGCATGAATCACCGGGCACCCAGGCTGCGCCCGCGAACAGCAATATGGCGGACATTGCGCGCATCGAGCCACGCATGGAACCCGCAGCGGACCCAGGCCAGATGGTTGATATGGCCGCGAGCAATGTCATTGCGCATGGAGCCGCGGCGGATACGGCGATCCTTCCGGCGTCGAATTCCGGGCAGCGGATTGCTTCCGATCTGCCGCTACCGGAGATTGACTATCTGGTCGAGATTCGAACCGACGCGCTCATCGCGCCGGAAAAGCTGCACCGGATTGAAGCCGATCTGCGCAGCCTGAATCGGCGGATCACGTTTGGAGGATTCAATGCTGAATCCGGATCCTGGGAGCCGATGCTGCCGGATGGCGCCGGTTATTCTTCCGTCTCTGTTGCGCTACAACTTGTCAACCGGACCGGACCCGTCACGGAGGAGCAGCTTCACGCCTTTGTCGAAGTACTGACCGAACGAGCCGGTGAACTGAAGGCCGATGCGCGGTTGCCGGAGTTCGGGCCCGCACTCGATCAGGCCGCTGCCCTGGATGAGTTTTGTGCCGACGTGGATGTTCAGGTCGGCATCAGCGTCATTGCCGACACCGGACAGGTTTTCCACGGCAGCAAGATCCGAGCGCTTGCCGAATCCGCCGGATTGAAGTTGCACCCGACCGGAGTCTTCCAGTTGTGCGATGAGAAGGGTGGCTTGCAGTTCTCGCTCGACAATCAGGACGCGGAGCCGTTTCAGGTCGAGCGCATCCGCTACCTCACCACGACGGGGATTACCTTTTTGCTCGATGTGCCGCGTGTCGCGAACGGACTGCGGGTTTTCGACAAGATGGTGGAAATGAGCCGGAGCTTTGCCTCCTCGCTGGACGGAACGCTGGCCGATGATAATCGTGCCTTGCTCAACGATGCCGGGTTCGAGCGCATTCGCGTGCAGTTGCGGGCCATTTACGCCTCCATGCAGCAGCGCGGCATTGAGGCCGGCAGTGCGCTGGCGTTACGCCTGTTTTCCTGATGCCGGTTGCACCCGACGTGG
>JANNTE010000451.1:0-21218 GCA_031403365.1 Betaproteobacteria bacterium | reverse complement strand
TCGCGACCCAGGCCTCCTGCTGCTCCTGTTTCCGTTTACCCAACCCCATGCGTGCCTCCCTGGCCTCGGTGTGCGTGCGTCCAGCCGGCGAAATTGTCGCCCGCCGCGCCGAATCGTCAAGGAGAGATTTTCAACAGTCTGTTAGGGAAACAAGTGGCAGCGGTGCCGGGAATGCTATGGCGGAGGTTTTGTGTCATTAACTCATGCGTGCGTGAGACTCCGGAAATTCGACCCTTTGATGACTCGCGCTGCCGTTGTCAAAAACTCAACCCTTTGACGGGACCGGTTTAGAGTGCCGGAAAGGCAGCCCTTTTCTCGGAATGGCGCGCTGCTGCCGATGGTGGGTGTTCTGGACTCGCTGCGAGCCCCATCAAATCAAGCATTGTCAGGACGATTTGGATTGGCAGTTCTGCATCTGCTAACCAGTGCCGCTATGGAAAGCCGTAGTAGCGCAAAGAAGGCTCTCGCCGCAACGAGCGGACGCGAGTCGGCAAACCAAGTCGCTTGCTTGCCAATAGGGCGACGGCATACACTCGTGTAAGGGGCGACGACGATCGAAAGTCGGTTGTCGTCGTTTCAAGTAGCTAAAATAACAAAGGAAATGCAGAAATGGCTGAACGGACGATCAAAAAATTGACGGACAAAGGCTTCGGGTTCATCAAGGCTGGGGGCGAGAAAGACCTGTTCTTCCACTCAAAGAGCGTCCAAGGATGCACTTTCGACGACTTGCAAGAAGGTCAAAAGGTCTCGTACACGGAAGGCCGGGGTCCGAAAGGCCCGTGTGCCGAGAACGTCAAGCCGGCGTAGGTCCACTGTGAAAGCGGAAAGGTTTAGCCTCGGTCGCTTTCCTGAGTTGCGGCTTTCGGCGACGGCCGAAGGCGCTGCCGATGGCACGAGCTGACTCACACGGTTTCAATTCACGACTTATTTGCGAGGCCCGAATATGGAACTGCCCCATGACCTATTTCGAGCGCGAGGGCGCGCTTTGGAAGAGGCCTTCTTCCTAAAGCGAGACGCCGAGCTGCTCGCACGCATGCGCTCACAACTTGCCGAAATGGAGGAACGAGAAAAAGTGGCACATGTTTCTGGCATTCTTGACGAGCATGTATTGCTCGATCTCATTCGTGTGGGTGTGACGGCCGAAACGCTGCTTGCCATGCGATTCGTACCGATGGTGGCAGTAGCGTGGTCGGACGATCTGGTATCTGCTGATGAGCGAGCCGCAATCCTAAAGTCGGTGGAAGCTGAGAATGTCGCGCCAGGCTCGCCCGCATATCAGTTACTCCGTGATTGGCTCGAACACCGTCCGGACGGAGCTGTTATCGTTGCGTGGAAAGAGTACATCAGTGAACTCGCGCGAATTATCCCAGCGGAATCCCTCGAAAAGCTCAGACAACGAACAGAATCGCTATGCTACCAAGTCGCCAGAGCTTCAGGAGGCTTCTTGGGAATTGGCAGCGTTTCTCACGCCGAGCAGACAGCGATCGAGGAATTCATGCACTGTTGGAAAAGCACTTAAATAGAAAAGGTGCTGCGAAAAACCACTTATGTTCGGCACCAAAGCCGAACCGCAAACGGCCGTCGCCGTCGCATCAACTCAAAGGTTTTTTCGGACTCCGAGGAAATCACCCTTTTTCGGTTTCTGAGACGAGCCGGAATCCCAACGTTTTTCGGTTTGCTGACCGTAACCGACGAGTTGACTGCCCAGGCCCACCCGTCTTGATCGAGTTGGCCAGTTGTTCGAGGAATCGCAGACCTGGCGGCCGCGGGTTGACGCCGCTATGCAGGGTCGCGAACATGCGGTATTTTTTACCGCACTTCGGCGGTCGAATACCCGTTTAGGCGTCCCCGCACGCTCCCAAGACGCGACAATCGGACGACTTTGATACTCACTACCCGTTACACGAAAACTTGCCGGAGGCAACATGGCAGCAGGAAGAAGTGTTCTGGTGATTGGTTTGCAGCCGACGCTCATCGATTTCTCATCACCCGATTACTCAGCGTTCCCCGGTCTGAACGCAGCCAAGGTTCAGGCCGCAATAGACGCCGACACAGCCAAGTTGAACAGCCTTGGATACGATGCGCATATTTGCCTGACCGACTTTGGAGAAACCGCGGAAGCAGTTGTCTTGAGCCACCTGAAGCAGAAAAGGTTCGATTGCGTTCTCATTGGCGCGGGTGTGCGGACAATCGGGAAGAACTTCTTCTTGTTTGAGAAGCTACTCAATGTCGTGCATGAGCATGCGCCTCAGGCCAAGCTGTGCTTCAACACGAGGCCGGATGACACAGCTGAGGCGGTTCAGCGTTGGCTCTGAACATCATCGATCCACGCTCTTACGGTTCGCCTATCAAAAGGAGCATGACATGAAGCTGTTCAACCTCGACGATACTGCGGTGATCCTGATCGATCACCAGGTTGGCACCAACACCTGGGCGAGCACGACTCCACTGCCTCTCCTCCAGCGAAACGTCGTCATCCTGGCGAAATTTGCCAGAGGGACTGGCTTGCCGGTCGTCCTGACATCAAGCCAGGAGACGAACATCAACGTGCAGGGGCCGCTCATGCCCGAGTTGCAGGAAGCGCTCCCCGATGCGTTCGCAGCACGCATCAAGCGACAAGGAGTGGTGAATGCTTGGGATGACCCGGCTTTCGCCGCGGCGTGCCGGAACACCGGACGGAAGAACTTTGTGATGGCCGGAGTAACGACGGACGTCTGCATGGTCTCCCCGGCGATCAGCGCGGTCGAGGAAGGATTCACGGTCAAGGTGGTGTGCGACGCCTGTGGGTCAACCAACCAGATTGCAGAGGAGATGTCGTGGCGGCGGATGGAAGCGGCCGGCGTCCACCTAACAAGTACCAACGCCATCGTTGCCGAGTTGGTCAAGAACTGGGCGTCCCCGGCCGGGGCAGTCGCATTCCCGCTGCTAACGTAAACCACGCCGAACAAAACGCTGCACCTGACTGCGGGGCATGACAGCTTTCCCAGATTTCAAGCTCTCTGGCGCCCCCGCGGCAGGTGAGCTTGGTCGTTGGCCGGCGCGGGGGAGAACTCGGATGTTTGATTTGATCGCCAGTCCCGTCTAACCACCCATTTACGGTTTCCGAGACGAGCCAGAATCCCAACCCTTTGACGGGACCGGTTTGGAGTCCCGGAAAGGCAGCCCTTTTCTGCAAATGACGCGCGGCTGCCAATGGTGGGCGTTCTGGCCCTGCTGCGAGCCCCGGCAAGGGAACGGTTTTGGGGTTTTGACCGATCGTTCGGGATGCCTGGCACCTCAGCTACAACTGGTGAGCCGTCTGGACCATGCTTAGACTGGACGCTTGGACTACAAAACTCAATGCCGTTGGAAAAAACAGGTGTATCCGTTCGTGCGATACTGCTCGCTGGCCATTGCGATGACTGCAGCCGTTGTCCATCTTGCGGGTCTGACGCTCGATGATGCCAGAGGTCAAGATGTCGGCACGATCTCGCACGCGCAGACACCTGTGGGGCGATGGCGAGCCGCCGCAGACATGAGTGAGCGTCGCGAGTATGCCGGCGGTGTGCGGCTGAAGGACGGGAAAATCTTAGCTGTGTCTGGCCATCCATTGGCCGGCAAATCGATCGCCAGCGCTGAGCTTTACGACCCTGAGACCGGAAGGTGGAGCAACACCGGTTCACTACGGCAGCCGCGTAACGGCGGTAATGAGGCAACGCTATTGCATGACGGCCGCGTGCTGCTCGCAGGGGGAATCACTGGCACGGTGGTCGTTCGCGGCTCCGAGCTCTTTGATCCCACGACTGGACAGTGGAGCGACACTGGAAGCCTCAGCGTTGACCGTGACACGAAAGCGACATTGCTGGCAGATGGTCGTGTTCTGGTTTCGGGCGGTATTGATTGGGATATTGACGGGGGCAAAGCGTATGCGCTGGCCGAGATCTACGATCCTAAGTCCAGCCAATGGACGATGACGGGCTCGCTCCGCACGGCACGTTACGCTCATCAGGCGATCCTGCTCGATGATGGTCGTGTGTTAGCGGTCGGCGGTTACAAGAAGGGGGACGTGCTGTTAGCTGGCGCCGAGCTTTACGATCCCAAAACGGGACTCTGGCAATCGACCGGGGACCTTCCATCACCGCGCGTTGCGTTCGGGCTGGTTAAGTTGCGCGATGGCCGCGTCCTCGCGACAGGAGGCTTCAGTGGGGTCACATGGCAGAAGCGGACAAATGTGGCGGGTGCGGCACTATACGATGCGAAGACGGGACGTTGGAAAGAAACTAAGCCCATGAAGGACAAGCGGGCCGGCCTTTCGATCACACTGTTGTCGGATGGACAGGTGCTCGTGGCAGGCGGCTGGTCGTCGAGCGGACTGGAACTCAAAAGTGCCGAGCTTTTCGATCCTGGCATGGAAACGTGGCGGCCAACAGCGCCGATGACAGTCGCACGCCGCAACCATCGAGCGGCGCTATTGGCCGATGGCAGTGTGCTGGTGATCGGTGGCAGCAACTTGCTCGGTGGCAACTACCTGGCGAGCTGCGAAATCTTCAGCTTCTAACATGACAATTCGGCGCTCTGAAAGGCCGAACGACTTGTCTGAATCCCATTAAACAAGTAGCGTCTTATCGGTCATCGCTCCGCGACGACTCGATAAGACGCTACTTGTTTTCAGGGACGGAGGGCCAAATCATGCCGCCACCACTTTACCCACTTCTGCGGTAGTCAAAATGAATCGGCGGTTGAGAGCCATTCTTGATTTGACTCCCGAACCCTCTTCGTATCCCACCCGAACACTTCGGTGCTGGCCGACTGCGCGGACGAAGACCACTCGACGCAACTGGTCTGGAATCGTGGCGTACTGCATTTCGCGCTGATAGATTATTCTCACTGGCCAAGGCGTCGACAGGCCGGCAAGTCTAGAAGATCTGGCACCCGAAAGGTACGAGTCATGCTGCGAGTTGTTCATCTGGCAGGGCTGGCAATTCTGTTACTTCGGATGTGCGTGACAGCTCCGGCTCTGGGCGAAGATCTTTTCTTTAACTCTGATGGCCTCAAGATTCGTTACACGATTGACGGTCAGGGACCGCCGGTTGTATTGATTCACGGCTACACGGCCAGCGGCGATTTGAACTGGCGGCTTCCGGCAGTGATCGGCCTGCTGGGCAAGAATTATCGCGTGATCACACTGGACAATCGCGGGCACGGCAAGAGCGACAAGCCGCGAGACGTCGATCAATACGGTCCCAAGATGGCCGAGGACGTCGTGCGGCTAATGGACCATCTGCATCTTGAGAGTGCCCACCTGGTCGGATACTCGATGGGCGGAATGATCACGCTCAAGTTGCTCGCGATGCATCCCGACCGCGTCCGCAGCGCAGTTATCGGCGGGATGGGGTGGACGGAGCTGCCAGCTAACGGACAGCTCGCCCAAACCGCAGAAAAGCTGACCGACTTGGAGCCGTTGCGGGCGTGTGCCCTTTCGTTCCCCCTGTTGGGCATTACTCGCGAAGATTTGGTTGCGGTCAAGGTGCCGACCATAATCGTAATCGGAGCCGACGATGGCCTGCTTACAAGACGTGTCGAACCGTTACGCAAGGTCCGTCCTGACCTGCCTATCGTTCAGGTCGCCGGCGCCAATCACGCCGGTTGCATCTTCCGGCCGGAGTTCCGTCAGACAATCAAGGAGTTTCTCGACAAACAAGTCTCGGAATCCAGTTTGCCAAAGCAGCCGGCGGATCCCAGCGACCAATAAACTCGAGGGCACGAAGTCTCCAGCTCACTTCGGCCGGTTTTTATCCTGCTTCCCTTTTGCTGACTGTTCCTGTTTGGTCGCCTTCTGTTTTTTGCTCTTGTCCTTGTCCTTCTTGCCGCCTTTGTCACCCATTGCGCAATCCTTTCTTGTTGGCAGTCGTCGTAGGAGTAGGCGCGCATCCTCGAAGGCACATTGTCGCAGCACGGTTTTGCGATGTCCAATCAACCCATCTGATTCTTCGGACTCCGAGAAATCGAACCATTTCTGCGAATGATGCGCGGCTGCGAATCGTGAAAGAATTGCTGACCGCCAGCCGCCAGGCAATCTGTGAAGAATTCTCCTTTTCGACCACGCAACTCACTATAATCATCCCGCGGACACGGTGACAATTGCGGGGCGCGGCCCACGATTTGAATTCCTGGCTAGATCACAATCTGCGGAGAAAACGCCATGAGCGATCCGATTCACAACACTCATAGGCGCGAGTTTCTATCGGCAATCAGTTTTGCTGCGGGCGCGGCAGTGACGTCGGCGGTGTCACCTTCCAACGCGTTAGGCGAAGCCGCACCATCTTCGGGCGCGATCGATGCCATCCTGCCCACGCCCACTCAGATGCAGGCGTTCCTCGCATTGCCCGACGATAGCCCAATCGTGATGGTCAACCTGCTCAAGTTCAAGCCCGACGGCGGGCAGGCGGAGTATGCCAAGTACGCGGCCGGCGTGCAGCCGATTCTGGAAAAGCTCGGCGCGAAGATCCTCTTCTCCGGCAAGGCGGAATATTGCCTGATCGGCCAGGCCGATTGGGACATGGTGGCGCTGGTGCAATACCCGCGCAAGAAGACGCTCTTGCAGATGTCCGTGTCGCCTGAGTATCGCGCGATCCATCATCATCGCGAAGCAGGGCTGCAAGGTCAGATCAACTACTGCGTCGTTGCCGTCGATGCGGCGGGAAACGCAGTTGGCGCCGCCGGAGCGGTCGCCGCGGCGGCGGCTACGGCCGGCATTCTGCGCACGCCCGACGAGCGGTTTGCAGACCTGCCGGAGTTCGACTTCAAACCGAACTACACGGAGATCGACGGCTACCGGATGCACTATCTGGACGAGGGTCCGCGCGACGGCGAGCCGATTCTGCTGCTGCACGGCGAGCCGACGTGGTGCTATTTGTATCGCAAGATGATTCCGGTGTTGACTGCGGCGGGATACCGCGCGATCGTCCCCGACCTGGTGGGTTTCGGCCGCTCCGACAAGCCGGCCGACGCGGCGACGCACACCTATAAGTTTCATGTCGACAAGGTGGCTGCGCTGGTCGAGGCGCTCGACCTCAAGGACTGCACTTTCTTCGGACAGGATTGGGGCGGGCTGATTGGGTTGCGCGTCGTGGCCGAGAATGAACCACGCTTCTCGCGGATCGTGATTTCGAATACCGGTCTGCCAACGGGCGACGAAAAGATCACGCCGGCTTTTCTGGCCTGGAAGGCCATGTCGAAGCAGATGCTCGATCGGGGCGACATGCCGATCGGCACGTTGGTGGCCGGCAGCGCGAAGACGCCCTCGCTGCAAGCGGCCTATGACGCGCCGTTTCCGGATAAGAAATTCAAGGCAGGGCCGCTGATGATGCCGCAGCTCGTGCCCATCTCGCCCGACGACCCGGCCAATGCGGCCAACAAAAAGGCCTGGGAGGTGCTGCGCAAATGGCAGAAGCCCCTTCTCACGGCGTTCGGCGACAGCGATCCGATCACCGGCGGCGCGGAGAATCGCTTTCAACAGGAAGTTCCCGGCTGCAAAGGTCAGCCGCACACGACGATCAAGGGCGCCTCGCACTTCATTCAGGAAACGCACGGCGAGGAGCTGGCGGGCGTGATCGTGGCGTTCATGAAGCAGAATCCTTTGGCCAAATAGCGCGCCGCCTGTTCGAGCGATGCGGTGCGATCTTTCTGGGAGCTTAGCAATGCACGTCCATCGAAGGCGTTCGAAATTGCTCGTCCGGTTCACAGTCGCAGCGGCGGGATCATGTCTGGCGAGCATTGTGTTGCTACACGGCGGATCGCTCTCCGCCGCCGAGCAGGGCGGAAACCTTCCGCACGGTGATTCCGCATTTCAAGGCGTGCTTAGCCGCACGACCAAGGATGCCAAGCCCGCGTTTCCCGCACCCGTCAAAGCGCCCGCCGGCGCCCCCAACATCGTTCTGATCATGACCGACGACACGGGCTTTGGTCACCCGAGCACGTTCGGCGGCCCGATTCCAACGCCCACGCTCGATCGCCTCGCGAACAACGGACTGCGCTACAACCGGTTTCATACCACGGCGCTCTGCTCGCCCACGCGTGCGTCGCTGTTGACGGGTCGCAACCATCATTCGGTCGGCACCGGCATGGTCACCGAGTTCGCGACCGGGTATCCCGGCTACAACGGCGTGCTGCCGGCCAACGCGGCGCTCATCTCGCAAGTTCTCAAGGGCAACGGCTACAGCACCGCGGCCTTTGGCAAATGGCATAACACGCCGCCCTGGGAGGCCGGGCCGACCGGTCCCTTTGATCACTGGCCCACAAACCTGGGCTTTCAATACTTCTATGGCTTTATCGGCGGCGATACGAACCAGTGGTCTCCCGCACTGGTGGAGAACACCAAGCGGATTCAGCCGCCGAACGATCCGAGCTATCACTTGATGACCGATATGACCGATCGAGCCATCGATTGGGTCCGCACGCAAAAAACGACTCAACCCGACAAGCCCTTGTTTGTTTACTTTGCGCCAGGCGCCACGCATGCGCCGCATCACGCCCCGCAATCCTGGATTGATCGATTCAAGGGCCAGTTCGACCAGGGCTGGGACAAGGTGCGCGAAGAAACCTTCGCCCGACAAAAAAAGCTGGGCGTGGTGCCCGCCAACACCATGCTGACGCCGCGGCAAAAAACCATTCCGGCATGGGATTCGCTGAAAGCCGAGGAGAAGCAGCTTTATGCCCAGATGCAGGAAGTTTTCGCCGGATTCCTGGCATACACCGATAGCGAGATTGGCCGGATGATCGGCGCGATCGAGCAGTTGGGCGACCTCGACAACACGATGATCGTCTACATCGTCGGCGACAACGGTGCCAGTCCCGAGGGTGGCATGACCGGCACCGACAACGAGGGCAAGCGATTCAACGGCGTTGTCGACACGCTCGACGCGAACATGAAGCTGAAGGACCAGTTCGGCGGCCCGATGGCGTACAACAACTATCCCGTCGGTTGGGCGTATGCGGGCAGCACGCCGTTCCAGTGGACGAAGCAGATCGCCTCGCACTTTGGCGGCACGCGCAATCCCATGGTGATCTCGTGGCCCAAACGAATCAAAGAGCAGAACGGCCTGCGCAGCCAGTTTCACCACGCGATCGACATCGCGCCGACGATCTATGAAGTCGTGGGCGTGCAAGCGCCGGCAACGGTAAACGGAATTCCGCAGAAGCCGATCGAGGGCGTGAGCCTGGCCTATACGTTCGACGATGCCGGGGCCAAGGGACGACGCACGACTCAGTACTTCGAGATGCTGGGTAGCCGGGCCATCTATCACGACGGCTGGGTGGCCGCGGCATTTCATGGCCGGCTGCCGTGGTCGATGGTCGCCAATCCGCCCGACATCGACTCCGAGCCGTGGGAACTGTACAACCTGGACGATGACTTTAGCGAGGCGACGGATCTGGCTACGGCCAATCCCGAAAAGCTGAAGGCGCTGCAGGCCCAGTTCTGGATCGAGGCGGCCAAGTATCAGGTGCTGCCCATCGACGATCGCACGGTGGGCCGCATGCTCGACTTGCCGCAACCCGAGGTGGCACCCCGTCGAACCGTGGCGACGTTCTATCCTGGCGTCATTATCCCCGAGGCGTGCGCCCCTAATACCAAGAACCGCTCGAGCACAATCACAGCGGTCGTGGACGTTAAGAAGGCGGGGGCCGAAGGCGTGCTGGTTGCGGAAGGAGGACGCTTCGGCGGCTTCACCTTCTACCTGAAGAAAGGCAAACCCGTGCTGCACTACAACCTGCTGAACTTGCAGCGATTCACGATCACGTCGGACGCGGAGGTGCCCCTCGGCAAGTCAACGCTGCGATATGAGTTCACCGCCGCCAACAAAACCCGCGGCGCCGGCGGAGTCGGAAAACTGTTCATCAACGACCGCCAGGTCGGCGAGGGCAAGATCGCCCGCACGGTGATGAACGTGCTGTCGATCGACGAGACGTTTAACGTGGGCATGGACATCGGCACGCCCGTCTCGGAAGAGTACCAGATTCCGTTCAAGTTCAGCGACACGCTCGAAAGGGTCACGATCGAGCTGAAATAGTCAAACGGCACTGAAATGGATGGGTGCCATGCTCACGAAGCGCGTGACCGTGCTCCACGAACGCCGACCTTCCCGAGGCACCAAAGGCGATGCAACTCGACCAACTCAGCGATGCAACGAGAGCGTGGCTCGCCGCGGGTCGTCACATAGATGTCGCCGGACGACAGATGTTTGTCCACATGCGCGGGCCGAGCAGCGATTCGCCCACCGTGCTATTGATCCACGGCTTTCCCACGTCGTGCCATGACTGGCGGGGGGTCGCAGAACGACTGGCGGCGCGGATGCGGGTAATCGCGCCAGATCTGATTGGCTTCGGCCTTTCGGACAAGCCGGCGGCATTCAGCTACTCGTTGTTCCAGCAGGCGGATGTGATTGAGGAACTGCTGTGCAAGTTGAACGTTCGCGCCGCCCACGTCGTGAGCCACGATATGGGCACAAGCGTACACAGTGAGTTACTCGCACGGCAGGCCGAAGGGCAGCTGACATTCGAGTTGCAGTCGTCCACCTTCCTGAACGGCAGCATGCTGCAATGGTTGGCCAAGATTACTCCGTTCCAAGAGCTGTTGGCGGCCAACGCCACCGTGCCAGAGGCCATCCGAGTCAGTCAGACGCTGTTTTCGACCGTATACATGCCTGGGTTACAGAGGCTGATGCAGCGGCCTGAGGTGATCACCGCCGAGGACGCCCAGGTGATGAACGAACTGTTGGTCTATCAGGACGGTCACTTGCGACTGCCAGCGGTTGCAGGCTACATGCGCGAGCGATACGTGCACGCCGATCGATGGTTGGGCGCGCTGGAGAACACGACGAAGCCGATGCAAATCGTGTGGGGCGACTGCGACCCGATCGCGCACGTCGAAATGGGTCGCGAACTATCGCGTCGTTGCCCGCGGGCCGAATATCACGAACTCGCCGGCCTGGGTCATTTTCTGCTGATGGAAGATCCGCCGGCAGTGGCAGAGAAGATTGAAGTATTTGTCTTGCGGCAATCGTGATCTAAATCGCTTTTTGCGATAATCAACAACGAAAGGCATCCCACTTATGACGATTCCAGCTATCGTTTCGCGACGAGGTTTCTGTGCTGCCGGCGCCGGATTGGCGGTGATCGGCTTCAACCGTCTGGCCACTGCCGCGGAGGGCGATTCGGACACGACGATCACGCAGCTTGCCAAGTTCAAGCTCAACATGGAGAAAGAGGCCGAGGGCCTGCAGGCGCTCAAAGACCTGTGCAAGGCAGTTGAAGAGAACGAGCCAGGCGTGCTGGCCTACATCTGCCACCGGAACGCCAAGACGCCCGACGAGCTCGTCTTCTTCGAGATCTACAAAGACGACGAAGCCCTCAAGGCCCACGGCAAGACTCCACACATGGCCAAGTTGCGGATGTCATTCGCCACATTCTTCAAGCCGCCGCTCGAATTGACCCGGCTCGATCGCGTGGGTGGATTCACGCGGTAGGAATTGCTGAAGCGAGTACGCACCGCGAGGCGTTGAATCGGGCCCCACCGGCGCCCCTAGGCCAGCGGAGCTGTGGTAATCGGGGGCAGCGCTGCGCTCGAAGCGTTCGCGGTACTTCTCCGGCATGGCCCCCTTGAGCAAGAAGATCAGCAGCGTGTCAGAGTACTCGTACTCGAAGTATGGCTGGCCCGTCTCCGGGTCGATGATCGGCTTGCCGTTGTGAAACTTAAATCGCTTGACGCCCTCGATTGCTCGACGCCTCGCCTCGTACTCGAACGCGTCGCAGGCCATCTCCTGGGCCTCCTCGAAGGCCTCCCGGTAAGCTTCGCCCTCGGCCGAGACGTTGCCAGCTGATGCTCTGACCTTGTCGGTCCACTGACCCGAAAGATGCATCAACGCCGTGAGATTCGCTTTCGTGCTGAGGATTTCGGATAGCAGGCTGGGTTTTCCGGTTCGAGCTGAATCGCCCGAGTGAAATGGCGTACAGGTAGCTCTCGTCTTCCAAGAGCCGCATCAGCTTTGCTGTGGTGTGGCGACTGTCCACCGTCGGCGGCGAACAACCGACCCGCGGGGCCGCTGAGTCTTGTTGCACCAACCGCCACCCCCAAAATCGATCTGCTCTTGGACCTCATTGCAGTACGATAGTTGAACGGATTATCTACGCCACATTTACTTGCCATCGAGCATTGCCTGGCCAACGCGCGGCCGCGTCCTCCCTACCAGCGACCGGCCGCCGTTGTCCAGTTCACTCGATGTATCTCCGGCAAGTGCTGCGGAAGGGTTCCGTCGGCTCGGGATAGGATCCCGTCTCGTCTTGGAGTCCCATTAACTCGTCAACACGACCTCAGGATAGAACCTTCGTCAAGTATGGATGCGCCGGACGCTTACTCAACACGTGAGACGTCCCATCAAAAGACCCTTTTCTTGGTGGTGGCCGGTCGCTTATAGTTGGTAGTTCTCGTCTTCACCTCGCTTGGACGAAGTTTTGATGACCGTAGAATCCGCCCAAGTTCGCGGTCGGCGAAAGCTGCGTTTCCGCTCCTTTGACGACGTGCTTGCCGACGCTGAAAATGTAAATTTCGCAGGGTACCTGCCTCTCGGCAATTGGACTCTAGGCCAGGCGGTCAAGCATCTCGGCAATGCCATGCACGGCTGCATCGACGGGGTGGCGTTTGAAGCTCCGCTGCACATCCGCATCCTCGGACGATTGGTGATGCGGTATGTGATTTTGTACTGGCAATTTCCTCCAGGAGCCAAGCTTCCCCGACCGGCCGAACAGGCACTTGTCCCGGCGAATGACACGGACTTCGATGAAGGCATGAACGTACTAAGGCAGGGAATCAAGCGACTAGCTGTGGAAACTCGCCGCGTTCCGCACCCCGTCATCGGCCGCCTTTCAGTCGATCAGTGGAACCGATTTCATCTTCGACATGCGGAGCTACATCTCAGTTTTTTCGTGCCGCGAAAATGAAGACCGCGCCGCTAACCGCGGTCTCCAAAGGCGTTCGCGCGAAACTATGGCTTCGCGACAGGGTTTGGGCCGAGCAAGGCTATCAACCCGTCGGCCAAGGAGCCGCGCCAGTTCAAGTAATCGTGGCCCCCGTTGTACTCCGAGTATCCAACCACATCGTACCCCCTGGCCCGCAGCACGTCGCGAAAGTGACGGTTCTCGATACGCACGGTTTCGCGCAACCCGACTTCGAGAAAGAAGCGGATTTCCTTGCGTGGCGCAATTGCATACTGCCGAATTAGCCATTCTCCTTCAAGGGCCGGATTGTCTTGGCCGTACTCGACTCCCGGAGCCCACCAATACGAACCCGACTGCGAGAGCACGTTACCGGCCAGTTCGGGATACTGGAAGGCAAAAAACGCTGCGGCCAGGCCGCCATGACTCGAACCCGCAACTGCGACACGGCGCGGATCCGTGGCAACGTGATGCTCGGCGCGCACTTTGGGCAACAGTTCCTCGGCCAGAAAGCGAGCGAACTTTTCGTTGCAGGGAAGCTCCTTGTCGCGGGCGTCTTTCGCGTTGCCGACAAAAAGCGCGACGGTCGGCGGGATCTTTCGCTCCTGAATCAGATTGTTAAGAATCGTGGGAGTGGGAACTAGAAACGTGTACGCTTCGAGGTCGAACACAATTAGTAGCGGATAAGCATCGCCCGTTGGATCGTAGGAGGGCGGCCGATAAATGGTCACCGGGCGGTCGTTGTCCAACAACGAGCTGTGAAACTTCTCGGCGTGCAGCGTTCCTGCCGGCACGTCTGGACGCGACTTCGTCCAGGGTTGGGGCGGCGCTTGCGCTAGCTCCACCAACGATCCCGAAAGCTGACTCCCCGGATTCAAGGGATCCCGCTTTAAGCGCGACGCACGCTCTTTCATCGCCTTTGCATCCGAAAAGTCCGGCGGGGTAAGAGGATCGTTGACCGACAGATAATAGGTCGCCCGCAGGTCGTTGCGCATCCGCATCGTGAGATACCACACGTTGGTGCCTAGCAACAACGAAAACCGATTGTCATAGGGATGTCCCTTCGGCACCCCGCCAGCGAGCACGACGTTGCGCGTGCTGTCGTCTCCCTGCCACAGAAACGTCAGCCAGACGTCGTTGGGTACATTACCCGCTTGCGTTCCCTCGATCGCCTCGACGAGTGGCGCCCGCTGCTCCTTGATCTCGCTCCAGAATTCGGCAACCTTGGTCGTATCTCCTGCCTCGACTGCGGCGCTCAATGCTTTCAAACGCGGACTGCGGATGCTGGCGGTTTCGTTCCCCAGAACGGACCCGCACGACTGTGCCCAACAAGCAGCGACGACAATAAGCCAGACGAGCTGGGACCGGATTTTTGAAGAGCGTATCCAATGGCTGACGGTTTCATTGCGCAACACGAGCATCGACGCCGTGAGATTCCACGATAGTTGCATGAGCATGGTGATTTCGGCACTCGGAACACGTCGATCGTAGCTCAAATGGAACGGCCCATCGGAACGGCGCGATTATCGCATCGCCGAATCGCTGCGTCGAGCTACGTGGCCCGTTTTCTGGACGCAATGGGCAGGGCCTAAATTCGATGAGGATTAAATGAGCTTCAAGGACAATCGACACCGACGTGACTGCCTTTGTTGCATCAACCCAACCGCTTTCTCGGACTCCGAGAAATGGACCCTTTGATGACTCGCGCTGCCGTTGTCAAAAAGTCATCCCTTTGACGGGACCGCTCTGGAGTCCCGAGAAGTCATACCAATTCTCGGAATGACGCGCGGCTGCCAATCGTGGGCGTTCTGGCCCTGCTGCGAGCACCGGCAATGGAACGTATTTCAGAACTAAATCTAGTCGACGTTCCTTATCCTGCCGCCCTTCCATTGCCTCAATCACGGGGACTGGTGTGTCAGGGCGGCGGATGCTGGGCATTGCATTGGCTCGAATTACGCGACGAGCGAGTGAGTTTTTCGCAGCCCTAGATGAGCGGGAATGGCTGCTGGCATAGGTGAGGTTAGGCGGGGGGATGGGCAGCTTTGACTTGCCGGACGCCGTTGCCACACATTTTGGCTGCTGCTATTGGGGCGATCGCGACTAAATTGACAGAAGTAATGGCAGCAGCGTGTCCGTTGGGTCGCCAATTCGGCAATTTTGTCGGCACGTTTTGCGCTGTCAAGAAAGGAAGAATCATGCCAAGTTTCGCACCCGGCCGCGGCCTTCCCTCCCCAAAACCCGGAATCCAAGTAATTCGTAATTTCTTGATCGACCGACGTAACACTTCGTCGTCGTTCACGCTTGGACTGATAGACGGACAGCGAAGGGCTGGCGAAGCAACTTTTAAAGGGGAACGACGAACTGCAAAAGGAGGATGTTCTTGTGGCTCTTCTATCACAACTGTTCCGTGGCGATCCGAAATTGGAGGCCGCCGCCGCTTCTGACCCAGACCACATCTTCCAGGGCGCGAAGGGGCCGCACGTCGCCAAGATCCAACAGGCGTTGATCCAGTTAGACGGCTCCGCCATCGCCCAAGATTCGTCTTATGGCCCAGGCACCGCTGCCGCGGTTCGCGCGTTCAAGACGAAACGGCAGATCCTCAATTTCCAAGGCAAGATCGACGACATCGTCGGCAAGAAGACCATGGCGGCTCTCGATGCCGAGATGGCGGCGAGTGAAGGTTCCGACGACGGCGTTCCCGTTGTGAGTCGGTCGCCTGGTGGCACGTGCGACGAGGAAGTCTCGCCGGAGGCCAAGGGAGGGAGTGGCACTTCAGATCTTCAGCCGGCCGATCCTGCGACGATTGCCGCGATCGTCAAACTGGTCGTCAAGGTGCGTCTCGCGATCACGGCAGCAAGGTTCCAGCTGACTTTGGCAGGTCCCTTTGTCAAGGTTGGTGAGAAGCTCACCCAACCCACAGGCCCGTTTCAGGCCCCGGCGCGACGAAGCATAAATATGCTCATCAATGTCTTCAGCTTGGACAAGCATAAAAATCCGCGCCCCGGATTTGATAACATCAGTCGCGTCTTCGCCAATATGGATGTCGCGCTCAATCGTGCCTTTGAGACCGCCCCCTTGATTGCCTCGGTGCTGTTCGTTCCCAATACACTCAAATCCCAGGAAGCGAAAGCCGAGGCGTATACCACGGCTGGCGGGGCATTTAAGTCATCGAAGATCAAAATAAAAGGCCTCGGCGTGCCCGCAGATCGAATCTACGTTTGCAATAACCTCATGAAACGATCCGAGGTGGTGCAGATTTCGACGCTGATTCACGAACTTGCACACTACGTCAGCGGTAAGCCCCTTAAGATATCGCATGAGCTCGGGGTGCCTAAACAAGGGGAGATGATCACTAATAGGACCGCGTTGGACAAAATCACCCCGGAAGCAAAGCTTCGCAGTGCCGAGCACTACTCCTTCTTCGCGTTGCTGGCAGGATTTCGCAGAATTTCGACAGATTCGGTGAGCGAAGTACTTGCTCAACTGCTGGCCTAGCGTGATGACCACACTTTGCTCGCGCTCCGGACGCGACTCGCCAGCTGCGCAGAATTCGACCGTTTTATGGTTTCTGAGACGGGCCAGAAACCCAACCTTTTTTGCGCGCCACTGTGGGCCTCGCGAAGGAGCGTCGGGCTGGGCATCATGGCTTGCGTTTCTCTAGCCCTAGCGACTTAAGAATGCCGTTCAGAAGGTCATCCGAATTTGCCGCTTGGTAAAAAACGCCGCCGTGTCCCCCGGCGAGGCCTTTCATATCGGCCAGTTCCTGTGCGTTTGCACGCGCACCGGGAACCAACTGATTACCGAAACCAATAATATCGAGCGTGACTTGAGGATGAGCGGTCAATTGAGCCCCGAGCGCTTGGGCCGTTACCTGGTTTAAGACGCCAACATTTCCCTGCTCGTTGAATCCGTCGGTGATCGCGACTATTCTGCGTCGCTCGCCCTTCCGGAGAGGGTCGTTCACAGCGTCCGAAATCGCCAGGTAGGCGGATCGGGCGGGCTTAGTGGCGGTTCCCGAGCCCTCGAGCTTCGTCCTCGCCGCGCTCGGGCTCATCGGGCTGGTTGTCTGGCGGCGTTGGAAGCGGTGAGCGTCTCTCCGCCAAGAGCCTGCCAGGAACGACCACTACTGTTGCAATGCGTATCGGGGCCAGTACCATATCAGACGGCCTCAATCCATATAAGGCGGCACTGAAGTTCAGCGACAATGGCTAAATTCATCGTTGCCGTGGCATTGATCTTCCTGGCTGAACCCGATCAGTCTGATCTCAGTGTTCAGGTAAATCGAATTTTCGATCTGGTTGAATCGTCCGCAACATCAGAGAAGTCGCGGACAGCTGTACAGAAACAACTGGTCAAACTCCAGGCCTCGCCGGGTGATGATTATCGCGTGCGTTATGCCTACGTCGTAGCGTTGATCCACGAGCGCCGCTATCCAGATGCACTTCGGGAAGTGAATGCCCTGCTCAAGTCCCAGCCCAAGTACCTACCCGCTCATCATGCGCGCGTTTGGTTGTTGCTCACGTTACGCAAGTACCCGGAGGGCCTTACGGCGTTGGAGACGTTAGCCAAAGCGTTGCCGCAAGAGGCCACAGGCGAAGCAGAAATGGCGAACATCGAGGCGGCGCAATTCCTCGGCACTGGCGTCGGGTTTTTCCACGGCGCCGGTGAATCGCGGATCAAAACGCCGGTTCGTTCACAGGTCGAGTCCCGAATCCAAGCCCGCTTATCCGGCAAACGACGCGAAGCATATGACGCGCAGGTAAATGTCATGGCGGATCGATTCGCGGAAATACGAGCCGGCGGAGAACAGGCCACCAGCGACTTGAAACAAGCACAACAGTCGGCCGCTAAGGACCTCGAAAGTAAGCAAACCGCCCTCACGAAAGCCCGCTCCGATACCACGGCAAAAACCGAAGCGACCGCAGAGCAGTTGAAGGCTCGGTGGAATCTATTGAACAGCGAATTAGCGCAACTTCGCACTAACTATGCGGAACTGACTGCTCAATCGCTAGCCATGAGGAATCAACGAATTGCCGCGGCCTCCGAACTTGCGACGCTCGAGCTCAATTCGCAGAATAAGAACACAACGATCGCCCAGCAAGCATCGAAGGCGTACATCCGGCATGGCCCCCAGTACCGCCAAAATATCTACGAGTTCGATCTGCAATTGGCCCGCGCGGCGTTGGCGATGGAGGAAATGGTGAGACGCGGCGCCTTGGCCGAGGCGCAGATGGAACAATTGGTCGTGGCTGGCCAAAACGTGGGGGAAACTTTTGCGATGCAGGAATGGACCTTCGGAAAACAGGAAAAGGCACTGGGATTGCAGAAGAAGAAAGTTGACAAGCAGGCTATTCCCAAAGGCCCAAAAATCAGAGCTCGGGAACTGGATTTCAGCGCCTATGATGAGTTTTCGTATGAAACTGAGAAGCAGCGCATCCTCGACTCGGTAGGCGGAATGTAGCGAGGACACGCTTCCGCCCCTTCGCGTCGTGGCGGCCTGTCACTTCGCCCGTGGCTTGCTGGAGTCCGCCTCGCACCATCCGGCGCTGGCAGGTGCCGGCGGCGTAAAGCCAATCGCCGCATAGAGCTTTCGATCACGCCAACAATATGGACCACCAGTGTGCTCGCGACGATGCAATGCGATCGCGTCGAGCAGGCGGTTGATCTCGGCTACTAGGTTGGCCCGATCGACGTCGTCAGCCTCTTTGAAATAACCTGCCATGGTTTTTTCCTTCGACGTTTCGGCACTAGCCACGCGTCAGCGAAATCGCAATCTTCAAGATAACAAAATGATCGCCTCATCATGCCAAGTTAGTTGGGGGTCCGGGGGCCTATTTTTCGTCGGCCGGCGGGGGCGCTGGGCGCAGCCGTTACAATGATGAAGCTTTAGCATCCGCAGGCCGCTTGGAGATCATCAATGACTCGGTTTGCGATCGACTTTTTCTTCTCGTTCATCTTCGTGCCGCTGGTGTTGGCCAGTTGTGGTGCGGCGATCGTCGGCGCCTGGGTGCTTGTCGACCGACGATTCTTTAGGCCATGGCGATAGAGCTGGCCATCGCCCCCATTTGCCGCGCTCGGCCTCATCGGCTTCGTTGTCTGGCGCCGACGGAAGCGGTGAGCACCAACACGAGGGTGCGAGCGCATGAGAAACCGCCGCCTCTCGATTCTCCGCAGATCTCGTCGTCAATGTAGTGTATTTCGACTATAGGCGTTCCCGGCGCCGCGGCGCACAATGCTCGCACGCCCTTGGGCCAGCAACTGCACAGGTATCATTCCAAACCGCGTCGATTCATTTCGGACGCAAAGTACTGGAGCTGGCCAAGGGCGTTCTAATAGAACCCGATCTGGGTGATAGCCGCCAATCGCATAGGCGGGCACGCTGCCTGCCGAACAGTTTTGCCGAATAAATGGATTGGCATGGCGCCCCCTGGCGAGCGACCTATGCTTCATAGTTGTCGATTGCTCCACTCGGTTCGTGGGCGGGCCGGCGGTTATCCATGCGATATTTCAATCAGATCCTGCAATACATTGGGCACCTCGACTTCCATCAAACGGCGCTTCTGTCTGTTTGCGTGGTTGGCTTCGGATTTTTCTGCATGTTGGGTTTTGGATCGCGGGCTAGGTTTTGATGCCAGACCGGACGCCGGCGTGCCCCTTTTTCTATTGGCCGTGAGGCGCTACCGCAGGACGGACCGTCGAATCGTCAATGAGCGTCGTCAATCCGCCGACTCGGCCACCGTGCGGCTAATCCGCCGACTCGCTCGCTATACGGACTGATCTGCAATAGTAAAAATAACCATAGTGAGGCCGCCCTCCGGCGACCCCACCATGGCCGCGATTGGTGCGGCTCCGGATAGATAAATAAAACGCCAGGCGGGACCGCCTCCCAGACGGTCCCGCCATAGCTGTTCGATCGCATCAACTTTGGATTCAGGCGGCCGTAACGCACGTCCTCCGAAACTCGCACATCGCGCATCCCAGCCCCGGCCGAAACAGAAACCTGCCCGAGTCCAGGTCGTCGATGTACGCGCGGACGACTGCGAACAGCCGACGGAAGTGCTTTTCATTGCGGGCAGCGTAGCGATGAAACTCGACCTTGGGTGCTTTGGTTTTGACGAGACTGCGAATCTCCAGTCCAGCTTCATGGACAGCCGAGTTGTGCCTGATCAAATATGCATAGCAGCTCAGTTGGATCTCATGGACGATTTCAAGCGGGTCGCTGCTGCGTGCAGTGGTCTTGAAGTCCACGATCAGAGGACCGTCGTCGGTGGGCAGAACAAGATCCAAGATCCCGACCAGCGGGATCCCCAGGTCTTCGCCATTCATCGGATCGACGAGCGGCGCTTCCAGCGCCACTTCAACTGCGAGTGGCCGCGGCTCGATAGTGGGCACTTGGAGCAGGTACGCTTTTACCAAAGACGCAGCTTGCGTCAGCAGGGCCTGCTCATTGGCAACGGACACGAACGACATTCCGTCGTCGGCCGCCGCTTCGGGCCAATACTCAAGTAACTGGCTAACCACGTCCTCGTGTGCCAGCGTGATTCCGAGTTGTCGATGTCGATAGTAGTGTTCTAGTCCCCGGTGGACGACTTTGCCTAAGAAGGCGGCCGGTGAAGTCGGTGTCCGAATCCCTTCGAGATATGTTCGTTTGAATTTCAAAGGGCATGCCAACCAGGTGCCGAGGCGACTGGGACTGATGTAGTCCCAGACGCCTCCAGCCCGCTGGACTAACTGGTTGCGGCTCAGCGGTTCGCTGCTCATGCCGCGGTGCCCTGGATGGCCGCCGCCAGATCGAGCTTGCCGGCCTTGATCTCTTTGAGAACATCGATCAGCCCGGAAGCATCCAGACTCGTCAGGTCGGCCAGCGGCTTGCTGAACATCTTCTGCGCCACGGCTTCCAGCCGACGGACTCCGAGCCCACGAATCTGCCCGGCCAGTTGCTGAGCATAGTCGAGTTGCTTTTGCGAGGCCCGGTGGCCATTTTGGCCGTTGTGTTCATTGGACGAGCCGTTGGAATGGCCGGTGACCTTGGCCTGCGAGTTCCGGTTGGTTTGGTTAGGCTCCGAGCCAGCATCCTGCTGTTGAGCCAATTCGTCGGTCACCGCCTGCCGACAAGCTGCAAAGACGTTCTTGATGCGTTCGTGAAGACCGTCCAGGTCGTCGAACACGAGCGATTGATCGAGCTCGACCAGCAGGATGGGCAGTTTCTATGTGCTGCCTTGGCACGCCTTCCCAGTGACGAACCTTCC
>JANNTE010000450.1:0-5062 GCA_031403365.1 Betaproteobacteria bacterium | reverse complement strand
TCGAAGCCATTGCCCGCAGCTGCCCGTTTTCCATTCGTCCACGCAAAGGGCAGTTCGTCGTATTCGACAAGTCCGCCTATGGCCTGGTAAAGGCCATCGTGCTGCCGGTGCCAACCGACATCACCAAGGGTGTGCTGATTTCGCGCACAGCATTCGGCAACTTGATCGTCGGTCCGACCGCGGAAGAAGTCGAGGAACGCGAATATGCCAGTGTGGATCGTGAAATGATGCAGCGGCTGGTGGATAAAGCCCATGCGCTGGTTCCGGCGCTCGCGCAGCATTCGGTAACCGCGACTTATGCCGGACTGCGGCCGGCGACGCAATTCAAGGATTATCAGATCAAGGCTCTGCCGGAGCGCGGCTGGATCACGGTGGCGGGAATTCGATCGACCGGACTCACCGGTTCTCTTGGCATCGGCGCGCATGTCGCCAGCTTGTATGCGCAACACTTTGGCGAGATCGAGGCGTGCCTGGGGCCGGTGTGGACTCCGGTGCCCAATCTATGCGAGCAGAACACGCGCCGCTACCAGGAACACCATGCCGGCGAAATTGTCTGCCACTGCGAACTGGTGACACGCTCGGAAATCGACAACGCTTTCGCCGGCCCGCTGCCAGCCACGGACCTCGGCGGATTGAAGCGGCGCACGCGCTGCATGATGGGCCGCTGCCAGGGCTTTTACTGCAGCGCACGTGTAATGGAACTCGCCGCAAACCGGCTTGCCGATCTGCAGCCCGGAACAATTCGCGCATGAACACATCCAGCCCAGCCGTCGAACGCCACGATGTCGTCATCGTTGGCGGCGGACCCGCCGGTCTTGCCGCAGCCGGCGAACTCAAGCGCCTCGGCATGCGCGACGTCGTCGTTCTCGAACGCGAACAACATGCCGGCGGCGTACCGCGCCATTGCGGACATATCGGCTTTGGCTGGCAGGAATTCCACCGCCTGCTCAGCGGTCCCGCCTACGCGCGCCGTCTGCTGGCTGCGACCGGGGCAATCGACATACGCACCGGCACCACGGCGCTCGGTCTGGAAGCAAACGCCCGCGTACGCGCACTGACATCGGAAGGCATGCGCATCTTTGAAGGCCGCTGCGTGTTGCTGGCGCTCGGCACGCGCGAAACACCGCGTGCGCCGCGACTGGTCTCCGGCACACGCCCCTGGGGGGTGTTCACCACCGGCGCGCTGCAACAGATGGTCTATCTGGCCGGCTTGAAGCCCTGCACCCGCGCTGTCATCGTCGGCTCGGAACTGGTTTCATTCTCAAGCCTGCTCACTCTGCGCCACGCGGGGATCCGGGCTCCCGCCATGCTGGAGGAAGCCGCGTGCATCACGGCGCCGCGTGCCGCAGCGTGGATCGCCCGTGGCATGTTCGGAACTCGCATTCTGACCGGTGCGAAACTGATCGCCATCCACGGCGAAAGACAAGTCAGTGGTGTCGAGATTGAGCGCAACGGCTCGCGCGAGCGCATCGATTGCGATGGCATAATTTTCAGCGGGCAATTCGTTCCGGAAGCCGCCATCCTCAGGGCGGGTCATCTGTCCATCGATCCGGCCACGGGCGGGCCGATCGTGGATCAATTCGGGCGCTGCTCCGATCCGGCCTTTTTTGCCGCCGGCAATTTGCTGCGTCCGGTCGAGGCAAGCTGGACCGTCTGGCAGGAAGGGCGCAATGTGGCGCGCGCGATCGCGGCGAGCCTGAGCGGGCGCCTTCCGGCGGCAACGCATTTCGTGACCCTGGATCCCCTGGCACCGGTTCGATATGTTTGCCCGCAGAAATTTGCCTTTCCGGCGCCGATTGCGCCCGCCCTGCCGCTGAACATCCGGGTCCATCGGGCGGTGCGCGGCCGGCTAAGAGTCATGCATGGCTCAAACGAAGTCTGGAGCGAGTCACGCCATCTGCGGCCGGAACGACGTGTGATCGTGTCGTTTGTGGTGCCCGAGATTGAATCGGTCACGCCACTCACGATCGGATTCGAAGAATCACGGCCTGACTAAGCCAGCAGACATTCATTCAACGCAAGCCGCGTTCACGTCAGCCGGAACGTCTTTGCACGCGCACAGAATTCTTTTCCGCTTCCCAGGCCTCGCAGCGCTTCATCGCCTCCGGCGTGAATTCCGCCTGCGGTTCATTGCCGCCGATGACGAACATCAGAATGTGCTCCAGGTTCGGTTCGTCGTAAGTAACGTTCATGAAACGCCGCGCCACCCCGACCGGAAAGGAAATGACGTCCAGGGGATCGAGATCGACGTATTCCATCTCCGGCCCCTCGTTCCATTCGCAGCGCCAGCGACCGGTCATGGCAATGAAGGTTTCGTTGGTATCGTGATTGTGCATCAACGGTCCCTTGCCCGGCAGCGCGCGGCAATAGCCCAGGTTGAATCCTTCCGAAATCTTGATCGCGGCCATTTCCGAGGCCTTATCGCCAACCGGCGAAGAGGTGGCGTCGTTTTGCCTTACCTGCGGCGGCTGAAATCCGATCACGTTGTACAGCGTTCGCCGGCATTCCGGCACGTCGCTGTCGGGCAGTCCGCCGTCGGAACCCTGCAAGTCCTTGAAGCGAGCCACACGATTTAGCATTTCGCCGCTTGACACGACGCGAACTTTTCTCCAGTCGCCCATGACCATCCCCTATATAAAAATTTATTCCGCTTGCCCAGAAGTAATCCTACAGCGATTCCCGAAACACAATGCGTAGCGCCGGCAAGACCGTTGCTTTGCGCGTTCTGACAGATTTGATCGGCGTGCCTGTTCCGCTAATCACCGACCTCTTCCACCAAGCCTGCGTCGTCATTGCGCGAATTATTCACCCGGCTGCTGACCGGGTGATATTCAAGCGCGCTCAGGCCCGTTCCCAGTGCCGAGGCCATCGCCCGTGCCGGATCGGTGATGCGTGTATCCAGCCAATCGTGCTCCTGACCTTTCGATAGCAGCACCGGCATGCGGTCATGAACGTCTGCCGCCGGACCGACGGCATCGCGGGTCAGTATCGCGCAGCTGGCTTCCCATTGCGCATCACTCGCCGGCCTCCACAGTGCGATTAATCCGGCAAACGCGAACGGCACAGTCTGCGGAATATGCAAAAAATAAGGCTGCTTCACATTGATGATTTCCCCGGTCGCGGGATCCGTGCGTTCCACCTGCTTCCACTCGTACCAGCCGAGCGCTGGAATCAGGCAGCGTGATTTGCCCAGAGCGGCCTTCCACATCGGCTTGATTGCGGCTTCTTCAGAGCGCGCATTGTGGGTCATGCGCGGGGGCTTCGGCTCCTTCCACCACACCGGGATCAAACCCCAGCGTGCTATCACGAGCTCGAGTTCCCCGGTGGCGCGGTTCAACAGGAGCACGGGAACCGGAGAGGCGGGAGAAACGTTGAAACGCCGCCCAAAAGGATCGAGGTTGTGCCGACCGATGTGCCAAAGGCGCTCGATCTCAGCCTGTTCCGGACTCACGTATCGACCACACATGGGGGGAAATTATCGCCCGATCGGCCAGATTGGTGGCAAATAAAAATTGCTTCTTACTGCCGCTTGCAGCGATGAAGACTGACGGCTTGTTTTGCATGTCCGTCCAGACCATCCCGATGCAAATGTCGCTTTAAGGCGACGATTTCCGCCACTGAAAATGGTGCAATTTCACGACAAACTTCGCACCGTGCATTCTCGAAAACCGCTTGTCATCCCAAAGCCGCCACTCGGCGGTTTTCACTATGACAAAAGGTAAAACAGGCGTTCAATAACACGGAGCCCGATACACACAAGAGGCAATCAGGAAACTTGAAGTTGTTTTTGATGCAAGAGGAGAACCAACGATGAGCACACCTTCAACCTTGATCCGCAATCGGCCGCTCGCCCAGGCAAAGCCCAAGCTGACTGCGGCGCAAAAAGCGCTGGTCGAGCGCAGAGTTCTGCCGCTGAACTCGCTGATTCACGGAGATTATTACAGCGGAGCGCTGGATGATCTCACGACCGTCGGCCGCTGGAACGGTCAAAAACGCCGCTTCGTTTTCTGGGACCTCAACATGGGACAACCCCAGGCGAAAGCCGCTCACCATGTCGCGGATCTCGGAACCGGGCCGCGATTCGCGCCGCTTACGCGGGAAGAATCCACAAGCACAGCCCACATCAGCGACTTCGCGCTGGAAACGACCAACCCGGGCTTGCGTAGCGGACCCGGTAATACCGCGTAGTACCCCTGGAACAACTCGCGGGTACCCGCTGCCTGCGGTAAATCGCCTTCGGATTGAATTGGAACCAACCCTCCGACCCCGCCGGAGGATGCCCGCCGTTACAAAGGCTGCTTCAGGGTCGGCGCGCTGTCTTCGAGCGTCATGCGGCGCAGGTCGCGCTTGTACCTGGGATCATCGAAGGGCCGGGCGCGGTGCATGGTGCAGCGGTTGTCCCAGATCACCAGATCGTGAGTGCGCCATTCATGGCGATAGACAAAACGCGGTTGCGTGGCCTGCTCCATGAGCTCGCGGATCACCACCATTGCCTCCGGACGCGGCCAGCCGTGAATCGTGCCGATGTGCGCGGAAAGATAAATGCTGCCCCGTCCCGATCCCGCGTGCCTGCGCACCAGCCGTTGCGGCATGGGTGCAAACTCCTTAGCCTCCTCCGGTGTCCAGTCGTCGAAGCCCAACAAAGCGCGTGAATAAATCAGCGAATGGTCGCAGACCAGCGTTTCAATGCGGGATTTTTCCGCATCAGGCAGCGCGTCATAGGCAGCGCGCATGTCGGCGAACTCCGTCTCGCCTCCGGCCGGCGGAATCACCCGCGCGTGCAGCATCGAGTATTTGGCCGGCGTTGTCTTGAAGCTGCTGTCGGAGTGCCATAGCAAGTTACCGAGATTGAACATCCGCCGCCGGTCATCGACTGCGAGCACCGAACCATCCAGATTGAGGTTGGAGATGTCCACCATTTCGCGGTGCTTGAGCCGATGCAGATGCGCATCCACCACCGCGGGCGCCGGTTCCAGCGGGCCGATCGCCCTGGCAAAGGCCAGGTGCTGGTCATCGTCGAGCAACTGATCGCGCACGACGACCACGGCATGCTCATCCATGC
>JANNTE010000449.1:0-4232 GCA_031403365.1 Betaproteobacteria bacterium | reverse complement strand
AAAGTTGCCGACAACACTTTGGTCGTGCACGGAGACGAGGATGACGTCGTGCCCATGCGCGAGGTGCTTGACTGGGCGCGGACGCAGTCTTTGCCTGTGGTCGTATTCCCGGGCGCCGGGCACTTTTTCCATGGCTCCCTGATTACGCTGCAAAGCCTGGTCGAACGACACTGCCGGGACTGACCATGCCGGCAGTGCGATCGAGCTTTCGGCAGCGCTGACACTCTGGAAATCGCAATGCTCTGGATAAAATCGTTTCACATCATTTTCATGGTCACCTGGTTTGCGGGTTTGTTTTACCTGCCGCGGTTATTTGTCTACCACGCCCTTAGCGAAGACACCGCGAGCCGCGAGCGCTTCAAGGTCATGGAGCGCAAACTGTTTTTCGGCATCATGACACCAGGTGGCATCCTGAGCATCGGCTCAGGCTTGTGGCTGTGGCTGGGTTACGGCTTCCAGGGTGGCTGGCTGCATGCCAAGATCGCCCTGGTGGCAACGCTTGTGATCTATCATGCCTACTGCGGCGTGCTGATGTCCGATTTCAAGCGTGAGCGCAATCGACATGGCCATGTGTTTTATCGCTGGCTCAACGAGTTCCCGGTGGTCGTTCTGATCGCGATCATTCTGCTCGTGGAACTGCAGCCATTCTGATTCCGTCCAGAAGCATCGCGGGCATTGTCTTCGCCATCTGCTTGTATGCCGGCGCGCCGCTGCTGGCGGCACAACCGGCGGCGCGCATTCTGGTGCAGAGCTCTCCGGTCGCGGGATTTCAGTTTCACGAAGGCAAACGCGTGTGGGACAAGTTAAAGGTTGGCGACGCCCTGAGTTTGATGCGCGAACCGGAAAACGCACACGACGCCCGTGCGGTTCGCGTCGAGTGGAATGGCCATATGCTCGGCTACGTGCCGCGCGCCGAGAATGAGGCCATTGCACGCCAGCTTGATTCGGGCAACAAGCTTGAAGCACGCATCGTTCGCCTGACCCGGCACCGCGATCCGTGGAAACGGATCGAGTTCGAGGTTTTTCTGAAGCTCTGAAGAAAAAGTGTCTGTGTGAATCCGCAATAGATCGGAAACTGCTTCATCCGCATTCGTCAACGTCCGAAGATCACATGCACGCATCCGTTTTTCCTGCTTTTCCCGGCTTTTGTCATATGGCCCCGGCGGAAACATTTCGGTCAGGTCGCTGCCTATGAACACAGAACAGTTTTTCGCACCCTGCCCGCGCGGGCTCGAATCGGTGCTCGCGCAAGAGCTGGCCCAGCTTGGCGCCGGCAATGTCGCGGCAACCGAAGGCGGCGTCGGATTTTCCGGGTCGCTTCCGCTCTGCTACGCCGTCAATTTGCACAGCCGAATCGCGAGCCGGGTGCTCTGGCAAATTGGCGCAGGCCGCTATCGCAGCGAGGAGGACATCTATCGTGGCGTCAACGCAACCGACTGGCCGCACTGGTTCGACGTCGCTCTGACAATCCGGGTGAAGGTGTCTGCCATTCGCAGCCCGCTCAACAGCCTCGACTTCGTTACCTTGCGTATCAAGGATGCGGTCTGCGACCGGTTCCGTGCGCAATCGGGCAAGCGTCCCGATGTGGATACCGCGCAGCCCGATGTGCGCATTCATGCCTTTCTGGAAGCGGAGCGCTATACGTTCTACCTCGACACCTCGGGCGAACCCTTGTTCAAGCGCGGGGTCCGGCAGGCCGCCGGCGAGGCCCCATTGCGCGAAAATCTGGCTGCCGGAATTCTGAAACTTTCCGGCTGGACACCGGATCTTCCGCTGCTCGACCCGATGTGCGGTAGCGCGACGTTTCTGATCGAAGCGCTGCAGATCGCCCACGGCGTGGCGCCAGGTGCAAATCGCCGCTTTGCATTCGAAAAGCTGCGCGGTTTCGACGAGCAGGCGTGGAACCGAATCAAGGGCGAAGCACAGGCGCGACCGGAGCCGAATCCCTCGCTGCAGATATTCGGCGGCGATTTGTACGGCGAAGCCTTGAAGCTGGCGCGTGTGAATATAGCGGCAGCGGGATTTGCCGACAGCGTAAGCCTCAAGCAGGCCAACGTGCTCGAAATCCCGGCGCCGGCCGCCGGCGGGATTCTGCTGGTCAATCCGCCTTACGGGGTACGGCTCGGAGAGCAGGATGATCTGGCGGCTTTCTACCCCCGGCTGGGAGACGCGCTGAAACAGAAATTCGCGGGCTGGCGCGCTTATATCTTTACCGCCGATCTGCGCCTGCCGAAGCTGATCGGGCTGGCGCCTTCCAAACGCACTCCGCTTTACAACGGGGCGCTCGAATGCCGATTGTATGAATTCAAACTGATATCAGGTGCGATGCGGCGCGAGAAAAACAGGGCGGATGAATAAAGTACGAGGATTTGTTCGCTTCGCGTGACGTCCTCGATGCCTCAATGATGAATTCGCAGCCTGCCTTTACACGATGTTCAGGTGATCCATCCCGGCGGTGAGGTCACGTTCCTTGGTTTCCTTGCCGTGCAACTTGATCTGCAAACGCAACTCGTTCATCGAATCCGCGTTGCGCATCGCGTCTTCATAGCCGATCTTGCCGCCTTCATACAAATCGAACAACGCCTGATCGAATGTTTGCATGCCGAGTTCCCGCGATTTCTTCATGATCTCCTTGATCTCGTGCACTTCTCCCTTGAAGATCAGGTCCGAGATCAGCGGCGAGTTCAGCAGGATTTCGATTGCCGCCGCGCGGCCCTTGGTGTCCTTCAGCGGAATCAGGCGCTGCGATACCAGGGATTTGAGATTAAGGGACAAATCCATCAGCAACTGCGCCCGGCGTTCTTCCGGGAAAAAATTGATGATCCGGTCCAGCGCCTGATTGGCACTGTTGGCGTGCAACGTGCCCATGCACAAATGACCGGTTTCGGCGAACGCGATCGCATGTTCCATGGTTTCGCGCTCGCGAATTTCTCCGATCAGTATGACGTCCGGCGCCTGGCGCAGTGTGTTCTTCAGCGCCGCCTCCCAGGAATCCGTATCGACACCGACTTCGCGCTGGGTAATCACGCAGTTCTTGTGTTCATGCACGTACTCGATCGGATCTTCGATTGTGATAATGTGACCGAAGCTGTTCTCATTGCGATAACCGATCATCGCGGCGAGAGTCGTCGATTTGCCGGATCCGGTTCCACCAACCATGATCACCAAGCCGCGCTTGGACATGACCACGTCTTTCAGAACCGGCGGCAGTCCGAGGTCATCCATCTTCGGAATTGTCGTGGTAATGGTCCGCAGAACTATGCCGACCCGGGCCTGCTGCACGAACGCGTTGACGCGAAAGCGCCCGATGCCGGGGGGGTTGATGGCGAAATTGCATTCCCGGCTTGCCTCGAACTCCTGCGCCTGTTTGTCGTTCATCAGCGCTCGGGCCAGCTCCTGAGTGTGCTGGGGCGTCAGGCTCTGGTTCGACACCGGCGTCATCTTGCCGTCAAGCTTAAAGGCCGGCGGAAAACCGGCGGTAATGAACAGGTCGGAGGCCTTCTTCGCCACCATGGCCCTCAATAGTTCATGTATGAATTTGACGGCCTGATCTCGTTCCATCTGCTACTCCTGGCAAATATTCGCTGCGGCCCGCCGTGCTGGCAGGTCAGTTGAAACTGTCTTTGTTGGCGGCTTTGGTCCGGGCTTCATCCTTCGTGATGACGTTGCGCTTGATTAGATCAGTCAGATTCTGATCCAGCGTTTGCATGCCCAGCCCTTGCCCGGTCTGGATGGCGGAATACATCTGCGCGATCTTGGCTTCGCGGATCAGATTTCGGATTGCCGGCGTGCCGATCATGATTTCATGCGCGGCGGCGCGGCCCGCACCATCCTTGGTCTTGCACAGCGTTTGCGAGATCACGGCGCGCAGTGATTCGGAAAGCATGGCGCGCACCATTTCTTTCTCCGCCGCCGGAAATACGTCGATGATCCGGTCCACGGTCTTGGCAGCGGAACTGGTGTGCAATGTGCCGAACACCAGGTGGCCGGTTTCGGCCGCAGTAAGCGCCAGGCGAATGGTCTCCAGATCGCGCAGTTCGCCCACCAGGATGATGTCCGGATCTTCGCGCAACGCGCTGCGCAGCGCGTTGTTGAAAGCCAGGGTATGCGGGCCGAACTCACGCTGGTTGATAAGGCATTTCTTGCTTTCATGCACGAACTCGATCGGATCTTCCACAGTAAGAATGTGGCCCATCTCGTTTTCGTTGATGTCGTTGACCATGGCGGCCAGC
>JANNTE010000448.1:0-5841 GCA_031403365.1 Betaproteobacteria bacterium | reverse complement strand
TCGCCTTTTGCAGGGCGCTCAAGGCAATCTCGATGTATGTCATGTCGCCGGCCGCGAAAATGCTGGTGCTGCGCTTTACGATTTCCTCCTCGAAGTAGAGTATCTCGCCAAAGCAGTCGCCCGATGTCAGCGTATCGACTTGCCTTTCCTGTTTGCTCACGCGTGCTTTTCCTGAGGTAATCAGAAAGAAGCTCCCGCCAATCTCACCTTCACGCGCGACAATCGCCTTCGGCTGCACGACATGGCGCTTGGACAGACGCACGGTTTCCCAGATTTCGACTTCGCTGAAGTCCCGAAAGAACGCCAGGTCCTTGATGGCGTGGAATTGCTCGCTGTCGGATGAGGATTCGGCCGGCAACAGCAGGGAGCCGTGGCTTTTCCACAAGTCACGGCTCATGTCGGCTGCGCTCAAATAGCGCTCGCTCACATTCTTGTTCAGTGCGCGCATGACCACGCGATCGAGTTCGGCGGGAATCTCGGTGCGGTAGGTCGAAGGCGGGCTGGGATCGATATGCACGATCTGGTGGGCCAGGCTTGCCCTGCTGCCGGCGCTGAAAGTCGGCCTGCCGGTCAGCAGATGATAGACAGCGGAACCGAGCGAATAGACATCGCTTTGCGGCGTCAGCTCCTGGTTCTTCACCTGCTCGGGAGACATGTACAAGGGAGTCCCCACGCCCTCGAGCTGTGTATGCTCGGTTTCTTCGTTCATCGCCGTGCCGAAATCACTGATTTTGACCTCGCCGTCCTTTCTGATCAGAATGTTGGCGGGCTTGATGTCGCGATGGATGACGCCATGGCGATGGGCAAAATCGAGCGCCCGGCTGCATTTGAATGCGACCTCGACAATTTGCTCAAGCGGCAGCAGCCTGGCCTGATCACAATGCGTCATCAAGGTGGTGCCTTCAATCAGCTCCATGACGATGTATCCGAAATCGTCGAACAGATCGGCATCGTAGAGCTCGATGATATGGGGATGATTAAGCTTGCCAACCATTGAGGCTTCGGTCAGGAACGCCCTGCGCAGGCGCCGGCGAGCCGATTCGTCCACGCCGGGTTCGGGACGCACAATCTTGATCGCCACGTCGCGACCGGCAAACAGATCCTTGCCACGGTGGACGCGACTGGTTGCGCCGCGGCCGATTTCGCCGAGCAGCGTGTACTTGCCGATTTTCGACCGAATATCGGTCGTGTTGAGTGCATCCATGGTTATCGACTGGTTCACCCCATCCGCGCCATTATGACCGGAGGGGCGGCTGCCCGACAGCGTGCCCGGCAGCCATGTCTGTGACTACGGAATGGCGATTCCAATGCCGCAGGCGCACGACGCGCCCTTGCCCGGCTACTCGCAATTACGGCTGCAAAGGGTCGAAATGTTAGGGATTTGCATTCCGGGAAGAGCCACGCCGGCTTCCTCCGTATCCCCGGATCGCAGGGAAAGCAGGTCATTTGGCCTATAATCGCAGGCCTCAATCGAGGGATATCGCCTTCGTCGATTCCAGGCTTCAATGCAGCTTTTCGCTTTCGGCATGAATCACCACACAGCCCCGCTCGCGGTTCGCGAGCAGGTGATTTTTCACGCCGAGAATCTGGAGGTGGCATTGCGCGATCTGGTGGCACGCGAGTCGGTGCGCGAAGCCGCAATCATTTCCACCTGCAACCGCACCGAAGTTTATTGCAGTACGCATGAGCCGAATCGCGCAATCGACTGGCTGGCGCGTTTTCACCACCTTCAGGCACCGGCCCTGCAACCGTTTATTTACACACTGCCGCGCGAACGCGCCGTCGCTCATGCTTTTCGCGTGGCGAGCGGGCTCGACTCGATGGTGATTGGAGAGCCGCAGATCCTCGGCCAGATGAAGGATGCAGTGCGATCCGCCGAAAACGCCGGCACGCTCGGCACGATTCTTCACAAATTGTTTCAGTCGACGTTTTTCGTGGCCAAGGAGGTGCGCACCCGGACGGAAATCGGAGCGAGCTCGATCTCGCTCGCGGCCGCGGCGGTCAAGGTTGCCGAACGCATTTTCCCGAGCGTTTCCGGACAGAACCTGCTGTTTGTCGGTGCCGGCGAAATGATCGACTTGTGCTCGGCGCATTTCGCCGCCCGGAAGCCGCAATCCATGACCTTTGCCAACCGCTCGATCGAGCGCGCGGAGCAACTGGCGAGCCGCGTCAACGGCCGGATCATCGCGCTGAACGACCTGCCGGCGCAGTTGCCGCTGCACGATATCGTGGTCACCTGTACCGCAAGCACGTTACCCATTTTTGGCAAAGGGATGATCGAACGCGCGCTCAAGGCGCGCCGCCATCGGCCGATTTTAATGATCGACCTGGCAGTGCCGCGCGACGTGGAGGCTGAAGTCGCCGAGCTCGATGACGTGTTTCTCTACAGCGTGGATGACCTGGGCAGAATTGTGCAGGAGGGGCTCAACAATCGTCAGGCCGCCGTTGCGCAAGCCGAGGCCATTATCAACACCAGCGTCATTAATTTCATGCACTGGCTGGAGAACCGCGAAATCGTTCCGACCATCCGCGCGCTGCGCGATCAGGCCGAACGCATGCGCCGCCATGAACTGGAGCGCGCCGCACGCATGCTGGCGAAGGGCGACAACCCGGAAGCGGTGCTCGAGCAGTTTTCCCATGCGCTGACCAACAAATTTCTGCATGCGCCCACCAATGCGCTCAACAGCGCACAGGCCGAAGACCGTGACACTCTGATCGCCGCGCTGGCCCGGCTGCACGAGATCAAGCCGGCAGATTGAAATCACGGCAATGAAACCAGGGCAATGAAGCATTCCATCGTCTCCAAGCTGGCGCAGTTGTCGGCCAGACTGGAGGAACTCAACGCCTTGCTCTCCAGCGAAGACGTTACCCGGAATCTGGAAAATTATCGCAAGCTCACGCGCGAGCACGCCGAGATCACGCCGGTGGTGGAGCTCTATCGTGCCTATACCAGGAGCGAGGGCGATGTTGCCGCTGCCCTGGAAATGACGAGTGATCCGGAGATGCAGGAACTCGCGGAAGCCGAAGTGCGCGAAGGCAGGCGCAGGCTGCTCGAACTCGAGGCCGAGCTGCAAAGGCAACTGCTGCCGAAGGATTCCGCTGACGAGCGCAACATATTTCTGGAAATCAGGGCCGGCACCGGCGGGGATGAGTCGGCCTTGTTTGCCGCCGACTTGTTCCGGATGTATATGCGTTACGCCGAACGGCTCGGCTGGAAAGTGGAAGTGATCTCCGCCAGCGAGAGTGAAGTGGGTGGCTACAAGGAGGTGATTGCCAAGATCATCGGCTTTGGCGCCTACTCGAAACTCAAGTTCGAATCCGGGGGGCATCGCGTTCAGCGCGTGCCTGCAACCGAAACCCAGGGGCGCATTCATACCAGCGCCTGCACCGTCGCCGTGATGCCGGAGGCCGATGCGATCGAAGACGTTGTACTTAATCCGGCGGAATTGCGCATCGATACGTTCCGCGCTTCCGGCGCCGGCGGCCAGCACATCAACAAGACGGACTCGGCGGTGCGCGTGACTCATTTGCCAACCGGCATCGTGGTCGAATGCCAGGATGACCGCTCCCAGCACAAGAACAAGGCGCAGGCCTTGTCGGTGCTGGCTGCACGCATCAAGGACAAGCAGGTGCGCGAACGGCATGCAACACAGGCCGCGACTCGAAAATCGCTGATCGGCAGCGGCGACCGCTCCGAGCGCATTCGCACCTACAATTTTCCGCAGGGCCGGGTCACCGATCACCGCATCAACCTGACGCTCTACAAGATCGACCAGATCATGGGCGGTGCGATTGACGATCTGATCGATGCCCTGGCGGCGGAACACCAGACCGAATTGCTCAACGCCATGGCCGAAGATCAGTTTGCGGCCCAGGTGTGAACCTGACTGTCGGAGCACTGCTCGATGAGGCGGCGCGCGAACTGGCCGCGATGATCGATCCGGTTGACGCCAGGCGGGAGGCGCAGATCCTGTTCGGGAAAACCATGGGTGTATCACGCGCATGGTGTTCAGCGCACCGCGACGATGATTGTGCGCCAGGCGCGGCCCAGACCCTGCGCGCGCTCGTCGGGCGCCGAAAGGCCGGCGAGCCGGTCGCCTATCTGCTCGGCAGCCGGGAGTTTTACGGGCTCGAATTTCGCGTCACCCCGGCGGTATTGATTCCACGCGCGGACAGCGAAACCCTGGTGGAGGCCGCACTCGAGAAGCTGGCGCCGGACCTTGCCGCCGATGTGCTTGACCTCGGCACCGGCAGTGGCTGCATCGCCATTGCCATCGCGCATGAACGCCCGGCCGCACGCGTAACCGCGGTGGACGTTTCAGCACCCGCGCTGAACGTCGCGCGCGAAAACGCCGTCGCACGGGGCGTTGACATTGAGCTGGTGCAAGGCACCTGGTTCCAGGATCTGGCAGGGCGTCAATTCGATCTGATCGTTTCCAATCCCCCGTATGTGGCGGCTGCGGATCCGCATCTGCAGCAGGGTGATTTGCGCTTCGAGCCGAAAACGGCGCTGGTATCAGGCGAAGATGGCCTTGCCGACCTTCGCACCATCATTGCTCGGGCTCCAGGGCACTTGCGCGACGGCGGCTGGTTGCTGGTCGAACACGGTTACGATCAGGCCGTTGTTTGCAGAGACTTTTTGCTCGACGCGGGCTTTGGCGAACTGCTGATCCGCGCCGATATTTCCGGTTTGCCGCGCGTAGCGGGCGGAAGGCTATTGACGCGCAAATCACCGAATCGTTAACATCGGCATTGTCAATCCGGAGTTGCGCGACAAATTGCCGGCTCCCCCACCATTTCAGAGGTACTACTCATGAACTCGCAGGAAAAGATCAAACAGCAGATCACCAGCAATCCCGTGGTGCTTTACATGAAGGGCACGCCAGACGCGCCGATGTGCGGATTCAGCGCCACCGCAGTGCAAATTCTCGAAGCCTGTGGCGCGAAGAACGTGGCAACCGTCGATGTGCTGAGCGACCAGGATGTTCGTCAAGGCATCAAGGAATACTCCAGCTGGCCGACCATTCCGCAGTTGTACGTGAACGGTGAGTTTGTCGGTGGAGCAGACATCATGCGCGAGATGTACCAATCCGGCGAACTGCAAAAATTATTCGGCAAGTAAGCGAGTTGCGCCCAAAAAGGCTGGCCGTGGCGCCAGCCTTTTTTGTTCGCGCGTTTCGCATCTTGGTGAGAGGACGGCGCAGATGATGAAATATCGCGGTGTTCACGACATCGGTGGCCTGCCCGCAGGTGCGGTGCAGGCGACCGAGCACGACTATGCCCTGTGGGAAAAGCGCGTGGATGCGATGATGGTGCTGCTGTCGAAGAAGGGGCATCTGACCGTGGACGAACTGCGCCGCAATATCGAGACCCTGGGCGAGGACGCCTACCACAAGATGAGTTACTACGAGCGCTGGATCTACTCCATCACGCAGACGCTGATTCAGCGCGGCATCATTTCCATCGATGAGCTGGGCCGCGCGATGGCTCAAGCTCAAACCGAAGGCGAGCGCCGGGATGATCGCTGAATCGACACGTGAGAAGTTCGCCGGGATGATCGATCCGAAGTTCGCGCCCGGAGACCTGGTCGCGGTGCGCGTGGCTTATCCGCTGGGTCATGTGCGCACGCCCTTCTACATTCGCGGCAAGCGCGGTGTCGTCGAGAGAATCTGCGGCGCATATCCCAATCCGGAAGAACTGGCCTACGCGCGAACGGGATTGCCGGCGCAGCAGCTGTATCGCGTGCGCTTTCTTCAGAGCGAGATCTGGCCAGGGTATCGTGGCCGCGAAGAAGACACGGTGGATATCGAGATTTATCAGCACTGGCTGGAGCCAGGCCAC
>JANNTE010000447.1:0-4015 GCA_031403365.1 Betaproteobacteria bacterium | reverse complement strand
TCGCCGGAGGTGGTTTACGCCGAACCCGGAGCGCTGGTACTGCGCTACATCGAAGGCCGAGCGCTCACCCCGGCGCTGGTGCGTGACCCTGCCCTGCTACCCGCCGCCATCGACCTCATCAAACGCTGCCACGAACAAGTTCCGCGCCACCTGGGCGGCCCGGTGCTGATGTTCTGGGTGTTTCACATCATTCGTGGCTACGCTGCCGAGCTGCGCGCCCGCGCGAGCCGCCATGTCGCGCTGCTGCCGAAGCTTCTGGAGCATACGGAACTACTCGAACGCGAAGTCGGCCCGGTGTCGATCGTATTCGGGCACAACGATCTGCTCGCCGCCAATTTCATCGACGACGGCAA
Organism: Betaproteobacteria bacterium; assembly: GCA_031403365.1. Lineage (GTDB taxonomy): Bacteria > Pseudomonadota > Gammaproteobacteria > Burkholderiales > JACQAP01 > JACQAP01. Next base: position 3,662 of record JANNTE010000447.1, on the reverse strand, counting down.
ACGGCTGTGGCTGATCGACTGGGATTACGCCGGCTTCAACAGCGCGCTGTTCGACCTCGGTGGACTGGTCTCCAACAACGAACTCGATGCAGCGCAAACCCGCGTTGTTCTGGACCGATACTTCGGCCAGGTGGACGCGGCACTGGAACGCCGGCTCGCAGCGATGAAATGCGCCTCGCTGCTGCGCGAAGCGACCTGGAGCATGGTTTCTGAAATCCACTCGCGGATTGAATTTGACTATGTTGCCTACACTGCCGACTATCTGGCACGCTTCGAACGCGCTTACGACTCATTCACCGAAGGCAGATCATGATTGCGCTTCCATCCGCCGCGCAGGTCGTCATCATCGGCGGCGGCATTATTGGTTGCAGTACGGCTTATCACCTCGCGCGTCTTGGCTTCAAGGACATCGTGTTGCTGGAGCGGGCGAAGCTCACCAGCGGCTCAACCTGGCATGCCGCCGGCCTGGTCGGGCAGTTGCGCACTTCGGCCAATGTGACGCAACTCCTCAAGTACAGCGTGGAGTTGTACGACAAGCTGGAAAAAGAAACCGGCCAGGCCACCGGCTGGAAGCGCAATGGCGGTCTGCGGCTGGCCTGCAATTCCGAGCGTTTGACCGAAATCAAACGCCAGGCTACGACTGCACATAGTTTTGGCCTGGAAATGCATGTGTTGTCGGCGCAGGAAGCGAAGAACTTATGGCCGATCATGGACGCCTCCGATATCGTCGGCGCGGCGTTTCTGCCCACCGACGGTCAGGTCAATCCTTCCGATCTTGCCCAGGCGCTCGCCAAAGGTGCGCGCATGCAGGGCGTGAAAATCATCGAAGACTGTCCGGTCACCGGCTTTGCGTTTCACAATGGCCGCATCAGCGCGGTGAATACGGCACACGGCACAATCCGCAGCGAGAAAATCGTCAACTGCGCCGGGCAATGGGCACGGCACATCGGACGCATGGCCGGCGTCAGCGTGCCGCTGGTCTCGATGCAGCATCAGTACATCATCACCGAGCCGATCGACGGCGTGCCGAAGAATCTGCCGACGCTGCGCGACCCGGACCGATTGATCTATTTCAAAGAAGATGTCGGCGGCCTGGTCATGGGCGGCTACGAGCCTGACCCGATCCCCTGGGCAGCGGACGGCATCCCCGAGGGCTTCGAGTTCCAGTTGCTGGGCGAAAACTGGGACCACTTCGAGCAACACATGACGCAGGCAATGGCACGTGTGCCCGCGCTTGAAAAAGCCGGCATCAAGCAACTCATCAACGGCCCGGAGTCATTCACACCGGACGGCAATTTCATTCTTGGCGAAGCGCCGGAGGTCAGGGGATTTTTCGTCGGCGCGGGCTTCAACGCCTTCGGCATCGCGTCGGCCGGCGGAGCCGGACGCGCGCTCGCCGAATGGGTCGCCGCAGGCGAGCCGCCGATGGATTTATGGCCGGTCGATATCCGCCGATTCGGCCGCCACCATCGCTCGGATGACTGGGTGCGCACCCGCACCATCGAAGCCTACGGCAAGCACTACACCATGGCCTGGCCGTTCGAGGAATATCGCAGCGGCCGGCCACTGCGTGTATCTCCGCTCTACCACCGGCTCAAGGATCAGGGCGCCTGCTTCGGCGAAAAACTCGGCTGGGAGCGGCCCAACTGGTTCGCGCCGACTGGCGCCGAAGCGAAAGATGTCTACACCTACGGGCGGCAGAACTGGTTCGCGCAGGTGGGCAAAGAGCATCAAGCCTGCCGCGAGCGCGTTGCACTGTTCGATCAAACCAGTTTCGCCAAATTCATGTTGATCGGCAAAGATTCCGAACGCGCGCTGCAATGGATCTGCGCCAACGATGTGGCCAAACCGCCGGGAAAGCTCACGTACACCCAAATGCTCAACTCACGCGGCGGCATCGAATGCGACCTCACCGTCGCGCGGCTCTCGCACGACGAGTTCTACATCGTCACCGGCACCGGCTTCGCCACCCACGACTTCGACTGGATACAGCGCAATCGGCCAGCGGATTGTTCCGACGCAACATTGATCGACGTGACTTCCGCATATTGCGTGCTGGCGCTGATGGGCCCGCGCGCGCGCGACGTGCTGGCGGAAGTAACCCGGGATGATGTGTCAAACGCGTCCTTCGCCTTCGGCGCTTGCCGGGAGATCGACATTGCCGGCACCAGCGTGCGCGCGTTGCGCGTCACCTACGTCGGCGAACTGGGATGGGAGCTGCACGTCCCGGTTGAATGCGCGGCGTCGGTGTATGGCCGATTGATTGCGGCCGGGCAGCGGCACGGCATCGCCAACGCCGGCTATCGCGCCATCGAATCGCTGCGCCTGGAAAAAGCCTACCGCGCCTGGGGCAGCGACATCGGCCCCGACCACACGCCGCTCGAAGCGGGCCTGGGATGGGCGGTGAAACTGGCGAAAGACATTCCCTTCCTCGGGCGCGAAGCGCTGGTCGCGCAGCGCGCGCAACCGCTAAAGAAACGCCTCGCCTGTTTCACCGTGGACGATCCGAACATCGTGCTGCTCGGACGCGAAACCATCTACCGCAACGGCGAGCGTGTCGGCTGGCTATCCAGCGGAGGCTGGGGATATACGGTCGGAAAGAACATTGGATTTGGCTACGTGCGCAACGAGAACGGCGTGGACGATGCCAAGTTGAACTCCGGGAAGTACGAACTGGAGGTCGCCAGCGAGCGCGTGGCTTGCCAACTTCTTCATTCCGAAGCGTTGTACGACCCGCGCGGGGAACGGGTCAAATCCTAAAGCTGGCTATTCATGGGGAATAAGGAACCTCAGCGCAACCAAGCGTCAGTTCACACAGTAAATTGCAATTGCGGCCAAGTACGTCGCTGTGTAGCCTGATGTGTAAGGAGGAACACATGGCTACCAATCTTTCCCTCGACCCTGATCTAATCGAACGTGCTTTGGAAGTAAGCGGAGAGCGAACCAAGAAGGCGGCGGTAACCCGCGCGCTGAAGGAGTTCATTGCCCGGCGTAAGCAAAAGCGGTTTCTCGATCTTATGGGCAAACTTGAATGGGATAAGTCCTTCGACTACAAGGCTAAGCGCTCCCGCTCGTGATTTTGTTTGTCGATACCAGTGTCTGGACGCTCGCCCTTCGCCGCGATGCGGATTCTTCGACTCCTGAGGTCGTGGCGTTGCGCCAGGCGCTCGAAGTCGGCGACACTGTCGTCACCACCGGCTTGATTTTGCAAGAACTGTTGCAAGGATTCTCCGGGCCCCGTGCGCGCAAGGACATCATCGAACGATTTGATGCGCTGCCATTTCTCAATCCAGACCGGCAGGATCACATAGATGCTGCTGAATTGCGCAACCAATGCCGTCGCTCGGGCGTTCAGATCGGCACCATAGACGCTCTTCTAGCGCAGCTATGTATCCGCAACGCGCTCCCAATGCTGACAACCGACAAGGATTTTATCCATGCCGCCGCGCACTGCCCGCTCCGATTGTGGAAGCAGTCTCGCAGTTGAGTGCGCTCCTGCGCTCGCGGCGCACCTGCTTCGCCGCAGATGACCCCGGTGTTATGGAGCTCGGACGCGAAACCATCTACCGCAACGGCGAGCGTGTCGGCTGGCTATCCAGCGGCGGATGGGGATATACGGTCGAAAAGAACATTGGATTCGGCTACGTGCGCAACGAGAACGG
>JANNTE010000446.1:0-7993 GCA_031403365.1 Betaproteobacteria bacterium | reverse complement strand
AAGGTTTCCTCCTGCTCGAACGCGGCCAGCGGGCCTGAGAAGAACAGGAAAAAGCACAGGAAAAGAAAGCTGATCTTCATGAAAGAGTCCTCGGTCGCATGTTCTCGCCTTCCCATTGTTGAATTCCTCAAGTGGTCCGGTGGATTGGTGGTGCGGTGGATTAGTGGTCCAGTGGGCAGACCACTCGTTTCTAGACCTCGGCGCCTGCCTCCGGTTCAGTTTTTTTCAGCCAGAAAGGGGACCAGCTCGCGCAGCAACTCGTTTGGCGCCTCTTCGGGAATGAAGTGGCCGCAAGGCAGATGGCGGCCCCGAACATTCGCCGCCTTGTCACGCCAGGTCCCGAGCACGTCGAACAAGGACTCCATTTTCCCGTGTTCTCCCCAAATGGCAAGCACCGGACAGGATAGTTTGCGTCCCAGATCGCGCTCGTCGTCGGCGATGTCGGTCGTCGCCGCGGCGCGATAGTCTTCCAGCCCGGCGCGTATGGTTCCCGGCAGCGTGAAGGCACGCAGATACTCGGTGAACATCGCTTCCTCAATGGCGCCCTGACGAAAGCACAGCGCCCGAAACATGCTGCGCAGAAAGGGCTCGGCGCTGTTGGCAAGCATGATCTCGGGAAGATCGGGCACCTGAAAGAAGAACCAGTGCCAATAGGCCGCGGCAAGTTCCTTGCCTGCATCGCGAAACACGGTGTGCGTGGGCACGATATCGAGCACGCTCAGATTTGTCACCGCGTCCGGATAGTCCGTTGCCAGCCGGTGTGCCACGCGCGCGCCACGATCATGGCCCACCAGCGCGTAGCGCTGGTGCCCGAGGGCAAGCATGGTTTCGTGCATGTCCTTCGCCATGGATTTTTTGTCATAGCCCTCACGCGGCTTGTCCGAATCGCCGTAACCGCGCAAGTCCGGGCATACCACGGAGAATTTTTCCAGCAGACCCGGCACCACTTTGCGCCACATCTGCGCTGTCTGCGGATAGCCGTGCAACAACAGTACCGGGGCACCGTTGCCTCCGCTCCACAGATTGATGCGCACGCCATTGGCGCGGATGGTCTGCTGCTGCATGCCCTGCATGAAAGTCATAACAACACCTGAATCGTGTAAGGAATTGAAGAAGGCCGGACTGGGGCGCGATTATCGTGCCAGGTACTTGCCGATGCGTTCCACGCCCAGTTTCAATATCTCGATCGATTTTGGATACGAAAAGCGCACATGTTGGCGGGCCAGATGATCGCCGAAATCGATGCCCGGAGCGATGGCGACGCCGGCTTGCTCCAGCAAATCCCAGCAGAATTGGTAGCTGTCGGCGGTCAGGCGCTCGCAATTGGCGTAGATGTAGAAGGCGCCCTGCGGAGTGACCGGGACATCGAAACCGAGGCGGCGCAATTCCGGCAGCAGGTAATCGCGCTGCGCGCGATAGGTGTCGCGGCGCTGTTCAAGCAAGGCCACAGTGTCAGGATGAAACGCGGCGAGCGCGGCTTTTTGCGCCAGATCGGAGGGCGAGATAAACAGGTTCTGCGCCAGTCTATCTATGGCACCGACGTAGTGCTCGGGCGCGATCATCCAACCCAGGCGCCATCCGGTCATGCCGAAATACTTGGAGAAACTGTTGATGATGAACATATCGGCGGCAATTTCGAGCGCGCTGCGATCGCGCTGGCCGTAGGTCAGGCCGTGATAGATTTCATCGACGATGAGCGCACCGCCGCGCGCATGGACAACAGCATGAATGCGGCGCAATTCATCGTGATCGATCAGCGTGCCGGTGGGATTCGATGGCGAGGCGATCAATACGGCCGCTGTCTTTTCGGTCCAGTGCTTTTCCACCAGCGCCGCCGTGAGTTGATAGGCGGTGTTCGCACCGACCGGAATGTTGACGGCCTCGCCTTCCATGGTGCGCACAAAATGGCGGTTGCAGGGATAACCGGGATCGGCCATCAGAACTTGATCGCCGGGAGACAGCAGCACACCCATGGTCAGCAGCAAGGCCCCGGAGGAACCGGCCGTCACGATGACGCGCGAGCGCGGCACGTCCAGGCCGTAGCGCGCGCGGTACCAGGCAGCAATGTTCTCGCGCAATTCGGTGATGCCCAGAGACGAGGTGTAGCTGATGCGCCCCGCTTCGATGGCGCGGATGCCGGCTGCGGCGATCAGCGGCGGCGTTGGCGCATCTGGTTCGCCCACGACCAGATTGGCGATGCTGTGGCCCTGCGCTTCCAGCTCCTTGGCGCGATTGATCAGCACCACGACGTGAAACGGCGCGATGCCGTCCATGCGGGAAGCAGTTCGGGAGCCTGGTTTTGCGGGAATGATCTCCGGTTTGTTCATGCCGATGGCCACTATTCAAGTGACAGTTGCCGCCATCTTAGTCTGGACACCGCACCCTCGCAATGCGCGGCGTTTGAAAAAACCAGCCGAGCGGCTACTATGTCGCTCCATCCTGGACGACACGGAATTGAGGCAATGAAGATTGTGATCATCGGCAGTGGCGGCGTCGGCGGCTATTTCGGGGCGCGGCTTGCCGCCAGCGGCGAAGACGTGACTTTTGTCGCGCGCGGCGCGCATCTGGAGGCGTTGAAAAAGAACGGCATCAAGGTGTTGAGTGCGCTGGGCGACCTGCACTTGCCGAACGTAAAAGTCACCAGCGACACCAAATCCATCGGCACGGCCGATGTGGTCATGATCGCGGTCAAACTCTGGGCGACCGAGGAAGCAGCGCAGGCCGCGAAACCCGTGATCGGACCGAATACGGTGGCAGTGTCTTTCCAGAATGGCGTGGTCGCGGTGGATACACTTTTGCCCGTGCTGGGCAGGGAACACGTCATGGGTGGCGTGGCGAATATCGCTGCGCTGATCGAAGCGCCCGGTGTGATCCGGCACAACGGCAACATGGCCGCGTTGTTCTTCGGCGAGCTGGACGGGAATCCGTCGGCGCGCTCGAAGGCACTTCATGACGCCTGTATCAAGGGCGGCATCAAGGCCGAACTGGTGGGCGACATCCACAAGGCGATCTGGGAAAAGTATGTGCGCCTGGTAACCATGTCGGCAATGACGGCGCTCACCCGCATGCCGATCGGCCCGATCCGCTCCGACCCGGATACGCGCGCACTGCTGCAAATGGTGATGGAGGAGGTTATCGCCATCGGCCGCACCAGGGGCGCCAGGCTGGAACCAGACATCGTTCCAGACCAGATGAAAATCATTGATGGCTACCCGCCGGGCATGGTGGCTTCGATGTGCGGCGATTTGCGACGTGGCAACCGGCTGGAGCTGCCCTGGTTGTCGGGCATGGTGGCGAAGTCGGGTCGGGAACTCGGCATCCCGACACCGGCCAACCAGTTTGTTTATGCGGCGCTGAAGCTGTACGCGAATGGGCGTCCTGCCGAAGCACAGATATGAAAACCTTTTAACCGCAGAGGCGCAGAGGACGCAGAGGAAACGCAGAGAAAAGCAAATCCGAACATTTGAAAAACCGTGCGCCAATCTTAATTCTCCGATTCTCCTTTTAGAATTCCTCAGCGTTTCCTCAGCGTCCTCTGCGGTTAACTTTTCTTGGAGAACCTAATGAAACTGACCATTAAAACCATTCGTGCCCGGCCGGTCATGGTCCCGCTCAAGCGCCCGCCAGTGTCTGCCTCGGGTGCGATTCCCGCCGCGGCGTTGGTGCTGATCGACATGGAGACGTCTGCGGGGATCACCGGCCACAGCTATCTGTTCGCCTTTCAGCAGCGCATGTTGAAGGCGACCGTCAGCAGCATTGAGGCAATGGCGGAGTTGATTCAAGGCGATGCGCTCGCGCCTTTTGAAATCGAGGCCAAATTGCGCAAGAGCCTCACCTTGCTCGACAGCCACGGCATCGTCGGCCAGGCTATTGCCGGCATCGACATGGCGGCCTGGGATGCATATGCCAAGGCACTCGATCTGCCGCTCGTTTGTGCACTTGGTGGAACGGTCAAGCCGATACCGGCCTATAACAGCTGCGGTCTGTGGATACAGGATCCCGCCAGGATTGCAGACGAAGCCGCGCAACTCATGCAGGAGGGTGGATTCAATGCGGTGAAGCTGCGCATTGGCCGTCCCGATTTCAAGCAGGATCTCGCTGCGGTACGCAATGTAAAAAAACGCATCGGCGCGGAAGCCCACTTGATGTCGGACTTCAACCAGTCCTTGAGTGTGAGTGAAGCCATTTTGCGCGGCCGGGCGTTGGACGATGAGGGCCTGTACTGGATCGAGGAGCCGATCCGGCACGACAACTACGCGGGCTGCGCGAAGATTGCCGATGAAGTGAAGACGCCGATCCAGATCGGCGAAAACCTGCTCAATACGCTTGAAATGCAGAAGGCGATTGACGCAGGGGCCGCCGAATTCTATATGCCGGATGTGCAACGCATCGGCGGCGTAACCGGCTGGATGCGTGCCGCCGCGCTGGCCCAGGCCAACGGGTTGGAGTTATCCAGCCACCTGTTTCCCGAATTCAGCGCGCACTTGCTGGGTGTGACCCCGACCGCGCATTGGCTGGAGTATATGGATTGGGCCAATGAAATTTTGCAGGCGCCTTACGAAGTGAAGAACGCTCAGGTATTAATCCCCGAACGTCCTGGCGCCGGCATTGCATGGGACGAAAAAGCGGTGAAGCGCTTCCAGGTTTCGTAGCCTTCACTGGTCATATTGCGGCGCGACAGTTTCGCCCGCTTCAGGCCCGGAGACCGGCATCCCGTTTAGCGAGGGCGGTAATGCTGTCAAGCGTAAATGTCCCCTGTGCCGGCTCTTCTGGATTCATGTCGCAGCACAACAAAAATTTCCGGGCTGCATGCGATTTTTCGCGGACACTTGCACACGCAGGAATTTCTCATACACTGGTCGCTACCCGTGGTGAAAAACGGCTGCTCGCTCCCTGAAGGGCTGTTTGCATTTTGGGGCGATGTCAGCGCCGCAGTTTGATCCCGGAACTACAAAAACAGACTTTCAGGAGGACGCGCATGAAATCGAAGTTCGCCAGTTCAACAATATTGGTCGGTTTTCTGGCCGGGGTGTACGCGCCCTGTGGTGTCGCCGACGATGCCAAGGCGCGGTTGGAGCGCGCCGGAAGCTGCAAGGATGCAAAATCGCAGATGGACTATTTTTGCGACGAGAAGAACGCCGCCGGAGATTCCATGGTTGCCCTGGGCACTGCCTGCAACAACGCCAAAAACAACGTCAAGGCCGCGTGCGAGGGCGTGGATGTACCGGACCCCGAGTACAAATTCGACGACAAGAAATAACGGTTCCGGCCTGACCGCCACAGCAATTCCACTGTACGTTGTTCTTTGATTGACGGAGGGGGAAATGAAGAAACGTTTCTTGATCGCTGCAATTGTTTCCAGTCTCGCCACGAGTATTGCCATGGCGGCTGAAAAAGACACACGCGGGGGCACCTGTGCGGATGCGAAGAGCCAACATGAGTATTACTGTGAAGGCAAGAACGATCCGAACGATATCTTTACCCAGGCAAACATTGCTTGCAACAACGCGAAGCGCAACATGGCCGCGGCCTGCGAAGGCAAGTCGGAGACGGATGCCGAATACACGTTTGAAAAGAAGTGAAAGCCGGGCTCTGGGTTCTAGCCAGTTTCTGGTTTGAGGTTGCTGTCGTTCGGTCGTGTTGAAAGATTGGCGCGGCCATATATCAACGTAGTGTCCCGCGAGGAGTAATCATGACAATACAAAGACATATCGGCGTTCACATGAGCGACGAAGAGTTCAAGACCGTCGTGCCGGCGGACGAAGTGGCTTTTCGTTCTCCGGTGCCCACGCAAATCGTCTCCAACGGCGAATACAATCCGCTGCCGCAGACCGAGAGCCAGAAAAAGGTCGAAGGTCTGATCAAGGAACTCGCCGACGTTCAGGCCAAGCGCCATAACATGAGCCGCCGCCAGTTCTTGGCGACGAGCGCCGGCATGGCCACCGCATTTGTGGCGATGAACAAGGTGTTCGGACCGGTCTGGGATGTTTCCGACGCTGAAGCCAACGACATGGAAATGTCGAACTACCGCGCTGCGCAGCTTTCCGGCCAGTTCATTTTTGACGATCAGACCCACTTCATCCGCGATGACTTCAAGCAGGAAGGTCTTCTCGGCCTGACTAAATGGGCGGTCGGCGCCAACGTCAATCCGCGCATCAATGACGCGCCGATGACCTTGTCACGTTACAAGATGGACAACTACCTGAAGGAGATCTTCCTCGACAGCGACACCAAGATGTCGCTGCTGTCGGGCGCGCCTTTCGATGACCCGAGCTGGTGGCTGTTGTCCAACGATGCGATCCAGAACGCCTGCCGCGCAGTCAACAAAATGGCCGGTAACACCCGCATGCTGGGCCACACGGTTATCACGCCGAAGTATCCGAATTGGATGGACGAAGTGGATCGCGGCATCGAGACTCTGCACCCGGTGTCGTGGAAGTCCTACACCATCGGCGATCCGTTCGGCCCCTCCAAGTTCGCCTGGCGCCTGGACGACGAGAAACTGATGTACCCGTTCTACGAGAAGGCGATCAAATCCGGCATCAACACCATTTGTATCCACAAAGGTCTGATGCCGCGCGACTACACCAAAGCCTTCGCCGGTACCTGGGAACATGCTTCGGCCTGGGACATTGGCAAGGCCGCCAAGGATAACCCCGGTATGAACTTCGTCATTTACCACTCCGCATTGCGGCCGTGGCTTGCCGATCAGCCGGATGCCGATCTGCAGAAGTTCCTCGAAACCGGCTACGTCGAGTGGGCGACTGACCTGGCGCGTATTCCGGAGAAGTTTGGCGTCAATAACGTGTACGCCGAAATCGGCAGCACGTTCGCCAGCACCGCCGTGACCAATCCGCGTTTCTGCGCGGCTTTCATCGGCCAGTTGGTGAACATGATGGGCCCCGAGCGCGTGGTCTGGGGCACGGACTCGGTGTGGTACGGCAGCCCGCAATGGCAGATCGAAGCCATGCGCCGCATGGAAATTCCGGACGACATCATGAAGAAGTTCAAATGGAAGAGAAAGCTTGGCGGACCGAACAGCGAGGTCAAGCAAAAGATCTTCGGTTTGAACTCGGCGCAGCTCTACAACCTGGACATGAAAGTGGGGGATGCAAAACCCTTCACGCACGACCAGATCGCCATGATCAAAGCGGACTACATCGCCATGGGTGGAGAGCGCAGCAATGCCGCTTACGGCTATGTGGCCAAGAGCGATCACAGCTACACGGGCATCCCCGCTGTTTGAGGGATGTGAATTGGAAAAAGCCGGAGTTCGTCTCCGGCTTTTTTAACCGTTATATTGAGGGCCTGCGAAGCCCTGGAACTGATTCACGCGATGAGAGCAAGGTTTTCAATTCTGCTGCTGCTGTCGCTGATAGCCGGAGTGCCGATCGTAATGGCGGCCGACCAGCCTCTCGCCCGCAGCGAGTGCAACCACGATGAGGAGCGCGATGGCGACCTTTGCTATCCGCGCTGCAAATCCGGTTATGTCGGTGATGGGGACGAATGCGTGCAGGTCTGCCCGTCCAATTCGCAGGATTATGGCAACAAATGCCTGATGGGACCGGCCGCGGTGCTGAAGAAATTCTATGCCCGAGGCGCTGGACGCATCGTGGAATGAGTTGAATGAAGTGAGCAGTTTTTTTGGCGGAACCGGGAAGGTTTTATCTAGGCTCGGCGCCCAATGATTCAGACCGGATGTGCTTGCCGGGCCATAGAGATGCAAAGTGGACAAGAGTTTCCTGGGCCTAATCGCCAGTCTCCTTTCGCCTTGAATCTCCGCGACCTGGAAAGCAGAGTCGGTTTGCATAATCCGGCGCGCAATTGTTTCGCCGGGCAGGTAGTTAACAGCGCTGTTTTATAAAACTCACGTAACGAGGAGAGGGATATGACAATGAGGATAACTATGAAAGGTGTTGCGCTTGCCATGGCCATGGCAGGGATGACCGGCGGTGTTCAGGCAGGGGTGAGTGATGCCCAGCTTGCTGCCGAG
>JANNTE010000445.1:0-1744 GCA_031403365.1 Betaproteobacteria bacterium | reverse complement strand
GCGATCCGGACATCCAGAAGCGCATGCACTTCCGGACCGCCAGCACGCTTGGGCGTGTCGGCGTCCCAAAACGCAGTGCGTTTTGGTCGAACCAGCGGCTGGAATCTACATCCTCTCCGCCAAATAAAAATGCCGCGCAAGGCGGCGTTTTTATTTGGCGGAGAGGGTGGGATTCGAACCCACGTGCCAGGTCTCCCTGACCATCTGATTTCGAGTCAGCGCCGTTATGGCCACTTCGGTACCTCTCCGTGTTGGTGTGTTATTTTAACAGCGATGTATCGCATCGCGAATCTTGCTTCGCAACTTTTCAATGAATGTCAATGAAAAGGGGTGAATTCTTTGGGTCTTGTAACTTGTCGCCCGCTGCGCGGCGGGTGCTGACCTGCGTGCTCATTCTGGCGTTGCCGTCGTGCGATCCGAGTGCATTTCTTGAACCTCCGGTAAAACCATTTGGCGAATCCGATGAATTCGTGGTCCTGGTGCGCAACGCACCGGTCACGCGATTCCTCGGTGCGGACGGCAGATACAGCGGAATAGAACAGGATTTGCTCGAATTGTTCGTCAAGGACATGGGTACACGCCTGCGGGTCGTGGAACATTCAGCCATTGACAAAATCCTGGCGCAACTGCGACGCCGGCGTGCCCATCTCGCGGCGGTGGGTATCGCCGCGACGCCGCAGCGCCGTGGCGAGCTGCAATTTGGTCCTGCTTATCTGTCTGTCGATACCGTGGTTGCCTACAACACCGGCAGCCGGCGTCCAAAAAACATTCACGATCTTGTCGGCAAGCGTGTCGTGGTACTGGCCGGCTCCAGAGACGCGCAACAGCTTGGTGAAGAGCTTCTCCGGGAACCCGCGTTGCGCTGGAAAGAGGTCGTTGCGGACGATGCCATGGTTCTTCTGGATAAGCTTTCGAACGGCGAAGTCGACTACGTTCTTTGTGCCTCGAATATTGCCCAGCAGGCGCAACTGTTTTCGCCAAGCATCCGCCGGGCGTTCAATATCGGCCTACCTGAAACCTTGTCATGGGCACTGCCAAAAGAAGCGGATCCACAGCTCGTTGATCGTGTCGACAAGTTCTTTGCGCGTATCAAGGCCGACGGCACCCTGGGAGTCCTGATGGACCGTTATTTCGGTCACATTGAACGCCTGACTCAGGCGGACATAGCCTTGTTCCTGGAGCGAAGGTCGTCGGTGCTCCATCACTATCGCGGCACCTTCCAGGAGGCGCAGGAACTGACCGGCATCGATTGGCGCCTGCTCGCTGCCCTGGGTTTTCAGGAATCTCATTGGAATCCACTGGCCACCAGCCCAACCGGCGTTCGAGGACTGATGATGCTGACCTCTGAAACCGCCGATCGACTCGGTGTGAGCGATCGCCTGGATCCGCATCAAAACATACTGGCGGCCGCACGCTATCTGAAGATATTGAAGGACACCCTGCCGCAGCGCATTGTTGAACCGGATCGAACCTGGATGGCGCTGGCGTCGTATAACGTCGGCTACGGCCACCTCGAAGATGCGCGCATTCTGGCGATGCGCCAGGGCTTGAACGCGGATTCATGGGTGGACCTCAAGAAGAGCCTGCCTTTGCTGGCACGATCGGACTTTTACACCACGCTCAAGCGCGGGTTTGCGCGCGGTGGAGAAGCGGTTATCCTGACCGAAAACATCCGCAACTATTATGACATTCTGGTGCGCTACGAAGAGGCCTATGAGCCGCTGTGGTCAGGCTTTCTCGACGC
>JANNTE010000444.1:0-7561 GCA_031403365.1 Betaproteobacteria bacterium | reverse complement strand
TGCGAATCGTGGTCGTAGTCATGCATCACCGCTCATGTTCATGAAATTAAAGAGTAGCGCTAATGTGCTACGAAGGCAAGATCGGGCGGCGACAGATCGAACGGCGACAGTCATTTTTGTGGGTAAACCTCAACCCCCGGGGGAAGGCAAGCATGGCTTGCCTTGAAAACCATACTGTCTCCAACTTTGTGACCCGTTGAAACACAGCGGAAGGCTCGGCGTGCGCACCTAAAGACGCGACACTGACTTTCCTGTGTGAACTCGGGTCGAAGGAGTACGCGATCACCGGGGCCGATGGTTATGAACTTTCGGATCGCTGGCAGGAGGCGCTGATGATGAAGAACATGATCCGCGATCTGTGGCTCCGGATCGAAAAGGGAGAGTTGGCCGCGCAGAAGGCGGCTTGATTCCAATCCCAGTCGCAAAGTCGACAAGTCAAATTTTGCGCGGACGCCGGTTTTGCGAGAAGCCCGTGAATTAGGCCCCTAAGTCAGGGCAGGGGCTATTAATCCTGCCAAAAAAGGGATACATTCTTCGCCACCCGGTTAGCTGTCATCAGACTTTATCGGGATTACCGGACCGCCAGAGTCCGGACAGTGCAAGTACCTCATAAGAAAAACGAGCAATCAGGAAGGTGTCTGGGTCAATGGGAGCCAAGACAATAGTGTCAAGCAGTTTCGCGCGATTCGGGGGGCGCATGGGATCGGCATGGCGAATTTTTGCGTTCGTCTGCGTCGCTTTTTCGGCGCCCCCGGTTCTGGCGGAGTGGGACGACATTCGTTTCAGGCTCGGCGCGGATCTCACCTACGATGACAATGTGTCCCGCGCCCGCGAGGACGATAAATTCGACGATTCGTTCGGGACCCTGAACCTCGGTGTGACTTCGCCCTGGCAATGGTCGAAAACCACCCGGGTGGTATTGAACGGTAACGTCGGCGCGGAGCAATTCGAAGTCTTTTCCGGTCTTGATCGCAGTTACGCCAACATTCAGGCGGAAGTCCAATACCGCAGCTCGGGGCAATTCGGCACGCCGATCTGGAGCGTGTTCGGTCGGCACGGACAGGACTGGTATAAATCCGGTTTACGCGACGGGTTCCGTGATTCCATCGGCATCGCGGTCAGAAAGCCGGTAACCGACAAGATTTTTTTCTTCGGCGCCCTGGCCTATAACCAGCGCGACGGTCGAAGCCGGGTATTCGACACCAAGGAAGTTGCCGTGCGCGCCAATCTGGATTATTCCCTGTCGCGCCGGCAGACCTTGTATTTCGGCCTGGAAGTCCGCGACGGCGACATCGTGTCCACCGCCCGCCCGGATCTGGCGTTTTTCGATATTGCCGAAGCGCTGATCACCGACGATGTATTCGTCGATACCACCCGATTTGCCTACCGCTTCAAGGCCTATACGAGCATCGCCACACTGGGCTACAACCTCGGCCTGGGTGAGAAATTCGCGCTGGATCTGTCCTACCGGCTGGCCTATTCGCTGCCGCACGAACAACCGCCGGGCGTGGTCACGGCCGACACCATCGATTATTTTGACAATCAAGTGACGTTGTCTCTTCTGTACCGGTTCTAGGAGCCGCACCCATGAACGACTTGCGCCGTGCCGTCTTTCTTCTGCTGGTTTCCGGTGTCGTTCTTCTGGCTGGCTGCACCCAGGGTAACTCCGGCGATGACGCCGCCAGTGCCACCGCAAATATCCCGCTGGGACTGGATCGCTTTCTGTTGTTTCCGAATCCGATTGTCGATGCCAGTGGCAATTTTCAGACCAACACCAACGCTTATGCGCAGGCCTATTACGCGGCGATCGATCCATTGAATGCGAAGGACACGCTCGCCAAATGGAAAGCTGCCAATGGATTTGACACCGGCGTCGGCGTTCAGGAGTTTGCAGTGTTTCGCGATGTTCGGGATCTGGGCTACGGCCGGCGCATGACGGGCCGACGCAATACCGATGGCAGCATTGCTTTTGTAGTTGAAAACTACCACGTCAGCAACGTTCCCGGTGGCTATTCAACGGTGAACGTCGAGGCGGCGCGGCTTCGGGATACCCAATGGCATGTGGGCACCAACGCCATCGAATGGAGCCCGGCGCCCTGTACGGCTGCCGACCCGGGCGATTGCGACGACACGGTCTACTTTGCGAAATTCTTCAACTTCGATCCGGTCACCGGCCAGCGCCAGAACATTCTGGATCTCGATCAGCGTGGCCAAAAAGCAATGCCGGGCATTTGCACCAATTGTCACGGTGGCCGCGCCGACCCGCTCACGCCGGAATCGAATTTCGCGCTGGTGGAGAACTCGCTGTCGCGCAAGCGCGGCGATGTGCAGGCGAAACTGCAAGCCTTCAACGTGGACAGCTTCGAATGGTCCACGACGTCCCCATTCACGCGCGCCGAGCAGGAGGCCGCCCTCAAGAATTTCAATCAGTGGGTGCTGTGCTCCTACCCCGGGGCAACCAGCGTTACCGGGACCTGGGGCACCTGCAACCGCCAGCCGGCCGGCGCCAACGAATGGACGGGCACGGCGGCCTCGGACATCATCGAACAGGCCTACGGCGGTGCAGGGATGATTAATGCGCGTTTCAATGACGTTTATATGCCGGCGAACTGGAACAGCCACGCGGCGTTGTATCGGGATGCCGTCGTGCCCTATTGCCGCACCTGCCACATCCTGCGCGGAACCGCGAGCCAGAGCGACATCGACTTCGACGACGAACCGAAATTCGAAAGCTACGCCCAGCGCATCAAGACCCATGTGTTCGATCGCGGCAACATGCCGCTGGCTTTCCTCGTATACCAGGATTTCTGGGAATCGAATGCCCCGGCCATTCTGGCGGACTATATCGATTCGCTCGCGATTACCGGCCTCACCGCAACCAGCGGCGGTTCGCCACTGCGGCCCGGACGCCCGATTGCCGACCCGGGGCCGGACCGGATGGTGGCGATGGGCACCGATGCGATTCTGTATGGCGGCGACAGCTTGTTTGCGGCCAGTTACCTTTGGGAAGTGGTGGCAGGCGGAAGCGCATCCATCGCCAGTCCCACTTCAGCGAGAACGACTTTTAGTGCCCCCGTTGGCGGTAACTACGCCGTGCGCCTGACGGTGACCGGTGGCGGGCAAACCGATTCGAAGACCATGACGGTGACGGTCAGCAACGCCTTTCCCGATCCAGCCGTGCTCAAGTTTGCTCACGTCAAGAACGTCCTTCAGAACGTATCGAACTGCGATAGCTGCCATTTTCCGCAAGCGCCCGGCGCTGCGCAGAATCCACCGATCTGGTACGCCGATTTCGATCGCAACTATGACCTCGTGACTGGCGTGGCTGATGAAGAGCGCTTTTACCGCGAGGTACTGGGCCGGGTCAATTTTACCGAGGCCGGAAACAGTCCTTTGTTGAGCAAGCCCTCCGATCCCGAAATACCAGACGATATCAACCATCACAACGGCGGCAATTTGTTCGATCTGACTGATCTTGCCACCTCGGGAGGGTTGTGGAATTTTTCCGTCATTTACAACTGGATTCTCAACGGTGCACCGTCCGGTGGCGTGGTTGCCAGCGCCGGCGCGGATAGTACCGGGAACGTGACGTTTGCCGGATCGCCGGCAACCAGTACTGTTGCTTTGAATGGAAGCCCGAGCATTGGAGCGACCACCTATGCCTGGACAATTCAGTCGTTTGTCCCGGCCGTGCATCCAAACGGCACCACGGTTCCGCAGACGGGCGCGACTGCGGCAACGATAAGTAGTGCAAACTCCGCGAACGCGACCTTGAACGTCTTCGACATCGGCGCCTATGTTGTTCGCCTCGCGGTCAGCAACGGCACGGATTCCGATTTCGATGAGCGCAGCATTACCGTGACCGAATCGCCGATCACTGGATTGACAGCCTCACCTGGTGGCACACAGGCGCTGACCTTCAGCGGCCCCGGTCAGACCGCGACACTGAACCTTTCCGTCAGCACGGGTGGAGGAAGCGGAACGCCGCAGACGTACACCTGGGCTTATGCGCCATTGAGCGCGACCGACTGCGGCACTATTAATTCCCCGACTTCGGCGGCGGCGTCCATTACCGTACCGGTAGCGGCGGCGATTAGCGGCGCGTCGTGTACCTTGCGCGTGACCGCGTCGAACCTGTCCACGACTCTGTCCGATGATACGACCATCACCATTTCGGCGGCCAGTGGTCAGAATCCAAGTGGCGCAAGTATCGGGACCCCAGATGCACCCTACAGCATGAGATTCACAGTCGGCAGCACTGCCGCAAATTCGCCGTCTGCGCGGATCAATAATGTTGCAACCAGCAACATTGCTCTGACCGGCTCTGTAACGTCCGGGATTCCTACGTTGACCTATACTTGGAGCTTGCCATCCGGAGCGGGCACAGCAGGTTGCAGTACACCTGCGGCAGGTTCTTCCACATCCCTTGCCGTAACGAGGGCTGGTACCTGTGTCGTGCGCTTGACGGTGAGCAATGGAATTCTTCCCAATGCAACGGTTGACACCACCGTTACGATCACTTCCGCAGTTACCTTTGCCACGGTCGGATCAACCCTTAACGGCAATTGCGCCAGTGGCTGTCATAGCCCTGGAGGGATCGCCACACCTTCGTGGGAAAACGATGTCGGACTCCATGGCCGGTTGGCGGTGGCGCCATTCGTGAATACCGGATCGCCACAGTTAAGTACAATCTTGAGATGTCCGAATGAAGGGAACTGTGGCATGGTGGTTCAGGGAGGATTCCAAAACGGCGTCGATCTAAGCCGTTACGATCAAATTCTGACGTGGATCATCAATGGCGCGGTATCGTCGCCGTAACGATTGGGCCACTACCACCAATAAAAACGCCAAACACTTTCCATTGTTTGGCGTTTTTTTTGATGACGCTCAGTAATCCTTGCGCGGCCCGCCGTAGTCCTCCGACGGAAACACAAACGGCGGTTCGCGTCCGACCAGGGTTTCGATCAACATCAGCTCCTGGTCGGTGTGGTTGATGAAGGGCGCCTTGCGAATCGATTTACCGCCTTGTGGTTTGGCCAGGATGTACAGCGGTTCGTCATGGTGCTGGGCCGCGACGGTTTTTTTCTCCTGTGGATCAGCGTTCGCGCTGATGTCAGTCAAGCCGTAGCAGGTGCAGAAATAGGTCAGTTCCGGATCGGTCTCCGCGTAAACGCCGGTGCCGCGGATGCCGATGGTGGCGGTGAGGGTGGTGAAGCGCTGCGAGTTGGCCTTGCCGAACACCGCCAGCACCTTGCCCGACAGCAGCCGCAATGCATTGACCGCAGCGTTGCCTTCCTGCTGCTGTCCCAGCGTCATGCGGCTTGACTCGCGCAGGATGAAGGAGCTCGAGCCGGTGGCGAAAATGACTTCCGAACGCCTGCCGGTTTCGATGGTGGAATTCTGGCTTACCCGGGTTTGCAGCGTGGCGGGCTTGCCGTCGACGCTGACCTCGCCGGTGAGGCGATAAATGGAACGCTCCGGCGGCAGCTTCTGCGGTTTTTCGCCAAGAATATCGGCCAGCGCCCGGCTCATGGGGAGCGAAGAAAGGGCACCGGCAGCCAGTAATTTGACCAGCAGGCGGCGCCGGGGATCATCAAGGTCGCGTAACAGGAACATACAGCCTCCGTTCAGTTTGGGCGAGTGCGGGTGAAAAATGCCGGTTGCAACTGCATTCTGCGGCCAGTGTAATGCCGAAACGTCCGCGCTGAAAGTGTAATGGCGGCAGGAAATCGACGAGGCAGCAACTGCTCTTGCTCCGAGCGCGACGGCGGCACCGATGCCGGATCACGGCAATGCGACGATTGCGGCTCGCGCATCATTGGGTGCGCTGCGCGGGCGGTGCTCCGGCGGCAGTCTCCAGGCCCTATCAGGAAAATGGGTGTATCTTGCCATGGCCAGCCACATGTGCAGCCATGACTGTCGTTTGGACCGGCGTTGTAAATGTTCGGAGACGTGCAATCAGGTTCAGCGGTTCCCCAATCCATCCCGGGCGCATAGTCGCCTGGCGTCACATCAGGAGGAAAAATGGAAACCTTACGTCTGTTCAGGCGCAGTGCGGCCCTCATCGGCGCGCTGCTCGTCTGTTCTTCAAACTTGCAGGCAGCCGACCCGGCGACTTTTCCGGCACCGACCGGGGATAGAAGCATCGTCCCCGCGGGCGCCAGACTGGAGCTCATATTCGACGGCGGTTGCATGCTTACCGAAGGCGTGGCGGCGGGCCACGACGGCATGGTCTATTTCAGCGACATCACGTTCTCCGCGTTTTGCAAGGATGCTTCCGGCCAGTACGCGCAGGCGGGCAACATCTGGAAGTACGATCCACGTAGCGGCAAGACGTCTATTTTTCGCAGCCCTTCCGGGATGTCCAACGGCCTCAAGTTTGACCGCGACGGTAACATGATCGCGGCGCTTGGCGCGGACTTCGGCGGCCGGATGCTGATCAAGACAGACATGAGCACCGGCAAGAGCATCATCCTGACTGGACTCTATAACGGCCGGCCTTACAACGCGCTCAATGACATTACTATTGACGAGCGCGGCCGCATTTACTTCACCGACCCGCGTTATCTGGGGCACGAGGGCGTGTACCAGGATGGTTTTGCCGCTTATCGCCTTGATCCGGACGGCAGCGTGACGCGAGTGGCGACAAACTGCGGCAAGTGCAACGGTATTCTGATCTCGCCGGACCAGAAGACCATGTACATCGTCAGCAATGACAATGGCTGGCTCGAATTCCAGAACCTGAAGAAGGGCGAGACCACGGTTCAGAACTCGCATTTGCTGCAAGCCTACGACGTCGATTCCAACGGTGATTTGAGCAACCGCCGCGTTTTGATCGACTATGGGAAGCTCGCCAAGCCATGCAGCGGCCCGGATGGCATTCTCGCCGACGAGGACAGCAACATCTGGCTTGCTTCGCGCTGCGAACACCGGCCTGGCGTGCAGGTCATCAGCGCACAGGGCAAGGAACTGGCCTATATCTCCACCGGCACCGAGATGCCAACCAATATTGGTTTCGGGCGCGGCACGGATTCGAATTTGCTTTACCTGACTTCGGGAAAAAGTCTGTACAAGATCCGGGTCGGCAAGAAAGGCTATCAGTTGCCTTGATGCCAAAGTGCGCAAGAACAGGTCGCGCGGACAGGTGCCCGCGTGACTTGTCTTCCTGCACTTGACCACGGACGCGCCAGTTTCCAGTATTCTTTGCCGACCTGAAACTGCATGAGGATCTCGTCATGAACGCCGTATCGCAGTCTCGCAAGCGGGACAGTAAATTTCTTTCGCCAGCCGAGGTTGAGGCTTTCCACCGCAACGGTTACCACTTCCCGATTCGCGTCATGCCCGAGGCGCTCGCGCTGGAATTGCGCGCGAAACTTGAGGTCTTCGAGGCGCGCCACGGTCTGGTGATGAAAACACCGTACCGCAACAAGCCGCATCTGGTGTTCAAGTGGCTCAACGATTTGATGCGGCTACCTGCGATTCTCGATCCGATCGAAGATTTGTATGGCGGCAATCTGCTGGCCTGGAGCAGCAGTTTTTTCATCAAGGAGCCGCACGATCC
>JANNTE010000443.1:0-4570 GCA_031403365.1 Betaproteobacteria bacterium | reverse complement strand
AAGCGCCATTCGGTGACCTTGACGCGATCGTTATCGATGAATGTGGTGGGGACGGCCTGGGGGCGGGAAGTGCTCATGATAAGGAGTGAGCGGAATCCGATTGAGTGGACGAGCAAGTCATCGCAATTATGCCGCAAACGGTTTTCTGCCGGTGTGATCCTGCTGAACGCATGTCAGAAGGGTCATGAGCGCCTGTCAGTATAGGGTCATGGTTGCCGAACTGCGCATATCGTCCTGCATTCATCAGAACATTCAACAGATTTCCGATGCACGTGAAACCCGGGCAGGATCGGTCCCTGTTTCACCCACCAACCGGACACATTACGCGCTGCAGGACGGTCCAGGTAACCTGCTCCCAGCTTCGGTGGTAGTGTTCGTTGATCCGGAAGTCCGCATGGTCGATCATGGCGTGCGCCTTTGTGAAAACCGGTCGCTTTCCGGTAATCCTCGCAGCGTGTAATGTTTCATACCGGACTTCCTGTTGCACCAGTAAACTCTTGCCCTGGAAATGGAGGGAAAACCATGCGAACCAGACATCTGTTGACTGCGACTGCGGATCGGTTTTCTGCGCCGGCGGTTATCACTGCGCCAAAACTCCTTGCCCTCGAGCGGCGATTCGATGCGTCAAGCCAGGATTGAAGCCGGAACTTTTTTTCAACGCCAACCCATGGAGAATTGAATCTCATGATTCCTGATACCTCGCGCAGCCCGTCAGCCATCCGCCGGTCGCGGTGGCTGCTGATGTACTGGGTGTTTGCGGTTTTCGCGATCCCCTGCCCGCTGCTGGCGGATACGGAAGCGAAGTTGCGCGGCGCGGGGGCGAACGACGCCGACTGGCTTACCTACAGCCATGGCTACGCGAACCAGCGTCATTCCGGATTGAAGCAAATCCATCGCGGAAACGTATCACGGCTGGTTCCGAAGTGGATCTATCAGACTGGCGTGGACGGCACATTTCAGACCAATCCGCTGGTGCTCGATGGCGTGGTGTATTTGACGACGCCGGGCAATCACATGGTTGCGCTGGATGGCGTAACCGGTGAAGTGCTCTGGAAGTACACCCACAAGATGGAAACAAAGAAGACGTGCTGCGGAACGCACAATCGGGGTGCGGCCATCGGATATGGCAAGGTCTACGAAATCACCGCCGATGGGCGCCTGATCGCGGTGGATCGCAAGACCGGCAAGCTGGTGTGGGACGTGCCGGTGGTCGATCCCGCCACGGGTGCGCCGGACGCAGCCCAGCAGGTGCGAAACATGCGCGATCTTTCCAAACCGGAAATCGCGAAATGGACGCGCTTCATGGGCAACATGGCGCCGCTGGTCTACGACGCAATGGTGATCGTTGGCACGACCGGCACCGGATACACGAGTTTTTTCGGAGACGAAGAGGAAAGCTCGGCATCGACCATCGGCCGATCCGGAACGCGGGACGGACTGCGCGCGTTTATCTCTGCTTATGAAGCAGAATCCGGGCGGCTGGTGTGGCGCTGGTACGCAACCAGGAATGACGGTTGGGAGGGCGAGTACGCCGGCAGGACGTCGATGGGTGATGCGCTGGAACGCGATTTCACCGCCGAACGCGCCAATGCCGAAAAGTACCGCGACGCATGGAAAGGCGGGGGCGGTTCAATTTATTCCTCGCCCGCACTCGACACCGAGCGCGGGCTGCTCTACTTCGGCACCGGTAACGCCGCGCCTTACGCCGATCTCTACCGGCCGGGTGACAACCTCTATACCGCGTCGCTGATCGCGCTCGACGTCAAGACCGGAGCATTGCGCTGGCACCATCAGATTACGCCGCACGATATCTGGGGCTACGACCTGGCCACGCCACCGGTACTGATTGATGTGCCGATCGACGGAAAAATAGTGCCCGGTATTGCCCAGGCGACGAAATCGGGCTGGATGTACTTCTTCAATCGCGTGACCGGCGAAGTGATCCGCCGGTCGGAACCATTCGTGCCGCAGTCGAACTTGTTCCGGCGCGCGAAAGATGCAAAAGGGGTCATCGTGGCACCCGGCGGCGGGGGTGGCGCAAACTGGCCGCCGGTGTCCTTCAGCCCGGAGACGGGATGGACATATGTGGCAGGAAGTCATTACCCGAGTGTCTATACGCTGGAGGCGGATGCAAAAGGCAACCTGGTTAACGTGCTGGGCTTTCCGGAAGGCGTGGAAACCTTCGGCACGGTCAGCGCGATCGATCCCGCGAGCGGCAAGATCGTCTGGCAGGAGCGCATGCGCGAGCCGTTCAGCGGCGGCGTCACGACCACGGCCGGTGGACTGGTTTTCATCGGCGAATCGGACGGCCACTTCACGGCACGCGATTCGCGCACCGGGAAACTGCTCTGGCGCTTTCAGACCGGCGCCGGCGTCAACGCCCCGTCCGTGACCTACGAAGCTGGCGGCAGGCAATACGTCGTGGTTGCGGCGGGCGGGAACAAGCTGTTCAGAATTGCGCCCGGCAATGCGGTTATCGGATTCGGATTGTTTGAACCGGAATGATCAGGAGCCGCTCATGAGCCGGTTCGCGCCATATGCCACCATCGTCGAGCTCGGGCGCGCCTTGCGCGACGGTTCCACCAGCCCCACCGCGCTGGCTGAACATTACTTGCAGCGCATCGAGAAACTCAACGGCAAACTCGGCGCGTTCAAACGGGTGACGCCGGAGCGCGCAATGGCGCAGGCGCGTGCGGCTGAAGCCGAAATGTCGGCGGGTGTGGACCGCGGCCCGTTGCACGGCATTCCGTATGCCGCAAAGGATTTGTACGACGTTGCCGGATATCCCACGACCGCCGGATGCCCGTTGCTGGAATCGAATATCGCCGGACGGGATTGCGCGGTGATCCGAAAGCTCAACGACGCCGGCGCAGTTCTTCTGGGCAAGACGATTACCGTTCAGTTTGCCTACGGTGGTGCCGGAATCAATTCCCAGCAGGGCACGCCGCACAATCCATGGCACCGCGAACCGCATCTGCCGGGTGGATCGAGCAGCGGGTCCGGTGTGGCGGTTGCATCCGGTATGGCGCCGATGGCGCTCGGGAGCGACACTGGCGGTTCGGTTCGGATACCGGCAGCGTTCTGCGGCATCTCAGGGCTTAAAACGACGGTCGGCCAGATCAGCCGCGCGGGAGTGTACCCACTGAGCTGGAGTCTGGATTCGGTCGGTCCGCTGACGCGCAGCGTGGAAGATGCGGCGCTGATCTATCACGCACTCGCGGGAGCGGATTGTGATGATTCCAGCACGCGGGAATACAGCGCCGCGGATGTCCTGTCCGGGCTTGATGCCGGCGTGCGCGGGCTGCGACTGGCATTCGCGGAGACCGTGTTCTTCGACGAAGTCGATCATGAAGTCGCCGCATTGGTGCGCGCGACCGGCCGGGTGTTCAGCGCGCTTGGGGCGCAGGTTGGCTCGATTGAGTTTCCGCAAGCGCGGCAGGCGGTGGAACTTAATCCGAAAGGCCTCATCATCGCCGCGGAGGCCTATACGCTCAATCGGGAACTCATCGACCATCAATTCAGCAAGCTTGATCCGGTGGTCGCATTGCGCATGGCCAGGGGCGCGGAAATCCCCGCCCACGAATATCTGCAATCGCAGCGCGATTGGCAGACATTACGCGCGGGCGCCATGAAACAACTCGGGGATGTGGATGCCTTGTTATGCCCGACCGTGATGATTCCTCCGACACCGGTGGCCGAAGTTGCACGGGACATGGAGAAGTACACGCAGCGCAATCTGCAGATCCTTCGCAATACCGCAGTCGGCAACATCCTGAACTTGTGCGCGGTAACGGTTCCCTGCGGATTCACGTCAGCCGGTTTCCCGGTTGGACTGATGATCTACGGAAAATCCTTCAGCGAAGCCATGGTGCTGCGCATCGGCACGGCGTTTCAGCGCGCGACTGACTGGCACTCGCGTTCTCCCGCGCTGGACTGGGTCTAGGACGCCGGAAAAAGACCCGGCCCCGTCGTATTTGCTGCCGGCTCCGCCAGAGCGAGTGCCGGAAAGCCTGCATTGACCGTTTCTGATCACCGGGAGGAAGCGAAAAATGAAAGAAATATGCCGAGGACTGAAGTTCCCAGAAGGCCCGATTGCCATGGCGGACGGCTCGGTCATTCTGGTCGAGATCGAGCGCAGGACCCTCAGTCGCGTGAGTCCAGATGGCCGGATCAGCGTCATTGCCGATTGTGGCGGCGGTCCAAACGGTGCCGCCATCGGGCCTGATGGCCGGGTGTACATCTGCAACAACGGTGGTTTTCAGTGGATAACGCAAGGCCCTTTCCGGCGTCCCGGTGACGCACTGGCACCCGACTACCGGGGCGGCAGCATCCAGGCGATCGATCTCGAATCGGGCGCCATCGAAACCCTGTACACCGAGTGCGGAGGCGAAAAACTGAAAGGCCCGAACGATATTGTTTTCGACAGAGCCGGCGGTTTCTACTTTACCGACCTTGGCAAACGCCGCGGTCGATCCATTGACCGGGGTTCGGTGTTTTACGCACGGCCGGACGGCAGCGCCATCGCCGAGATTGTTCACCCGATTGACACGCCAAACGGCATCGGACTTTC
>JANNTE010000442.1:0-6114 GCA_031403365.1 Betaproteobacteria bacterium | reverse complement strand
TTGACGACCTTGGCTTCCCACTCGCCGTCGAAGCTGATCTGGGAATCGAGCCAGTATTCCAGCCAGGACGGATCGGGAAGCCGGCTTTGAACGGTGTCGTTTGGAAACAGTCCCTTGTTCACATGCAGGTTGGTCGGGTGCAGCGGCTTGCGGCTGCGGCTGCTCGCGGCCATCAGCAGTCCGACTTTGGCGAAAGCGCCGCGGGCAACATCCCCGCTGCGGGCGATGGCTTTCTTCATGTAGCGCAGATACGCGCCGCCGTGGCGTGCCTCATCTCGCGAGATCAGGTCGTAAATCTTTCGGATCACCGGCTCGGTATGCCACTGCGCCGCGCGGCGATACCAGTGATTAAGTCGAATCTCACCGCAGAAATGCAACATCAGTGTATCGAGCGCCGGTGCCGGATCGAAGTCGAAGCGCACTGCGTGCAATTCTTCCTCGCTGGGCATCAGTTCGGGGCGGAAGCGGCGCAAGTACTCGATCAGCACCAGGGAATGCTTCTGCTCTTCGTAAAACCACACCGACATGAAGGCACAGAAGTCGCTGTCATCACGATTGTCGCGCAGGAACATTTCCGTGGCCGGCAGCGCGGCCCACTCGGTGATGGCATTCATCTTGATCGTTAGCGCCTGCTCGTCGGATAGTTTTCCGGCATCGAATTCTTCCCAGGGGATATCGGCTTCGGTCGTCCAGCGCACCGATTCGAAGGACTTGAACAATTCAGGGTAGAGCATCGCGGAGGATTTCATCGACAGTCAGTGCTCGAAAAGATATCTGAAGAATATACAGTATAGCTATTCCTTCGACGCATGGTTCCGCCACAGGTTCAACAGCCCGACCATGGACTCGAGGTCGGCCACCGGCTGCACGCCCGGTATCGGCTTGCGCAGCCGCACTGCACCCGCACCGCCAGCCCACAAAGCGGTGGAGGGTGGCAGTTCCGCACGCAATGACGCCAGCCCCTCGGCGGCTTTGATCTCGGGGAAGGATGCGCTGAAGGACAGCCCGACGATGTCGGCGCGATGGGTGCGTGCGGCTGCCAGGATGTCGGGCAAGGGAGTCTGCGTTCCGAGCGCGATACAGGAGGCCCCGTGGACTGTAAGCACGGCCTCGGTCATCAGCAATCCGATGTTGTGTTGTTCCTGTGGCAAGGATGTCAGAAGCACCTGCGGCGAACATCCCTGCTGTTGAATGTTAGAGATCGCGTTGCGCATCATGCCCTGGATAAGCTCGGAATACAGATGCTCTTCAAAGATTGCCAGGTGCCCTGCCAGCCAGGCATTGCCGACCGCCGCGTTGAGGGGGGCAACGATGTCCACAATGAAACTGTGCAAGCCGCGCTGCGCCATGGTCCGGGATAACAGAGCGCGTAATGACTGGACCTGGTGCGACTTGATCAAATCAAGGTACGCCCCGAGAGGCTCGGATGCGGGAGCGGCGTCGGCGCCTTCCGACCCGAGCGCACGCAGGTCTTCGATGGACCGCCCGATAATTTTTCCGGGGCGGTGACCACGATCCATCAACTGCTTGATCAAGCGCAGCTTTTCGACTTGCACCGCCGGATACTGGCGCTCTCCGAAGCGGTCGCGGGCCGGCATGGGAAAGGCGTAACGCCGCTCCCACATCCGCAGCGTGTCCTTACTTATACCGGTGTCGCGCTCGACCGCTCCAATATTAGATTGTTCGATCATTGTCTAAGACATATATTTGACAATAGCCTATTATTGCCTTATAGTGATGTCAATGATTATATTTGACTAAGACAAAATTAAAACCTTGGTCCGGTGTAGTCCAGGACAATCTACCCCAGACTTTCCTAATGATTACTTCATCAATCCCTAACAGGCCCAGTGTCGCGGTTGTCGGGTCCGGCATTGCCGGCCTTGCCACGGCGTGGTTGCTTTCCCGCGATTTCCAGGTGACAGTTTTTGAAGCCGGAAACTATCTCGGCGGGCACACACATACGGTGGATGTGGCTGTGGACGGGATCAGTGCGCCGGTCGATACCGGTTTTCTGGTTTTCAATGATCGGACCTATCCGAATCTGGTTGAGATGTTCCGGATCCTTGGCGTCGCGACGATTGCCAGCGAAATGTCGTTCAGTGTTCGGGTCGATGAAGAGGGGTTGGAGTGGGCCGGCAATTCCCTGGCAAGCGTTTTTGCCCAGAAGCGCAATCTCATCAAGCCCGAATTCTGGCGCATGCTTAAGGACATCGTGCGCTTTAACCGGGAGGCCACTCAGTTCGTCAGCGCCGGGCGCAACGCGCGCGAATCGCTCGGCGAGTTCCTCGAAAGGTCGGGCTATGGGCGGGCTTTCCGAGATTGGTATCTGTTGCCGATGAGCGGTGCCATCTGGTCGTGTCCCACCCGGCAGATGCTTGATTACCCGGTGGAGACTTTCTTTCGATTTTGTAACAACCATGGTCTGCTTCAACTGACAGGCAGGCCTTTGTGGAAAACCGTTGTCGGCGGCGGGCGCGAATATGTGCGCCGGCTCGCCGCGTCTATCCCGGATATCCGGCTGTCGTGTCCGGTCCAGTCCGTGGCGCGCGACCACGCCGGGGTTCGGGTGAGCAGCCCGCGCGGGACCGAAGCATTTTCCAAGATCGTGTTCGCATGCCACAGCGACCAGGCACTGGATCTGCTCGCGGATGCAGCCGAGTCCGAACGAAAGATATTGTCGGTCTTGCGCTACCAGTCCAATCGTGCCGTGTTGCACACGGACGCTTCGCTGTTGCCGAAAAATCCCGAGGCCTGGGCGGCGTGGAATTACATCACCGGCTCTGGCGCGCCGGACTCACGCCCGGTAAGCGTCAGTTATCTGATCAACAAGCTGCAGCCGCTGCCCTTCACGCGACCGGTCATAGTCACCCTGAATCCAACGCACGAACCGCACCCGGACCTGGTGCTTGACCAATTTGACTATGCGCATCCGATCTTTGACCGGGCAGCCATTGAGGCGCAGAGCGAACTGTCAACGATCCAGGACCAGCGCAATACCTGGTTTTGCGGCGCGTGGACCGGCTATGGATTTCACGAAGACGGACTGAAGTCCGCGCTACGTGTCGCCAATGCGCTCGGCGTGGAAGCGCCCTGGCAGAAACGGACACTGGCGGCATGAAACCGATACTTTTCCACGGTGCGGTGTGGCATGCGCGGCTCAGGCCGCAACGCAACGCCTTCCGCTACGGTGTGTTTTTCCTGCGGTTTTCAGTCGGCGATTTGCACCAGCTCGATAACGTCCTGTTTTCCATAAACCGCTGGAACCTGTTCAGTTTTCATTACCGGGACCATGGCGCGCGCGATGGTTCGCATCCCGAGTCCTGGATCAGAACCTTGCTCGCGCGCGAAGGTATGTCCGAGGCAACGGGTGACATCTGGCTCCAGACTTTTCCGCGCATGCTTGGCTATGTATTTAATCCAGTGAGCTTCTGGTTGTGCCACGACACCGGCGGTGCATTGCGAGCCGTGCTGTGCGAGGTCAACAATACCTTCGGCGAGCATCACCACTATCTATTGGCCCACTCCGACCGCCGTCCGATGCTCGCCGGTGAATCCTTCACCGCGAGAAAGGAGCTGCACGTCTCTCCTTTTTGCGAAGTAGCCGGAGGATACCGCTTCCAGTTCAAGGTCGATCAGGATTCGAGCCGCATCCGCATCGACTACGACGATGGAGATGGCAAGTTGTTGTTGACCGAGATCGCGGGCAGCGCATCGATGTTCGGGGCTGCCGCACTGTTGAGCGCTTTTGTGCGCTATCCCTGGATGACTGTCGGCGTCATGCTGCGCATTCACTATCAGGCGCTCAGGCTGTGGCTTAAGGGCGTGCGCTGGATTGGCAAGTCGGCGCTCCCATCGCGGGAGTTATTGCGATGAACCCTAACGAAGCCACGGCGCAAAGATTCTCGGTCGAGGTGCCCGCAAGCGGCCGGTTGCTGTTATCCCTGCTGGCGAAACTGCATCAAGGCCGCCTTGACCTGGGGGCGCCCGGCGGTCAGGTGTTCAGTTTCGCCGGCGAACTGCCCGGCCCTGCTGCAACCATCCAGCTTCGGGACTGGAAAGTTATTGGCGACGTCATGCGTTCGGGTGATGTTGCGTTCGCGAAAGCCTATCTGGACGGGCGCTGGCAGACTCCGGACTTGACCGCCTTGCTCGAACTCGTTGCGGTGAATCGGGGCGTCCTGGAACGATTGATCCATGGCAGCTGGTGGGGACGGCTCATCTACCGCTTGCGACACCTGCGGCGTGCCAACACGCGCAACCAGGCCAAGGACAACATACAAGCACATTACGACCTGGGCAATGATTTCTACCGCTCCTGGCTCGACAGGACCATGACCTACTCCGCGGGTCTGTTCGAAGGCGATTCCACGCGTTCACTTGAACAGGCCCAGGAAGCCAAGTACGAGCGCATTCTACGCAGGCTCAACGTTCGCGCCTTTGATCATATTCTCGAAATCGGGTGCGGTTGGGGCGGATTCGCCGAATATGCGGCACGCACCCGCGGCTGCCGGGTAACCGGTATCACGATATCGCCGGCACAACTGGAGTTCGCAAGGCGCAGAATCGCAACGGCCCGACTGTCGCACTTTGTAGAGATTGCTCTGACCGACTATCGCGACGTCCAGGGCGACTTCGATTACATCGTGTCGATTGAGATGTTCGAGGCGGTGGGTGAGAAATTCTGGCCGGAGTATTTTTCTGTCTTGCGCAATCGCCTCAAGCCCGGCGGTCGCGCGCTGATCCAGACTATTACGATCGCCGAGGAATTGTTCTCGCGGTATCGAAAATCGACCGATTTCATCCAGCAATACATCTTTCCCGGCGGCATGCTGCCGAGCCTGGGCGTGTTCCGGAAGATGGCGCTGCGGGCCGGTCTGACGGTGCGCGACGAGCATCGCTTCGGCATCGACTACGCCGAAACCCTGAAGCACTGGCGCACGCGCTTTCTGGCCGTCAGCCAGGACTTGCGTGTGCTCGGGTTCGATGCGCGCTTCGAGAAGCTTTGGAACTTTTATCTGACCTATTGTGAGGCTGGTTTTCGTGCCACCAGTACGGATGTGATGCAGTTGGAGCTTGCCCGTGAATAAGATCGCCATGCTTCTGATAGTCATGCTGATGATGCCTGCGGGTGCCATGGGTAATTCGCTTCCTGAACAAGTGGTGAAGGAAACACCCGATCTTCAGCTCGCCGGCAAGGGGCGCTTGCGATGGCTTGGACTGCTCATCTACGATGCGTCGTTGTGGACCAGAGGAGCGAACTGGGACGCTGGGCAGGACTTTGCTCTGGATATCCGGTACGCGCGCGACATCAAGGCGACGCGGCTGATCGGGACCACCGTGGATGAAATGCGCAGACTTGGGTTCGGTGATGAGCGAAAGATCAAGCAATGGGCTGGACAGATGGCACGCGTGTTTCCGGATGTCAGCAAAGGCCAGCACCTTACCGGAGTCAATCGCCCGGGAATCGGAGCCGACTTCTACTACCAGGGCAAATTTGCTGGTGCGATTGCCGACCTGGAATTCGCGCGCGCTTTCTTCGCCATCTGGCTCGACCCACGGACCCGTGAACCGGGTCTGCGTAATTCCCTGATCGGCAAGAAGTGACTGCCATCACGCTGTCGCGTTCGCGACTGGCCGCCTACGGGATGTTCTCCGTCCCGCTGGCGATGGCGGCATTGCCGGTCTACGTGCATGTGCCAAAGCTTTATGCCGGAGAGATCGGACTGCCACTGGCGCTGGTCGGGGCGATACTACTGGCCGTGCGATTGTTCGATGCGCTTCAAGATCCGCTGTTGGGGTATTTCAGCGATCGTTGCTCGGGTCGCGCCTTGGGGCGCGCAATTCCGGTGATTCTCGGCCTGCCGCTGCTGGCTCTGGGTTTCATCGGCTTGTTTCATCCGCCACAGGGCGCTCACACAACCCTGGCGATCTGGCTGGCTGTCAATCTGCTGATTGTCTATCTGGGCTTCAGCGCGGCGAGCATCAGCTACTTTGCGATGGGGGCTGATCTTTCCGACGACTATCATGAACGCACCCGGGTAACCGCCACCCGCGGCGCGCTCGGATTGCTTGGCGTGTTGATTGCTGCTGTCGCGCCGGGCCTGCTCGGTC
>JANNTE010000441.1:0-1357 GCA_031403365.1 Betaproteobacteria bacterium | reverse complement strand
CAATCCTCTTTGCGTCTTAGCGCCTTTGCGTGAGGAATTCCTGAATTGCAAATGGCTCACGCAAAGGCGCCAAGGCGCTAAGCAGGCAGAATCGAGTCAGGTAGGCGATGCCGCGGCATGAACTTTCTAGCTGCTCGACTTCGTGTCGTCGTGTCGTCGTGGTTGCCCTCCTCCGAAGAGAGTTGACCACAACGACACCAAGGACACGGAGAAAGAAGATCGAAAGGCAGGTACTGAAACGGCCATGCCGGGTGCCACTGCTGGCTCGTCCAGCAGTGCTCTTGTGTTGAGCAACCTTGGGGTTTGATCGAGCCGGAAGCGGCGGCAGCCTGGCAGTCGTCGATAATTTCGATGCGGCCATTGATTGCTGATTCCTGCTGCAAGGGCGTCGAGAAAAAGATGCACTGCTGGGCGAGCCAGCAGTGGCACACGGATGGGCATAACCAACACACGATCGGAGCGAAAGGAGCACGAAGGCATGCGGAGAGAGAACGGACGTTTTTTGTCGCTCATGTGTGCGCACATTTCGCGGTGTGCGCGGCGGCCAGTCGAAGTTCGCCCAACGATGTGATTCTCCCGTAAATTCTCGGGCGGGACGCGATGTGCGCGCGCGACGGGGGTTTTTTTAGGTCGTCATGCACTTCGAGCGCAGGCCAGGCGCCCCAGCGAGATCGGCGGCCGCATCGCTCGCTTGACCATGCGGCCGCGCCAGTTCTATAATCGCCCGCTTACCTCCGGCGCCAGCCGGGTCCGGCATAACACAGCCAGCACTCACACCGCTCGTCGAAATCGCGCATGAAGATCCACGAATTTCAAGGCAAGCAAATCCTTCGCGACGCGGGCGTCGCCGTGCCCCGCGGAATTGTCGCCCGCACGCCCGACGAAGCCGCGGCGGCCTTCACTCAACTGGGCGGGCCTATCGCCGTGGTGAAGTCGCAGATCCACGCCGGCGGCCGTGGCAAAGGAACGACCAAGGAAAACCCCAAGCAGCACGGCGTGCAGTTGGTCAAAAGCGCCGCCGATGCCAAGGCCGTCGCCGCGGCGCTCCTGGGCAATCACCTGGTCACGATCCAGACCGGACCGGTCGGGCAGGTCGTGCGGCAGGTGCTCGTCGAAGAAGGTTGCGATATCGCCCGCGAGTTGTACTTGGGCATCGTCGTCGACCGCGCGGCGGCGCTGCCCGTGCTGATGGTCTCGAGCGAAGGCGGCATGAATATCGAGGAGGTCGCGGCCAAGACCCCCGAGCGAATCTTTCGCGAGCCGTTTCATCCCGACAGCGGACTGTTCAGCTACCAGGCCCGCAAGCTGGCGGCCCAGTTGGGCCTCAAGGGCGCGAGCGTCCGCTCGGCCGAGAAGT
>JANNTE010000440.1:0-3356 GCA_031403365.1 Betaproteobacteria bacterium | reverse complement strand
GAATCAGGGCTCGGTCACCGGTCCCGACAATACCGGCATCAGGCTGTTGATGGGCTATGAAACGCGAGCCGCGACTGCTACCACGGGTACCCGGACCGCGACAGCCGCAGGCGTTACCGGCGACAGCGGAATCGCCCACCTGCTTGCGCTCAGACCGGTGGTGCTCATTGACCACTATCGAGTGCAAAACAACTCCGTCGGCGTGAATTGTCAGACCGAGAACGTAACCATTACGGCGCACAATGCTGCGCACGCCGCTGTGGCGGCTACCGGCCGCACCATCACGGTGACGGCAGCCCGGGTCTCTGGCGCGGCGGGCAACCGCGGCGACTGGTCACTGGATACCGGCAGCGGGATACTCAACAATCTGACTGCCGATGATGGTGTGGCGACCTATGCGTTTGCCAGCGGCGAGACCACGGTGGTGCTGGCGCTCAGAAACACCCACGTTCAGGTGATCAATGTGGCGCTTACTGACGGGACGTATACCGATACCAGCGGCACCGCAAACTTGGACGCGGGCTACAACCAGGATCTTTCGTTTGTGAACGCCGGCTTTCGTGTGACCGATGGCGGCGCAACGCCATCGGTGTCGCTTATCGCCAGCCAGATCGCGGGCACCGCGTCCGCTACTTACGGCCTGCAAGCCATTCGCACCGATGACAACACCGGCGCCTGCGTCGGCACTTTTGCCTCCGGCGCGGACGTGGCGGTTGATCTGGCTTTCCAATGCAACAACCCCACGACTTGTGTGGCGGGGCAGAGCCTGGCGCTGGTTAATAATGCAGTATCCGGGACGATAGCCGCCAACGCGAATGCGGCGATCACGACTTACACAAGTCGCAGTTTGAGGTTCGGCGCCAATTCGCAGGCGCTGTTTACACTGAACTACTCGGATGTGGGCGCCATCTCCCTGCATGCGCGCTACAACCTGCCGCTTGGGGGCGGTGGCCCTTCGGGTAATTTAATGACCGGCTCAAGCAACCAGTTTGTGGTGAGGCCGGCGACGTTCACACTGTCGAACATCCAGCAAACCGCCACGCCGAATCTGGCGAACCCGGCGGCTGCGGATGCCGCCGGCGCGAGATTCATAAGGGCTGGAGAAGCATTCAGTGCGACCGTTACCGCGCGCAATTCCGCCGCCGCCGCTACGCCAAACTATGGTCAGGAAATCACAGCGGAAACGGTGCGCCTTGCCTCCGACCTTGTCGCCGGGTTGGGCCTCACCAATAATCCCGCCTTGGCAAATTCAACGGCATTCGGGAGTTTCACCAACGGCGTGGCGACAGGCACCACGTTCAGTTGGGGGGATGTCGGGATCATCACGCTGACGCCGACAGTGGGCGATGCCGATTATCTTGGAGCGGGAAATGTAACCGGGACGACGAGCGGGAACGTCGGTCGCTTTTACCCGAATCATTTAACGGTTACGCGCAATACGCCGGAATTCGCGCCGGCATGCAGCAGCGGAGACTTTACCTACGTCGGCCAGCCGTTTGCGTACACGACGGCCCCGGTACTTACACCGGTACTTACCGTTACTGCGCGCAATGCCGCCGGGGGCACGACGCTAAACTACGGTGGCACCAGTCCGGCCGCGCAAGCGTGGTGGAAAATTACCAACGCCAGTCTTTCCGGCAAAGTCTACAGCGCGGCCTCGGGGACGCTCGAGGTTTCCGGACTACCTGGCACCGACCCGGTAATCGTTTCTTCGGGCGCGGGACTTGGAACCCTGACCTTCAGCGCCGGCACCGGCGTCTTTTTCACGCGCAGCGCACCCGTAGCAGCGTTTGATGCGGACATCAGTCTGGCAATCAATGTGGTTGATTCCGACGCGGTTGCGGTTACCAGCATTGACGGCGTGGCCGGTGTCAATCCGGTGCGCTTCGGTTTGGCCACGGCGGGCAATGGCATTGCGTTTACCGGCGGGGCAAAGGCGATGCGCTTTGGCAGGCTGTTCCTCGGCAATGCCTTCGGCAGCGCCTTGCTGGATCTTCCGATTCCAATGAGGACCGAATACTATAGCAGCGGTTTGTTCGCAACCAATACGCTCGACAGCTGCACAACCGTCCCGGCAAGCGCGATCACCTTCACTTTTACCGGCACAAACCTCGTGGCCTGCGAAACGCAGTCCAATCCATCCGGGGCCATTTCTTTCGCGTCGGGCCAGGGCTCCCTCCGGCTCGCCAGGCCCGGTGCCGGCAACGACGGCTCCGTCGATCTCAGAGTGAATCTGGGCGCGACCCCTGCCGATAACACATGCACCAGCACGGTGTCGGCGCCGGCGACTGCGGCGAGTATGCCGTGGCTCCAGGGCAACTGGGGCAGTGGAGGCTACACCGACAATCCCGGGGCACGAGCCACGTTCGGCTTATTCAAAAATGCGGATGAATTCATTTATCTGCGTGAAAACTACTGACCTGATGAGCGTCAGAAATCTTATTGACGACAATGGGTTATTGATATATGTTCGTGCACAAAATTAAGATGAACTCACTTCGCACATGGTTTGGCGCAAGAACACAGTCCACGGATTTCGCGGCGGTGAACCTTTATGGCGATCGCATCGAGGTGGCGCGTGTTCGCCGCGACAGGGGCGCACGACCGGTTGTGGAGGTCTGCGCACACCTCGAATCGAGCGGCGATCAGGCGGGCGTTCTGCAGCGGTTGCGCCGTGAATGGCATCTCGAGCGTTGCCCCTGCGCAACCACGCTCAATGGCGGGCAGTATCAGATGCAGATGGTCGATTCCCCCAATGTACCGGACGCGGAACTGAAGTCGGCTGTGCGCTGGAAGTTAAAGGAGTTTCTGGATTATCCGCTCGAGTCGGCCACCGTCGATGTGGTTCAGATTCCGGTTGATGCCGGGTCCGCGACCCGGGGCCGCTCGGTTTATGCGGTTGCGGCACGCAACACGGACATCGAGTCGCGCATGAAACTTTTTACCGCGGCAAAAATTCCGCTGCGGGTCATCGACATACCGGAAATGGCCCAGCGCAATATCGCCGCTCTGATGGAGACCGATCAGCGCGCGCTGGCGCTGCTGAGTTTTGGCGAAGACGGCGGCTTGCTGACGTTCAGCGCGCGCGGCGAACTCTATCTCGCGCGCAGGATTGACGTTGGCCGCGAACAACTGACCCGCTCCGCTGCCGATGCCCGCAACCAATTGTTCGAGCGTATCGCACTGGAATTGCAGCGCTCGCTCGACCACTTCGACCGGCAGTACAGCAATGTGCCGGTGGCGCGGTTGTTGATCGGGCCGCTGCCCGAAGATATCGGCCTGCGCCAATTCCTCGCGGACAATCTTTCCGTGCAGGTCGATGCGGTCAATCTGGGCGAGGTGCTGGATTTTCACAA
>JANNTE010000439.1:0-8006 GCA_031403365.1 Betaproteobacteria bacterium | reverse complement strand
CATCGTCACCCCTACCGATCTGGAGAAGAAGGCCTTTCAGCGAGCCCGTGAGCCGAAAAAACTTGTGGTGGTGTCCGGTCGTCACTTCGACGCTTACAACGGCCCCAAGCACATGAAGTTTTTCGCGCCGCAGCTCGAGTGGTTTCAACAGCATCTCATGAAGAAGTAGAACGAAATCTTGTCTTTCGTGCAGTGTGGGCTCCAACAGAAAACCGTG
This sequence comes from Betaproteobacteria bacterium, assembly GCA_031403365.1. Lineage (GTDB taxonomy): Bacteria > Pseudomonadota > Gammaproteobacteria > Burkholderiales > JACQAP01 > JACQAP01. The sequence goes on along the minus strand of JANNTE010000439.1, from coordinate 7,789 downwards.
GAACGCGTTTTCGCGCACGCCGCTGCTGATGGTCGTGGCGGAAGGTGATCGGCGGACACTTCAATGCCTGCCAGGAGCCGGTATTAAATGCACCCGCAGGCTCCGCGGTGGAGTGGTTTCGGCAATGGCTGTTGAAGTAATGGCCGAATCGAAGTCGGCCCCGCGTGAGGCGGGGCCGATTGTTTGTCAACGCTTGACGCAATGTTGCCGCAGCCAAGCGAGGAAGTTCGCTTCATCGATGTTGTTCGCCGCCACGGCGTACACGGTCAGAGTTGAATCTGCCTGTAAAGCGATAAGCCGATAGCCGTGCGGGAACAGAAACAGGCCGGTTGCACGTAATACCGCACGCTTGCTACCATCGACAAACCGGTGATTTTTCGCGGAACCAATGGCCTACGAGGCCGCCAGATCCGCGAGGTGTTCCGGCTGATCTACATCGAATTCGAGGCCGGCGCTTTCTACGACTTGCGGTTGCAGGCCCAGTCGCTTCACTTCTTCGAGATGAAGTGCAAAACTGCCAGGTCCGAATGAAAAACGGAATTCAACTGAGGCTGCCAGACTCAGGCCGTTGGTCCCTTGGCGCACCTTGTCTGGCGCGATACCGATACGATTGCTGTCTCCGGCTTGCGCCAGTTTTCGCAAGTCGTTCTCTTCCAGCCTTGGCAGATCGCAGTGGACGACCATCATGTGGGATGCGCCATAACGTCGGAGCGCCCGTTGCGCCTGGCGCACGCCGCCGTTTAAACCCGCGCCCGTGTCTTCCTCCAGAGTCTGGACGCCAAGCGCTCCGGCGCGCGCGCGCGTTTCAGCGCAGCCGCTGACCACCATGGTTCTATCGAGGCCGGGATACTTTGCAGCCGCATCCAGAGTGTGCTTAAACATCCGTTCCAGAAGTGCCCGGCGTTGATCAAGGTTGAGCGCCGGTGCGAGTCGGCTCTTGCCGTCAAGCAAGGATTTCATCGGTAGCACCAGCCAGACGCTCAAGCGTTTGCGACCGCGGGTGATAACGTCCGGACGAACGCGATGACCTGATTGGCCAGAGTAATGCGTTCATCCGGCGTATTCATGATGGTCGCCGTTACCAGGGCTCGGACCCCCAGCCGCTCGATACCAGCGCTCAGCGGCGCATCGGCGTGGTCCACCATCAGTGCATCGATCAGGCCGGCATAGTACTTCGCCACTTCCAGCGACGAAGGCGTCTTGCCCAGTTCGCGCATGATCTTGGCGGCGGGGCCTTTGAGTGCCTTCCCGTCGATGATGGGCGATACCGCGATAACGGGGACGCGCCGGTTTCTGAGGGCCGCATTCACTTCCGACAGCGCGAGCACTGGCGCGATGCTCAGATACGGATTCGAAGGGCAGATGACAATGGCGCTGAGCAGCGGATGATCGAGCGCGGCACGTAATGCGCCGGCAATGCGCGCGCTTGCGGCTCCGGAAAATTCCAGCTCAGTAACCACGGGTTGCGCGCGCCGGCGCACGAAGTAATCCTGGAAACTGAGCACGCCCTCGCCGGTGTGCACAAGAGTGCGCACCGGGTCATCGCTCATTGGCGTAACGCGGTGGCGAATGCCCAGGCCTGTGCACAAAGCGCGGGTGACGGCGGTCAGGCTTTCTCCGGCGCGCAGACGCCGCGTGCGCTCCACATGGGTAGCGAGATCACGGTCGCCGAGGCGAAACCAGGTCTCGCCGCCGAGTAGTTCGAGGCCATGCATGAATTGCCAGGTTTCCCCCGCAAGGCCCCAACCGCGCACCGGGTCATTGAGGCCAGCCAGGGTGTACATCACGGTGTCAAGGTCGGGAGAAATATGCAGCCCGAGATGCTCGAAGTCATCTCCGGTATTGACGGCAATCGTCAACTCTTCCGGCGAGAGCACGTCGGCGAGACCGCGTGCGAGCTTCGCCCCGCCGACGCCACCGGCCAGCGCGAGGATCATGCTTCATCCTTTTCATAGCGGGTGACTTCGCTCACCGGACGCCGCCGGTATGGTTTGCCCTGGTCTGCGGGATAACCCAGCGTGATCAGCGCCTGCGGCTCCCAGTCGGCGGGCAGCGCCAGCGCAGTTGCAACAGCATCCGGGCAGAACAGCGGCGCGCACATCCAGCAAGCGGCCAACCCGCCCGCGTGCGCGGCCAGCAGCAGATTTTGCGCTGCCATCGCGGTTCCTTGTGTTGCCATCAGACGCTCGGCCTGATTGCGTTTGTCATCGGCATAGCGATCCATATCGATCATGCTCATGCATATCGCGATGATTACCGGTGCGCCACTGAGGCGAACATACGAACGGGCCACGTCAGCGTCGATGGCATCCGCGGGATCGCCGTCGCGGCTGCGATCAGCGCGCAGCCGCTCGCCCATGGCGCGCGCGAGTTTTTCTTTCGCGGCCTGCGTCTCGATCACCAGAAAACGCCACGGCTGGCGATTGTGCGCAGAGGCCGCCGTCACTGCCGTTTCCAGCAGTGAACTGACCAACTCGCGGGCGACCGGCATGGGTTGATAGCGCCGGATCGAGCGCCGTCCAACGGCGAGATTGGAAAACGAGACAGCGAGCGCCGGATCGACCTGCCTGGAATGCCGCTGCGCGCCCATGATCAGCGAAACAGATCCATTTCCTTCGGGCGTACCAACTCTGCCGCGCTGCCATCGCGCATCCCTGACGGAAGTCCGCGGATGAGAACGACAGGCGAGCCTTCATCGGCCTGGCCCATCAGCAGCGACGCGGCGGATGCCAGTTCATCAGCGTAGCCCACTTGCGTGATGCGCAGCGCGCGTCCGAACAAATCGGGCTTGCCGCGCATGTCGAGCAACGCCGGCAGTCCTGCGGCGCCTATGGCGACGCCGACCGTACCGTTGCGCCAGGCGCGGCCATGACTGTCGTTGATGATGACGCCGAGGTTCACCGCTGCGTGTTGGCGCAAGGCTTCGCGCAATTGACGGCATTCGCCGTCCGGGTCGCGCGGCAGCAGCAGCGCGCGAGACTCTTGATCATTACCCTCGACGTTGGAAAAATCAATGCCGGCGTTCGCCATCACGAATCCGAGCCGGTGTACCACCACGATGACATCGCGCCGGGCGCGCAGGACTTCGGTTGATTCGCGCAAGATCAACTCGATCACGCGAGGATCTTTTTCAACGACTTTGGCCAATTCCATTGCGCGCGCGGAAGGCGCGACCGTCGTTAGATCGACGTGGCAGCCACGCGCTTTCGATACGATCTTTTGCGCGAGTACCAGCACGTCGCCGGACATCAGTTTTTCGCCCGAGCGTGCAACGGCGCTGAGGATGATCTCGCACAAATCATCGCCTTCGCGCACCAATGGCACGCCAGCAAGGGCGATCATCCGCAGCTCGCGCCTTCCGGTGGTGATCGCCGGGCGCGCGTGCACGTCGGCGCTGGCGCCCATCAAGTCTCCCCGCGGTCCAGGCCGGTAATGCGGATGCCGGCGCCGTGCGTCTTGTAGCGCGAATTGATCGAGATCAGGATCGAGGTCAGGGCCTCGGCCGCCGCGGAGTTGCCGATCTGGCCGGCGTGAATTCCGCGCAAACCGATATCCGCGGCAAGCTTGATGACGGTCTCGCGCGCGGGCACATCGTTACCGCATACCAGCACGTCGCACTCCACATTGCAGTCCAGGTCCTGCAACAAATGCGCGGCCACGTTCTGAAACGCCGAAACGACCCGGACCGACTCGCCCAGCAGAGCCTTGATCGCCGCCACTGCCGAGCCGCCTTCTGGAAGCTGCACGCGCATGACCTTCGGCGGCAGCAGCGGCACGGTGGTATCGATGAGGATTTTTCCATTCAGTGCGGCACGCACTTCTTCGACCGTCGTGCGCTGCGCAGCATAAGGCACGCACAGCACAATGATCTGCGCGGCAGTGGCAGCGGCCAGATAGCCATCGTGCTTGACAGCGCTGCGCTTGAGCGTCGCATTCATTTGCGCACAGACTTGTTCCGCTTTGTCCGCGTTGCGCGATCCGATAATGACCGGGTAGCCTGCGTGGGCCCAGCGCAGCGCGAGCCCGCTGCCTTCGGCGCCGGTGCCGCCAAGTACCGCAATCATGGGCAGCGTTGATGTCGTTTCCGTAGTTGTCATTTATTTTCGCCAGTGGTCATACACTCATTCGCTTTGCTTTCCTCACCCTGCCCTCGGCCCTGCTGCAAGGGTTCCCTTGCCCCGCAGGGAAAGAATGGCTTCATGCCCGGACGCGAGGGAAGATACGCCCGTCAGTCAGCGAGGGGTAACACCTTTGCCGTAAAACGCTCCATCGCGGCAATCGAATCGTCCAGCGTTCGGCGCACGAAGCTGAACAACAGGTGGCGCACTCCGAGGGCGCGCAACGCGCGCATGTCCTGCGCCACTTCGGCGTCGCTGCCAGTCAGTATCTGGCGTTTTCCATCCGCGAGAGTTCCGGTGTGGCCGTCGCGATACCAGGGCGCCCAGTAGGCGAGGTCTATGCTTGCAGGGTCGCGTTTCGCGTCGGCGGCATTTTTGCGCAGCCCGGCCAGGGCCTGGGTATAGCGTTCGATGGTGTCGAGCGGAAACTGCGGATTGGAACCGATCGGGTACCAGGCGTCGCCCAGGGCCACCACACGGCGCAACGCGGCCGGGCTTTCGCCGCCGATCCACAGCGGCGGGTGCGGCTTCTGTACCGGCTTGGGCAGGAAACTGATGTTCTGGAAATTCGCGTACTGACCGGAAAAGCGCGGATCGTCTTCAGTCCACAGGGTTTTGAACACACGCAAATATTCATCGGTTACTTTTCCGCGCTCGGCGAAGGGCGGCACGCCGATAGCCTTGAATTCTTCATCCATCCAGCCCGCGCCGCAGCCCACCGTCACTCGCCCCTGCGAGAGCACGTCAATGGTGGCGAGCGCCTTGGCGGTATGCACTGGATTGCGGTGCGGCACCACCATGACGGAGGTCAGCAGACGAATGCGGCTGGTCGCCGCCGCCAGATAAGCCATAAGCACCAGTTGCTCAAGGCAATCGCCGCTGTCGGCGCCCACCATCTTGCGCTCGGGGTTGTAAGGATAAGGCGAGGCGATGGCGCGCGGGATAACGATATGGTCGGGAATGGCGATGTAGTTGAAGCCGAGTTCCTCGCCGCGTCTGGCCAGCGCCACGATGCTCTCGCGCGTAGCCAAGGCGCCGCGAGTAGGAATGCTGAAACCGTAGTCCATGATTGCGTCCTTTTTCTGTATTGGCGATGTTATTGCACCACAGAGAGACACGGAGAAAAGCTTTCTAATCTGAATTGTTTTCTCGGTGTCTCTGTGATGAAGTGACTTTGCGATGCGAGGCTATGCGATAGTCCGCTGCGATTCCGTGGTCTGAATGCGTGCGCGTTTTCCGGCCGGCAGCAGGATAACCGGCGTCAATGTTGGCGCTGCGTACGAGCGCGCGCGCTGGTCCTCCGGTGCCGTGCCATAGAGCGTCGTGCGCTGTTGCGCCACGCGCCCGCATGACGTGATCAACTCGTCCATGTTTTCCGGTGGCATCTCCTGGCCATGGCAGGTGCCGGCAGCGCGCGAAATGCTTTCGTTCATCAATGTGCCGCCAAGATCATTCGCGCCCGCCTGCAGACAGGCGCGCACGCCTTCCGCGCCCAGCTTCACCCACGACACCTGGATGTTGGGAATCAGCGGATGCAAGACGAGCCGCGCCACGGCGTGCATGAGCACAGTTTCGCGAAACGTCGGGCCTTTGCGCGCCCTGCCCTGCCGGTACATCGGCGCTTCCATGTGCACGAAAGGCAGCGGCACGAATTCGGTGAAACCGCCGGTACGCGCCTGCAGCGCACGAATGCGCAGCAGATGGCGCGCCCAGTGTTCGTACTTATCCACGTGGCCGAACATGATGGTGGCCGTGGTCTTGAATCCGGCGCGGTGCGAAGCTTCAATCACCTGCAACCACTGTTCTGTGTTGAGTTTGTCGGGGCAAATTTCGCGGCGCACTTCGTCATCGAGAATTTCCGCCGCGGTGCCAGGCAGGGTGCCCAGACCGGCAGCACGCAGACTCCGCACGAATTCTTCCACGGTGACATTCAGAGTCTGCGCGCCGTGCCAGACTTCCAGCGGCGAAAACGCGTGCACATGCATGCGTGGCAGGGCTGCTTTCACCGCCCGGCACAAGGCCAGGTAAGTTTCTCCGGTGTAATCGGGATGTATGCCGCCTTGCATGCACACTTCCGTGGCGCCGTGCTCCCATGCTTCCCCGGCGCGGCGCACGACTTCATCGAGGTCCAGATCGTAAGGCGTGCCGCGCAGACTGTCGGCGGCCTTGCCTTTGGAGAAAGCGCAAAAGCTGCACCGATAGGCGCAGACATTGGTGTAATTGATATTGCGGTTGACCACGTAGCGCACGGTGTCGCCGACCGTGCGCTGGCGCAAAGCGTCGGCGGTGGCGCAGACGGCCTCGAACTGCGCGCCACGCGCGCGGAACAATGTGACGATGTCGTGCTCGGGCAATTCCTGGCCATTCGCGGCGGCGTTCAGGATGCGAGCCGTTTCCCGATTGGCGAACGCTCCTGCATGAGTGACAGGCGTTCCACCGAGTTTCTCCTCCCTCCTCTGTGCTCTAACTACAAACTCTCCCTCACCCCTACCCCTCTCCCGGAGGGAGAGGGGATAAAGTCCGTGGGATACCCTGCCAGACGGAGAAGGGCTTTGGCACCCCTCTCCCCCCGGGAGAGAGGCGGGGGTGAGGGAGGTTCGTGAGTGGGGTGGGAATGAGGGAAAGGAAATGTCGTAATACTTAAGAACCTCGCTAGGTGTACCGGCAGCGTGCAGCACCGGCACCGGGCCCACTTGTCCCGGTGACCAGTCATCAGTGCGCGCAAAACCTTCGCCATCCACCGCCTGCAAAACGCGCGCAGCCAGTGCCTGATCCTGCCAGGTGGAAACGTCCCGGCAATACGCCGGATAGACCGCCAACCGCTCGACCAGCACCTTGCCCGCGTTCTCGGTGTGCACGCGCAGACGCTCGATTTCCGGCCAGGGCATTTCCGGGTTTACATGGTCGGGTGTGACAGGAGAAATCCCGCCCCAGTCGTTCAGCCCGGCTGCGATCAATTTCGCGTAAGAATCCGGCGTCAGATTCGGCGGTGCCTGCAAATTCATGGCCGGTCCGAAAATGATGCGCGCCATGGCCAGCGTCCACATCAGATCATCGAGATCGGGCTCCGCCGCGCTTGCCATCTTGGTGGCCACCTTGGCGCGGAAGTTCTGGATGATGACTTCCTGGATATGGCCGTACTCCTCGTGCAGCGCGCGGATGGCAAGCAGCGAATCGATGCGCTCGGCGCGCGTCTCGCCGATGCCGATGAGGATACCGGTGGTGAACGGGACCTTGAGTTCACCTGCCTGGCGCAGGGTTTCCAGGCGTAGCGCGGGCGCCTTGTCGGGCGAACCGAAATGCGCGCCGCCGCGCTCGGTGAGCCGCGTGGAAACATTCTCCAGCATGATGCCTTGCGACACCGACACCTTGCGCAGCATGGCAATTTCGTCGCGCGACATCACTCCGGGATTCACGTGCGGCAGGAGTTTCGTCTCGCGCAGCACCAGCGCGCACATTTCCGCCAGATAGGAAAGCGTGGTCGGGTGACCCAGCCGCGCCAACTCCTCGCGTGCCACGCTGTAGCGCATCTCGGGTTTATCACCGAGCGTGAACAGCGCCTCGTGGCAGCCGGCGCGCTCGCCCGCGCGCGCAATCTCGAGCACTTGCCCGGCGGACAGATAGGCGCGCCGGCCTTTACGCGGCGTGGTGGCGAAGGTGCAGTAATGGCA
>JANNTE010000438.1:0-6869 GCA_031403365.1 Betaproteobacteria bacterium | reverse complement strand
CCAATTCGACATTGGTGGGTGTCTCAAACCCCTTTCCGGCATTGGCATAGACATTGAGCGTCGGCGTCACTTTGACCAGCGTGCCAATCACCGGTGTGGTCTTGCTGAATTTCAGGCTGCCGCTGTCGTCCGGGTTCCGTGGAGCGGTGGTAATAAAATGGTCCTCGCTCTTGAATCTAACCGACGTGTGGCGCACGCCACCGCTAATGTTCCAGCGATCGGTCACGGCCAATTCCGCCTGTGCGAACTGGTCAAAATTGAATACGCTATTGTCTTCGTCGCGACCCAACGCGCCCTTTTCGCCATTGACATTGCCCCAACTGTTGCGCCGCTCGGTCATGTAGTCGTAGTTGACCCCAATGGTGAAATTGAGTGGTTTTCCCGACAAGTCCGCCTGCCGCGTCCAGCGCAGGTCCAGTCCACGGAATTCCCGGTCCAGCCCTAAGGCGCCACGTGGTGCAGGCCCGCCGGGAATGTTGAAGTTCTGGTAGGCCTCCACGTTCCGCGTACCGGCGTAGCCCGCGAGACGGATCGTGTCCGCCGCGTTCAATTTACGGCTGAGCACAGCACCTATTTGCGAGTTATCGAGAATCTCGCGCGTATTCAAAGTGGGGTTCGTACCCGACTGCGTGGGATCGGCGTCGAACTGCGCCCTGGTCAGACTCCCGGGATTCTGCGCCTCCTGTTTCAGTGAATTCGCGACCAGCGAGACGCTGGTGTCGTCGCTGATGTCCAGACGCAGCTTCGAATTGAAGTTATCGCGGGTCGCCGCACCGTGATCGCGATACCCGTCAGTGTCATAGCGGGCGACACTGGCAACGTAATTCACGCGACCTTGCTGGCCGCCAGCCTTGAGACCGATCTTGGAGCTGTCAAAACTGCCAAACCATGTCGAACCCGTCACGGTGTGCCGTTCCGGACCATCCTCGGTAAGGACGTTGATCACGCCGCCCGAAGAGTTGCCGTACAGCGCCGAAAACGGTCCGCGCAGTACTTCGATTTGCTTGGCGGTGACCAAATCGATATTGCCAGACTGGCTCTGACCATCCGGCATGGTCAGCGGAATGCCGTCAGCGATGATGCGAATACCGCGCATGCCGAACGGCGCGCGAGCGCCAAAACCGCGAATCGAAATTTGCAAATCCGACGCAAGGTTCGACCGATCATTGGCCACCACACCCGGCACTCGCACCAGCACCTCGGACGTATTGACCTGAGGTTGTGCCGTCTGAATGACATCCTTCTCGATCGCATCGATCGAAACCGGCAAATCGAATGCAGATTGCTCCACCCGGGTGGGTGTCACGACGATCGGCGCAATGCGCATCGAATCATCCTGGGCGACAGCGCTTGTGGAAAAAACACCCAACAGAATCGCCGGCATCCAACGGGACACCGGGCGGTACAACTTCACATGGCGGATCACAGCAATTTCTCCCTTGTTCAAATTTTTTTCAATCGAAATTACAGCAACGCAAGAACGCTTTATTCGACGGTTGGCGGAAATAAAAAGGGCTGCCCGAAAGCAGCCCTTTTTATTCTCGCTGTTTTATTAGCGGTTGAACACGTACATCGTGACTTCAAAGCCAAAGCGCATTTCGGTGTATTCGGGTTTGGTCCACATGGTGTAGCTCCTTAGGAGAGAGAGTTAAACGTCTTGCATCGAGGCCGTACATCACGACCATGGGAAGTATTCTCGGGCAGACTGTCCGAACCGCCCCACAGGAAAACCCTGAAAGTCGACTCATGATTTTCTTTAGATTCTAGTCATCGACCAAAATCTGGATTGTTGATTAATTTCAAGGGTCTATCAATCCAGCGCGAATGGCAATGATCGCCAGTTCCGCAGAATTTGCGGCACCGAGTTTCTGCTTGATGTTGTACAGATGCGTGCCGATTGTGCGGGGGCTGAGCGACATGACTCCAGCGATATCGACCACTGACTGACCCTTGGCCAACGCCAGGAAAACCTTGAATTCCTTTTCGCTCAACATATCGAGCGGATTGCGCTCGCCATTGAGCTGCTGCATGGCGAGTTGCTGGGCGATTTCCGGTTCCAGAAAGGTCTTGCCCTGATGCACTTGCCGGATTGCCTGCATCAATGCTTCCGCAGCGCTGCGTTTTGTCAGGTAACCGACAGCACCGGCCTTGAGCACTCTGCGCGCATGCATCGCATCTTCGTGCGCGGAAAGAACCAGGATGCGGGCCGCCGGTTCACGCGCCAGAATGCGATCGATGGCTTCAAGGCCGCCAATGCCGGGCATGGATATGTCCATGACGACCACGTCTGGTTTGACTTCCGGAAATTTTCGGCAGGCATCTTCCCCGCTGTCGGCTTCGGCAACGACCCGGATGTCCGATGATCCCTCCAACAGCAGGCGAAAACCCATGCGCACCACGGCGTGGTCGTCGACAAGCATTACGCTGATGTTTCCAATCGCCAAATGCTGCTCCTCAGTGATTCACTGCGCTACTCGGTCCCGATCGCGGTCCCGGTCTTGGGCCAGGTGTCGCGGGCCGCAGCCGGCGCCGCCCTAACCGGTATGACAGCGGTCACCGTCACCCCCTCGCCCGGCCTGCTGTCGATGCGAAATTCACCGTCAAGAGCCTGAACGCGTTCACGCATGCCTATCAGACCGAAGCGCGTTGTCTTGCGTTCAGTCTGCGGCGCGAGTCCCTTGCCATTGTCGCGCACTGCGACCCGGACCACGTCCCCTTTTTCCGGGTCGCCACGGCGTTCCACCAGTATCTCCGAATGACTCGCCACCGCATGGCGAACGATATTGGTCAGACATTCCTGGACGATCCGATATACGGTGATATTGATGGTTTCGCCCAACCCGTCAAGCGCGCCTTCGAGACGCAACTCGCAGCCAATCTCCGGGTGCCGCTCGCGCAATGTCGAGACGGCATCCCTTAGCGTTTCGCTCAACCCGAGGTGATCGAGCGCGGTGGGCCTCAGTTGGCGGATGATGCCGTGGATAACGTCGTAGATGTGGGAGGCAATCGATACGATGGTTCTTGAGTTTTCGTTGGTATCGGGTGCGCTGTCATGGGTGCGATTTGCAATCGCCGTGCCTATGGTCTTGATGGCGGTGACGCATTGGCCGAGTTCGTCGTGCAACTCTCGGGCGATACTGCGGCGCTCTTCCTCGAGGCGACTTTGTATGGCTCGCGTCAACTGGCGATTTTGTTCGAGTTCGCGCTCCGCTTGCTGCACCAGCTTGTGCTCGGTGATGTCGCGCATGCTGCAGATTTCGCCGATGACTTCATCGCTAACCGGGTCCACCAGCGGCGCCGCCGAGAGGGCGACATCTACGATGCGCCCGTCTTTGGTCAGGCGTTGGGTTTCGATCATCTCGATAAGCGCCCGGCGCTTGACCGTATCGAGGTTTTCCTGCACTTCTGCGTGCCGCTGCGGTGTCGTCAGCAAGGTCGCGGAACGCCCGGATATCTCCTCGTTCTTGTAGCCAAACATCCTTTCGGCCGCCGGATTCCAGTAGGAAATCCGCCCTTCCAGGTCGTGAATTATGATCGCGTCGCTGGACTGTCTGGCCACCAGTGCAAGCCGCCGGTTCTCGGCCAGGCTCTCCTCGAGAGTTTGCGCCATACGATTGAACACCTGACCGATCGAATCAAAATCGGGCGACCCGAACAACGGCAGGCGCGTGTCGAATCGCCCTTTCTCCATCAGCGACAGCGCGCCCAGGATCTTGCCCACCGGCCGCAAGGAGCGCCCCAGCAACCAGAACACGACGACGTTGACCAGCAGGAAGAACCCGAGGGTGAGCCAGATAAACTGCTTGAAGTCATCCCAGGCGTCGAGGACGGCGCGGGAAGGGTCCGGCGTGATGACCACGCTGCCATTGAAAAGATTCAGGCGAAAGTCGCCAAGCTGAGGATCGAGCAGTTGGGTGAACCAGTGCGGCGCCCAGCGACCACGCTTGTAAATCGTCGGTGGCGAGGAATACAGAAGCTGATCATTGCCATCGTAGAGCCGGATCTCGTTGGCTCTGACCCGGCCGACACGCTGCAGGAAGGACAACAAAATTTGGTTGGGAGCCGCGCCCTCAACGCTCGGTCGCGTATTGGCGATCACGGTTTCCAGCAACTGCGCGGTTATGCGCGTACCCGCTTCAACTTCTTCGCGTATCGAGCGACGGGTTTCTTCGAGCAGCAATTGGCCGCTGGCAATGGTGAACATCGCGATCACCAGCGTAATGACCAGGTTGATGCGAAAGCGCAAGCTCAATTTGCGCATCGGATCAGACCCCGATGCGGGCTCGCATGAGCCGGGTCGCAGCGCATAACCGCGCGGCGATTTCCGGCTCCAGAGCGGAATGACCGCCGCTGGCGACCATCTGCAGTTCGCAACCGTCGATGCCTTCTGCGACCGCTGTGGCGGTCACGGGGGGACAGACCATATCCAATCTTCCTTGCACGATGATCACCGGCTTGCTGCCGATGCGCCAGAGATTATCGAGCAATTCATTCGGTCGCAGGAAGAAGTCATGGACCATGAAGTGCAATTGCACCCGAACCCGGGGCAGTAAGTCCTGCGCCGCCGTTCCCGCCGGCACCGTGGCCCGCGCAGTCACCGCAGCGCTGGCGGGCTCCATGACTCTCGTCTCGTAATCGGACCAGCGTTGCGCCGCCGCACGTGCAACGTCCGGCCGGGCATCATCCGTCTCGCGGCAATAGTGTTGAATCAGAGGCAGATTGGCGCCACGCGAGAATTCGGCCCAGGCTTCTGGAACAAAAGTGCGCACGCCGTTTAGAAACCAGTCCACCTCCGCGCGGCTGCCGAGAAAAACACCGCGTAATATCATTCCGGAGACCCGACCCATATGGGCCAAAGCATAAGCCAGACTCAGGGTGCTGCCCCATGAACCACCGAACAGAACCCAGCGCTCAATCTGCAAATGCCAGCGCAGTTGCTCCATGTCGCCCACCAGATGCGCCGTTGTGTTGTCAGAAAGGCCACCAAGAGGCACGCTTTGGCCGCAGCCGCGCTGGTCAAATAAAATGATGCGATAAAAACCGGGATCGAAAAAGCGGCGATGCGCCGGACGTGACTGGCTGCCCGGACCGCCATGGACGAACAGCACCGGGAATCCCTGCGGATTGCCGCTTTCCTCGAAATACACCCCATGACCGCCACCGACGTCGAGCAAGTCGCGACGGTAAGGCTCGATCGGCGGATACAAAGTGCCGCCAGGCTGGCTGGAATCTGCGGCCGTGCCGGACTGGCTTTGCGTGGTGCTCAGGAGTTTTGCAGCTTGAAAACGATCGGAACGGAGACCACCAGTGCGCGGCCGCGCAGGTCCGGCGGCGCCTGCGGAAGCGGCGAGGCGCGACGCACCATATCCAATGCCTCTTTGTCGAGAATGTCGCGCCCGCTGCTCTTGCCCAAGGTGATGCTGATGACTTTGCCTTCAGCCGAAATTTGCAGCAGAACCTCGGCAGTGCCCTCCCAGCCGCGGCGCTGTGCCGGGGGAGGATATTTCTGGAAGCGCTTGATTTCTTTCGATATGGACAAGCCGTAGGTTTCCTTCAGCCGATTTTCCTGCGCCAGATCTATCCCGGTAACGGCTTGCGGTTGTGCTGAAGGCGGGGCCGGCACGGTCGAAACTGGAGGGGCCGCCGGTTGCGGCGCGGTCGCGACAGAGGGCGGTGCCGGCTGGGCAGCGGCGGGCGCAGCGATCACCGGCCCGATCCGGGGCTGGACACTCGGAGGCGGCAGGTCGCGCGGAACGGGCTGTGATTGCGCCTTGAATTCGGTGCGGGGTTCCGGCCTGATCTCGGCACGCGGCTCGGGTTTCGGTTCGGGCCGTGGCTCCACCCTCGGTAGTGGTTGCGGCTCCGGCCGGGGCTCGATGCGCGCGAGTGGAGGCGGCTCAGGACGCGGTTCGATCTTCGGTTCAGGCCTGGATTCCAGGCGTGGTTCAGCTTTGAACTCCGGTCGCGGCTCCGGTTTGGGCAGCACGAATTCCGGCTTCGGTTCAGCACGCGGTGCCCGGATCACCTCGGCGCGTGCAATCGGAGGAGGCTCGGGCTGGGGCTGTTTGAGCACAGGCTCGGAAATTGGCTCGGGCCGGGGCTGTCGCAGTGCCGGTTCAGGCACTGGCTCGGGCTGTCGCACCGCCGGTTCCAGCACCGGCTCGGGCTGCCGCAGTACCGGTTCGGGCTTGAGGTAGGGCTGCGCCGCTGGCACCTCCGGTTCGATCGGTTCCACCATTTTCGGAACCACCACCGGCTTTTCCTCAATACGCGGAATTGGAGATGTCGACATCAGCTCGACTTCGAGCACGCGTGGCAGCTCGACTGGAACAGAACGAAAACCAGGTACCAGCGCGAGTACCGCCGCATGGACGATGACCGATAACGCGAACGCCACTTTGAATGGTCGCGCACGGTACCAGTCGGTCATGGACGAGGCGAAAAAATCGCCAGGATCAAATACGGCTTCGGACATGCCCCCAGAGTAGTGCAAGGTGTCGGGACAAGTAAAGTTAGCTCGCCAAACTAATGAAAATCATGATGCGGGATTGGTGATTTTCGTCAGGGACGGACCCCCGGACTTTGCGCACAATGGTGCTGACTCATGGGGCATGGGTCGCTGTCAGTACGGCGGCGAACCAAATCCGGTGATTCAATCGAAATTAAAATTTTGGTCCGATTAACCCTGAGTATTGGAGAAAACCATGTGGAGCAAGCCTGAGTACACCGAAATGCGTTTCGGCTTTGAAGTCACGATGTACATCGCCAACCGCTAATTCACCAGCGTTGGGCTTGGCCAAAGGCCCCGATTCGGGGCTTTTGTCTTTATTGCAAGGCCTGTGCGCGAAATCTACTCCACGAAGGCCATG
>JANNTE010000437.1:0-3991 GCA_031403365.1 Betaproteobacteria bacterium | reverse complement strand
ACTGTTCACCGTTCACCGTTGCCTTATTTTTCGACCCATCCCTTCGCCCTGCCCAGCGCCTTTGCCCAACCCGCGAGGTGCGCTGCGCGCCGCTCTTCGTTCATCGACGGTTCGAATACCCGATCCGCTTGCCATAACTTGCCGATTTCCGTTTCGTTGCTCCAGTAACCCACGCCGAGGCCGGCCAGGTAAGCCGCACCTTGCGCGGTGGATTCGAGTTGACGCGGGCGCACGACCGGTACGCCGAGCAGATCGGCCTGGATCTGCATCAGCAAGTCATTGGCCGCGGCCCCACCGTCCACTCTCAATTCAACGATCGGCATCGAGGCGTCGGCCTGCATGGCGGCAAGCACGTCCGCAACCTGAAATGCGATGCCCTCAAGCGCGGCCCGCGCAATGTGCGCGCGGGTCGTGCCGCGCGTAATCCCGATCAGTGTTCCGCGCGCATAAGCGTCCCAGTGCGGCGCACCCAGTCCGGTGAATGCCGGGACGAAATAGACACCACCGTTATCAGGCACGCTCGCGGCCAGCGCTTCGACATCCGCAGATGACTGAATGATTCCCAGGCCATCTCGCAACCATTGCACCACTGCGCCGCCGACGAATACGCTGCCTTCGAGCGCGAACGTGGCGTTGCGCCCGCGGGTCCACGCCGCCGTGGTCAGTAACCGGTTGCGCGAGATCCTGGCCTGACTGCCGGTATTCATGAGCATGAAACAGCCGGTGCCGTAGGTGTTCTTGACCATGCCCGGCGCAAAGCAGCACTGGCCGAACAGCGCCGCCTGCTGATCGCCCGCCACCCCGCTGATCGGGATGCCAGTGGAAAAAACCTCGCCCGCTGTTTGCGCAATGGCGCCGCTCGATGGGCCGACTTCGGGCAAGACCGAGCGCGGAATGTCGAGCATCTCGAGCAACTCGTCGTCCCAGCACGCTTCGTGGATGTTGTACAACAGCGTGCGTGAGGCGTTGCTGACATCGGTGTAATGGGTCTTGCCACCGGACAGATGCCAGATCAGCCAGGTATCGATGGTGCCAAATGCCAGTTTGCCGGCGCGCGCCATGGCACGCGCACCAGGCACGTTGGCCAGAATCCAGTGCAGTTTGGTGCCGGAAAAATAGGCGTCGAGCACCAGGCCGGTCTTGCGCGTGAACAGCGCCTCGCTGCCCGCCGCCCTGAGTTGATCGCAATGCGCGGCAGTGCGCCGGTCCTGCCAGACAATGGCGTTATGGATCGGCGCGCCGGTCGTGCGATCCCACACCACTGTCGTTTCGCGCTGGTTGGTGATGCCTATGGCGGCGACTTCACCCGACGATATCCCCGCGGCAATGAGCGCTTGTCCTGCGACCTCGAGTTGCGTGACCAGTATTTCGTTCGGATCATGCTCTACCCAGCCGGGCTGTGGAAATATCTGGCGGAACTCCTGCTGCGCGCTGCCACGTGCCTGGCCCATCCGGTCAAAAACGATGGCCCGCGAACTGGTTGTGCCCTGATCGAGGGCAAGAATATAGGACACGGCTCCACCTTCTGCTATGTTGTCCGGCTGGTTATAGCATTTCAACCCGGTACTGGACAAATTCGACATGACAAGGAATACGGCTTGACGGATCCTCTCGCCAGCAATCGGATTTACGATCTGCTCATCATCGGTGGCGGCATCAACGGCGTTGGCATCGCGCGCGACGCCGCGGGCCGCGGGCTTTCGGTGCTGTTGTGCGAGCAGGACGACCTCGGCGCTCACACCTCCTCTGCCAGCACCAAGCTGATCCACGGCGGATTGCGCTACCTGGAGCACTATGCGTTCGGCCTGGTGCGCAAATCGCTGCGCGAACGCGAGGTACTGCTGCGTGCCGCGCCGCATATTATCCGGCCGCTTTCCTTTGTGATGCCGCACAACCGGGAACTGCGGCCACCGTGGCTGATCCGCGCCGGACTATTCCTCTACGACCATCTCGAGAAGCGCGAACTGCTGCCCGGTTCACACGGCGTGAATCTGGGCGCTCATCGCGCGGGCCAGGCGCTAAAGCCGGAGTTCAACAAGGGTTTCATCTACACCGACGCATGGGTGGACGACGCGCGGCTGGTTGTCCTTAACGCGCTCGATGCAGCCGAGCATGGCGCCCACATCCTCCCGCGCACGCGGTGTATCGCGGCGCGACGCCAGGCAGACCTGTGGCAAATGACCTTGAAGCCAGCCAGCGGAAATGCCGAAATGCCGGTGCGTGGCCGCGCCTTGATCAATGCTGCCGGGCCGTGGGTCATGGATGTGTTGCGCGAGGCGCTCGGCGCGCCATCGCGGCACCGGCTGCGCCTGGCCAAGGGCAGCCATATCGTGGTGCGGCGGCGGTTCGAGCATGAGTACGCCTACCTTCTGCAAAACGCGGACAAGCGTATCTTGTTCGCCATTCCGTATGAACACGACTTTACCCTGATCGGCACCACCGACGTCGAGTATGAAGGCGATCCGGCCAATGCTTCGATCACGGATGCGGAGGTTGCCTACCTGTGTGAAATGACAAATCGCTACTTCCAGCGTGGAATCTCGCCGGCCGATGTGGTGTGGAGCTATTCCGGCGTGCGGCCGCTGCTGGCCGATGACGCCACCAATCTTTCCGCCGTCACCCGCGACTACCGGCTGGAATTGGACGCTTCTCCGGCGCAGGCACCCCTGCTTTCGATTTTTGGCGGAAAGATCACGACCTACCGGTGTCTGGCGGAAGAGGCGCTGGAACGGCTCGCGCCGGCATGGCCGGAACTTAAATCCCGGTGGACCGCCGGCGCACCTCTGCCCGGCGGTGACATCCCGGACGCCAACTTCGACAAATTTCTTGCCGACTTCCGGCGCGCCACACCCTGGCTGCCGGAAGCGCTGGCGCTTCGCTATGCCCGTGCCTACGGCACCCGCGCCGGGCGGCTGCTCAACGGCGCCGCCAACCTGGGGCAGCTCGGTGAAGATTTCGGAGGCGGGCTCTATCAGGCGGAGGTCGATTACCTGCGAACGCACGAATGGGCGCAAACCGCGCAGGACATCGTCTGGCGCCGATCGAAACTTGGATTGCACCTGGCGGCAGAATCGATGGAGCGCCTCGCCGAACGGCTCAAGCGGCCGCGCTAGTCGCGGGTCAGCGCTTTTTTCGCCACGTCCGATACAGCACGACGGCGAAAACACCGCCCGCCACGTCCGCCACCCAGTCCCAGATCGACGCATCCCGGCCGGCGATCGTCAACTGATGCCATTCGTCAGCAGCGCCAACGAGCGGGACCAGCACCAATGGAACGATCAGCCAGCGCGCGCCTACCGCGTGCGCCAGCAGTGCCGCCATGGTTGCGTAGTAAGTAAAGTGTGCCAGCTTGTCGAACGGCGGTGGAAACAAGGGCACTGTCGCCACCGTCTGCGCGCCGGCGAACAAGGAGACAGCCATGACAAACGCCACCAGGGCACATCCGCACCGCATCCAGTGCTCGCGCGTCACGGGCTTGCTGCTGCCGCCAAAATAACTTCGCTGACGGCCATTTTCATTCTCCCGCAAGGAGCGCAGCGGTTTCCTGGTGCCTTGCCGCTGCCGCCATGTCGAATGCGGTCTTGCCACGATCATCCTTGCGCGATGGATCGGCGCCACGCTCCAGGAGCAGCCTGGCGGTTGGCGTTTTGCCGTAACCGGCGGCCCACATCAATGCGGTGAGGTCGTGCTGGTAGCTTTGATTGACATCCACGCCTGCATCGAGGAGCAGGGCGACGATTTCGGTGCTGCCCTGCCCGGCGGCATAAACCATCGCAGTTTTCAGCAATTGGTCACGGGCGTTTACGTCAGCGCCATGCTTGAGCAGCAGGCGTGCAATAGTCGCGTCTGCCCGGAAGGCAGCCTCCATCAATGGGGTCACTTTGCTGAGATTCGGCAAGTTGGCGCTGGCACTTTTGCCAAGCATAAATTCCACCATTTGCGCATTGCCCTTGCGCACAAAAATCATCAACGCCGTATCCCCAGCGCGGTT
>JANNTE010000436.1:0-12025 GCA_031403365.1 Betaproteobacteria bacterium | reverse complement strand
GCGATTTGTTCGCGGCGCGCCTTGAGCACCTCGTGAGCCGACTCACGATCGACCAACGGCTCATAGATGCCAGCCACCAGAGAATTCTTGATGGTGGCTGTGCGTTCTTCGGGCGTGACCGGCCCGATGCGGCTGCGCGGGGGCAGAACGAAAGCGCGCTCGACCATCGACGGGCGGCCTTTTTCGTCCAGCAACGAGACCAGTGCTTCTCCGACACCGAGTTCAGTGATCACTTTTTCCACGTCCAGCGCGGGATTGGCCCGCATGGTGGTCGCCGCCGTTTTCACCGCCTTCTGGTCGCGCGGGGTAAAGGCGCGTAATGCATGCTGCACGCGGTTGCCCAACTGTGCCAGCACGGTGTCCGGAACATCCAGCGGATTCTGCGTGACAAAATACACGCCCACGCCCTTGGAGCGGATCAGCCGGACCACTTGTTCTATTTTTTCCAGCAGCGCAGCGGGCGCGTCATTGAACAACAGATGCGCTTCGTCAAAAAAGAACACCAGCTTTGGCTTTTCCGGATCGCCGACTTCGGGCAACTCCTCGAACAACTCCGACAGCAGCCACAACAGCAGCGTGGCGTAAGCCTTGGGTGCATTCATGAGCTGGTTCGCTGCGAGGATATTGATCACGCCTCGGCCGCGGTCGTCGGTTTGCATCAGGTCGGCGATATTGAGCGCCGGCTCACCAAAAAAATGATCGCCGCCCTGCTCGTCGATGCCGAGCAGCCCTCGCTGAATTGCACCGATGCTGGCTTGGGAAATATTGCCGTACTCGGTGGTGAATTGCCGCGCATTGTCGCCGACGTGCCGCACCATTGCGCGCAAATCCTTCAGATCGAGCAGCAGCAGGCCCTGGTCGTCGGCGATCTTGAATACCAGCGTCAGAACGCCGGCCTGCGTTTCATTCAGATTGAGCAATCGTGCCAGCAACAACGGACCCATTTCGGACACGGTGGCGCGCACCGGATGTCCGAGCGCCCCATAGACATCCCAGAACACCGTGGGACAGGCGGCAAACGGGAAATCGCCGAGGGCGAGCTTGTCGATGCGCTCCTTGAGCTTGGGATTCATCGCGCCGGCTTGCGACAGGCCGGCGAGGTCGCCTTTCACATCCGCCATGAACACCGGCACGCCGATGGCACTGAAAGCCTCGGCCATGGTTTGCAGGGTCACGGTTTTGCCGGTGCCAGTGGCGCCGGTAATCAGACCATGCCGGTTGGCGACGCCGGGCAGCAGGCTAAGTTGATTCGCCGACTTCGCGATGGCAAGCGCTGGGATCATGATTCGTCGGGCACGGTTGGAGATGGGGCGTGTGGTAAGCTTTTTGACTATTGTAGCAGTCGTCCATTTGTTGATCGAAGCAGGCGGGCGTCGAAACCACAGAGGGATTCATGGCAGGTCACAGCAAGTGGGCGAACATTCAGCACCGCAAGGGTCGCCAGGATGCCAAGCGCGGCAAGATCTTTACCCGCCTGATCAAGGAAATTACCGTGGCATCCCGGCTCGGCGGCTCGGACAACACGGCCAATGCGCGCCTGCGCCTTGCGGTCGAAAAGGCGTACGCCAACAACATGCCCAAGGACACCATCGAGCGCGCCATCAAGCGCGGCAGTGGCGAGCTCGAGGGAGTGAACTACGAGGAGATACGTTACGAGGGCTATGGCATCGGCGGAGCTGCTGTCATCGTGGATTGCATGACCGACAATCGCGTGCGCACGGTGGCCGAAGTGCGCCATGCCTTCGCCAAGCATGGCGGCAATCTGGGATCCGAAGGATCGGTTGCTTTCCTGTTCCGGCATTGCGGTCAATTCCTGTTCCCGCCGGGCACCAGCGAAGACAAAGTCATGGAAGCGGCGCTGGAAGCCGGCGCCGAAGATGTGATCGCCAACGACGATCGCAGCATCGAAGTCATCACGGCGCCGAATGACTTTCTTGCGGTCAAGGACAAGCTGGAGAAATCCGGCCTCAAGGCCGAACTCGCCGAAGTGACCATGAAGCCAGCCACCGAAGTGGCTCTTACCGGCGATGACGCGGCAAAAATGCACAAACTGATGGAAGCACTCGAAATCCTGGATGACGTTCAGGAGGTTCATACCAATGCGGTTTTGGAGGAATGAGGATTCTTGGCATCGATCCCGGGCTGCGCGTAACAGGCTTCGGTGTGCTGGATGTTTCCGGGCAAAAACTGACTTATGTATCGAGCGGTCGCATCCGCACCGCTGACAAAGGCGAACTGCCCGAGCGCATTCGCAGCATTCTGGAAGGCCTGGCACAGGTGATCGCCGAACTCAAGCCGGAGCAGGTCGCGGTCGAAAAAGTGTTCGTCAATGTCAATCCCCAATCCACACTGCTGTTGGGCCAGGCGCGCGGCGCGGCTATCTGCGCTGCCGTGATCAGCGCCTTGCCGGTGTCGGAATATACGGCGCTGCAGGTCAAGCAGTCGGTCGTTGGCAATGGTCACGCGCGCAAGGAGCAGGTGCAGGAAATGGTGCGGCGCCTGCTCAAGCTCCCGGGCGAGCCCAGCGCCGATGCGGCCGACGCCCTGGCTTGCGCAATTTGCCACGCGCATGGCGGCCTCGGGATGGGAAAGCTTGAGACACGCGGCTTCAGGATGAAGCGCGGGAGACTGGTGTGATAGGGCGCCTGACCGGGAACCTGATCGCGAAGCGTCCGCCGACTATCGTGGTGGAAGTGCAGGGCGTGGGCTACGAAGTCGATGTGCCGATGAGCACTTTTTTCCAGTTGCCCGCCATCGGGGCTGTGGTCACCCTGCAAACGCATTTGATCGTGCGCGAGGACGCGCATCTGCTGTTCGGGTTTGCCACCGAACCGGAGCGTCAGGTTTTCCGCCAACTGCTCAAGATCAGCGGTGTGGGGGCACGCACCGCTCTGTCGGTGTTGTCCGGCATGTCCGTCGCCGAGTTGTATCAAGCGGTGTCGGCAAGCGACGGTGCGCGGCTGACCAGGGTTCCGGGCATCGGCAAGAAGACCGCGGAACGGCTACTGCTGGAGTTGCGCGGCAAGCTCGCCGCCGGAGGTCATGTGTCCTTCGCGGACAACGATGCCGAAGTCAGAAGCGACGCGATGAATGCCTTGCTTGCGCTTGGATACAACGACAAGGAAGCCACCCATGCGCTGGGGCGGATTGCGCCGGGCACACCGGTTCAGGATGCGATCCGGCAGGCGCTCAAGCTGCTGTCCAAGGCGTGAGGTTGGCCGCGACCGGGCCGCGCGTGAATGCTGTTCGCGTCGCCCGGAAGCGACAAACAGACCTCGCGCGCAGATGATGAAATGCCAGACTGCTGGGCTATAATCCTGCGCAGAGTATCCGGGCGCGTTCGCGCCCGGATACTGCAACCCTGGGAGTGCGCGCGGATGATGTTTGCAATGTGCGTTGACGAGTTGTCTCTGTCGGAGCGGGTGCGCATGGCACAACCGGTCGGTGGCGGCGACAAGGTCTCGGTCAAGCGGATTCTAAACTCCAGCGCGGGATGATCGAAACCGACCGCCTGATCACGCCTGTCCCCCAGTCGTCGCAGGAAGAAGCGATCGAGCGGGCGCTGCGCCCCAAACAGCTTGACGAGTACATCGGTCAGGAAAAGATTCGCAGTCAGCTTCAGATATTCATCGAGGCCGCCAGGAATCGCGGCGAATCGCTTGACCATGTGCTGCTGTTTGGGCCGCCCGGACTGGGCAAGACCACGCTGGCGCACATCATCGCCCGTGAGATGGGTGTGAATCTGCGACATACCTCGGGACCGGTGCTGGAACGTCCGGGCGACCTTGCCGCGTTGCTGACCAATCTTGAACCGAAGGATGTTCTGTTCATCGACGAGATTCACCGTCTGTCGCCGATTGTCGAGGAGATCCTCTACCCTGCGCTGGAAGATTTTCAGCTCGACATAATGATCGGCGAGGGCCCGGCCGCGCGTTCGGTCAAACTCGACCTGCCGCCCTTCACGCTGATAGGGGCCACCACCCGCGCCGGCATGCTGACCAACCCGCTGCGCGACCGCTTCGGAATCGTGTCGCGGCTCGAATTTTATTCCAGCGCCGAACTCACCCGCATTGTCCAGCGTTCGGCCGGGCTGCTGGAAGTGGAGACTTCGCTGGAAGGTGCGCAGGAAATCGCGTCGCGTTCGCGTGGCACCCCACGCATATCGAATCGTCTGCTGCGTCGCGTGCGCGACTACGCCGAGGTGAAAGCGCAGGGTCGCGTTGACCGGGAGGTTGCCGATGCGGCGCTGAAAATGCTCGATGTTGACCGGATTGGACTCGACGTGATGGATCGCAAGCTGTTGCTCGCCATCATTGAAAAATTCGGCGGCGGGCCGGTCGGAATCGACAATCTGGCCGCGGCGATCGGGGAAGAGCGCGATACCATCGAAGACGTCCTTGAACCCTACCTTATCCAGCAAGGCTACTTGCAACGCACCCCGCGCGGGCGCATGGCAACTGGATCGACGTATCGTCATTTCGGCCTGGCGGCCCCGCAATCCTCCGGCAACGCAGAGTTATGGCGGGAGAGCTGACATCGACTTCAGCCTTCCAGTGCGCGTGTACTACCAGGACACTGACGCCGCAGGTGTGGTGTTTCACGCCACTTATCTGGATTTTTTCGAGCGCGCACGGATGGAATGGATGCGATGCAGGGGATTCGATGCAAGGCAACTCGCCAGCGGTTTTCGAGTGGCCTTTGTTGTCAGGCAGTTGGAGGTTTCCTACTTCAAGCCGGCACTGCTCGACGATCAGTTGCAAGTCGGCGCGGTCCTGGAAACCATGGGCCGTGCCCAGTTGACGTTTGCGCAGACGATCCGGCGTGGAAGCGAAACGCTGGTGTGCGCCACCGTCAACGTGGCTTGTGTCGGAATTGAAAACTTCAAGCCGGTTGCGATCCCCGGCGCCGTTCGCGAATTCCTGGCCGATGGCGTGGCGCCGGCAACAAGGGATAAAATTCAAGCGGGGAGGCTTCGCAGGGAGCGCAAACCCCATCGGCTGGTCAACAACGTTTAACGGATTCAACCCGCACATGAATGTGTCCAGCGACTTGTCTTTTGTCAGCTTGATCGGAAACGCCAGCATTCTGGTGCAACTGGTGTTGGTACTGCTGCTGGCAGTGTCCTTGATATCCTGGTGGTTTATTTTCCGAAAGACTTTCGTGGTGCGCGACGCCATTCGCAGGACCGATCTGTTCGAGCGCAGCTTTTGGAGCGGCGCTGACCTGAGCACGCTCTATCAGTCCGCAGCGAACGCGCGCCATAACGGCGGCAGCATGGAACGCATTTTTGAATCTGGATTCCGCGAGTTCGTGAAGCTGCGCAAACAAACCGGTACCAATCTGGGCGTTCTCATGGACGGCACGCGCCGCGCCATGCGCGCGACTTATCAACGCGAGCTTGACCACCTCGAGGCGCACCTGTCGTTTCTGGCCACCGTCGGCTCCGTCAGTCCCTATGTCGGCCTGTTCGGCACCGTGTGGGGCATCATGAACGCGTTTCGCGGACTGGCCAATGTCGGACAGGCAACCCTCGCGCACGTCGCACCGGGTATCGCCGAAGCACTGATTGCCACGGCCATGGGCTTGTTCGCGGCCATTCCGGCGGTGATCGCCTTCAATCACTTCGTGCGCCACATAGAACGTTTGTCGATCCGGTTCGACAGCTTCATGGAAGAGTTCTCGAACATTCTGCAACGGCAGGCCAATACATCCGTGCAGGCGGCGCCGGCATCTGCGCCCGTGCCTGCCGGGGCGGCCGCCGGCTGAATCCGGATATGAGTCTTCGCCGCCGTCATCAGCGTCTGATGAATCAGATAAACGTTGTTCCGTACATCGACGTGATGCTGGTTCTCCTGGTGATATTCATGGTTACCGCGCCCCTGATGAATCCCGGCGTGATTGATTTGCCGAGCATCGGCAAGAGTTCGGCGCCACCAGCGCGGCCGATTGAAATATCGATCCGTGCCGGAGGCGCCCTGTCCCTGATCGATCGCGATATTTCCGCAGCGGAGCGCCGGGTAGATCACGATGAGCTGGTGAATCTGATTCGCAGCAAGCAGGCCAAGAAGCCCGATCAACCGGTCGTTATTTCTGCGGACAAGGATGTCAGGTACGAAGCGGTCATCCAGATCATGGACTTGTTGCAGCAAAATCGGGTCAAACGGGTCGGGCTGCTGGCAAAGCCACGCTCGGGGTGAGATTGCAGACTGCAGATGAACCGGGGCGCGTCGCCTCGGGTGCACTGGCGGTTCTGGTGCATGTGATGTTCTTTGCCTTGCTGGTGTTTGGTGTCAGTTGGCAGAAGAAGATTGCGGGACCAATGGTCGTGGATTTATGGCAGGACTTGCCCGACCCGGTCAACAAAAAAGTCCTGGCGCCACCCGAACCAAGGGCGGTGCCGAAACCGGAACCGGAAGCCCGGCCGAAGCCGCAACCGAAGCCCGAACCGAAGCCCGAGCCCAGGCCGGCGCCCGAGGTCAGGAAAGAAGTGCCGGCGCCGCCTCCGCCGGTGGAGCTGCCCAAGCCCTCGGCAGCGGATATCGAAATCAAGGAGAAACTGCGCAAGCAGAAAGAAGAGGAAGCGCAGCGACTGGAGGAGCAAAAGAAAGCAGATCTTGAGAGGCGCAGGCTGGACGAAGAGCAGCAGCGCAAAGCCGCCGAAGAAAAACGGCAGGAAGCCGAGAAGCAGCGCTTGGACCAGGAAGCATTGCAGCGCGAAGACGAGGCGCGCCGCGCCGAAGACAAGAAGCGCGCGGATGAGCAGCGCCGCGTTGATGAAGCTAAACTTGAAGAAGAGCGCAAGCTTCGCGCTGCTGCGGTGGAACGCGAGCGTCAGCAGCAGGAAGCCACGCGCAAACTGCGCGAGGCTGAGGAGTCGAAGTCGAGGGCGGAAGCGGCGGTTCGCGCTGCCCGTCAGAAGTCTATAAACGACTATATGGCGCGCATTCAGGCCAGGGTTGTGCCGCGAATCGTAATGCCACAGGATCTGAAAGGGCGTCCGGAGGGGATTTATGAAGTCACGTTATTGCCCGGCGGGGATGTGCTGGAAATTCGGCTCAAGCGCTCCAGTGGCGTGGCGCTGTATGACAGGGCGGTGGAAAGAGCGATCAATGCTGCCAGTCCGCTGCCTGTACCGGACGATCCGGATCTTTTTCAGGAGCACTTCAGGACTTTCGATTTTCGTTTTCAACCGCCATCCTAGTGGTCACATGGAAGGACTAAACAAGATGTGCAAGAAAGCGTCGTTTGCTGTCTGGGTGCTGCTGATTCTGACGGCACTGCACGGTGTCGCGCGCGCGCAACTGGTAATCGACCTGATCGGCGGGGGCGCCAGTCAGATTCCGATCACCCTGCTACCGTTTGCCGGCGAAGAGCGTTACGCCCAGAAAATCAGTCAGATCGTGTCCGCCGATCTCCAGCGCAGCGGAGCCTTCAGGCTCGGCTCCATTGGCAGTGTGCGTCCTCTGCCCGCCGAGCCTTCCGAGATCAATTATCGCTACTGGAAAAACGAAGGCACCGAAACGATGCTAATCGGCAGCGTATTGGAAAAAGGCAATGGTCAGGCCGAGGTGCGCTTTCGCTTGATGGACATAACCAACCAGACACAGTTGATCGGGTTCGCCTTCACCGTCCCGGTGCCGCATTTGCGCACCACAGCGCACAGAATCGCCGACATCATTTATGAGAAATTGACCGGTGATGTCGGCGTATTCGCAACCAAAATCTGCTACGTGACCAAGACCGAAAACCGCTTCGAGCTGCAGGTCGCGGACGCCGACGGCTTTAATCCCGATTTTATTCTCGCGCACCGGGAGCCGATCATTTCGCCGCAATGGTCGCCGGATGGCGCGCGCATCGCGTATGTATCTTTCGAACGGCGAAAGCCGATTGTGTTCGTGCACAATCTGGCGAACGGAACGCGAACGGTACTGGCCAATTTCCAGGGTTCGAATTCCGCGCCTTCATGGGCACCGGATGGCAAGTCGCTCGCCATTGTGCTGACCAAGGACGGGACTTCCAACCTGTATCTCATAGCCGCTGACGGATCGGGACTGAATCGCCTGACCAGCACCCAGGCGATCGACACCGAGCCGAGTTTTTCGCCTGATGGACAGCATATTATTTTCACCTCTGATCGCGCCGGCTCTCCGCAAATTTATCGCATGCGAACCGATGGAAAAGGCGACGCCGAGCGCCTGACCTTTGAGGGTAGCTACAACGTTACGCCGCGTTACAGTCCCGACGGAAAATCCTTCATCTTCATTCATCGTAACGAAGGCCGTTTCAATGTCGCGATGCAGGAAATCGCGTCGCGCCAGATGCAGATTCTTACTGCGGGCAGCTTCGATCAATCCCCAACGTTCGCCCCGAACGGCAAGATGATCCTCTACGCTTCAGAGGTGAAGGGGCGTGGTATATTAGCCGCTGTGTCCAGCGATGGGCGGATCAAGCAGAGAATGACCGCGCAAGCCGGCGACATTCGCGAGCCTGCGTGGGGTCCGCTTCCGAACATTCGCCGAAAGGATTAGAAATGCTGAGAAATGTGATTGTCCTGCCCTTGACTCTCCTGCTCGTCGCCTGTGCGAGTCAGGGACAGAAGAGCGCCGAAATCGAACAGCGAGACCTGTTTGACCAGCAGAAGGATGAGCGTGCCGCCACCGAGGCCAGCAGGGCCAGGGAACAAGAAGAGCTCAAGCGGCGACTGGAGGAGCAAAAGCGCCGTCAACAGGACGAACAGGCAATTGTCAGGCCATTGCCGGATACCGGTTTTAGCGGGTCTCAGATCAAGGGTGAGGGCTCTGCCAAACTTGATGAGCCCGGCAGTGTGCTGGCCAAGCGCAGCATCTATTACGAGTTCAACCAGTTCGACATCAAGGAAGAGTACGTGCCGGTAATCGAGGCGCACGCAAATTACTTGCAGGATCGTCCGGAGCTCAAGATCGCTGTACAGGGAAACTGCGACGATCGCGGCAGCCGGGAATACAACCTGGCGCTCGGCCAGCGGCGCGCCGACAGCGTAAAGCGCGCAATGGTGTTGCTCGGTGTAGGCCAGGACCAGATCGATACGGTCAGTTTTGGCGCGGAAAAGCCGGTGGCTTTTGGTCAGGACGAAGAAAGCTGGGCAAAGAACCGGCGCGCGGATCTGGTTTACCCGAACCAACCGCGATAGGGTTTCTTGGCTCCGGTATCGATAGCGCGCCGCGATTCCGGAGCGCGCCATTGGGTCCGCCTGGAGTAGACAAACATGAACTCATCAGCACCCGCTCCTGAATGCCGCATACAGAGCAGCTGGGGGAAGCGGCTGACCACTGCCGCCTTGTTGTTGGTCTGCTGGCAAGCACCGGCCGCGGTGGAATCGCAGCCGAAAGTGGCACGCCAGAACGTCCTGGCCGCGCAGCAGCCGATTGAGGCGCCCGAATTGTCAGTCAGGCAGAAACTGGCACAGGATTCTTCGAATCAGCCCAACCGGGGCGTGGTGCAGCTGCTCAATCAGGTGGAGGCCCTCAATGGCGAGTTGAACCGCCTGCGTGGGCAGATTGAAGTTCTCTCGAATGACATCATTAATGCGCAGAAGCGCCAGCGCGACATGTATGTTGATCTGGACACAAGGCTGCGGCGCCTGGAGCAAAGTACCGCAAAGAAGGAACCGGACGCCAGGATTGGCGTGCTCGAAGAACGCATACGAAAGCTGGAGCAGGCATCTTCAGTGCAGACAGGGGTCGCGCAACCGGTTGCAGCGGACACTGCCACGGCGAGCGAGAATCCTCAGGCGCCAGCAGTGCAACCGGGTGCGGTTGCCGCCGTCTCAGCCTCGCCTGCGTCAACGGGGCCGTCAAATTCGCTGCCGCCCGCGTCGCTGTCGACTGCAGATCAAGCCGCGATCCAGCGTAGCTACGACAATGCCTACGGTACTTACCGCGTGGGCGAATATGCCGGTGCGATTCGTGGATTTGACAACTTCATGAAGAACTACCCGGCACACGCCCTGGCGGCGAATGCGCTGTACTGGATCGGCGAATCCCATGCGCATTTGCGCCAGTACCGCGAAGCGATAGAAGCGCAGCGCCGGCTGCTTGCCACCTATCCAGACAGTCCGAAGGTCCCTGATGCCTTGCTCATCATCGGCACGGCGGAAAGCAACCTTGGCGAAAGTTCCGCTGCCCGGAAGACCTTCGAAGAAATTATTGCCGGCTATCCTGCCAGTGAATCGGCGCAAAAAGCCAAGGCAAGATTGGCCAAACTCAAATAAGATTCGGCCCGTTTTCGATTGGGGCTTGCGCATTTGAATACGGTTTTTTGGCGCAACCAGAGCGGAGAACCTGGGCGATCTTTGCTCCAGCAGTGAGCAGGCTTCCTCGATCATCAGAAACTGCCGTACCTGTGGAATGGCCACGTTCCGGCATTTGCGGTCAGGGATCACATCGCATCATTCCACGCCAGCGATTGGCCAGGGCGATGGATCGTGGGTAATTAAGTGGTTTGCGCATCACCGGATGGGCCGGTAGAATGCGGCTCTTTTTGCTTGGGCGGTTAGCTCAGCCGGTAGAGCAGCGGACTTTTAATCCGTTGGTCGCGAGTTCAAATCTCGCACCGCCTACCACCGAACACAAAGGGTTGGCGCAACGCTGATTTTTTGCGGTTTTGAGTATCGGCATTGCGCGGTGACACGTCAGCGGGCGGTTACACCTTCGCCGTCCGATGGGTAGTGTCGGGATGATCCCGGTCCTGGTTGATTAGAGGCCTGCCCAGACTCGACTCGAACACCGTTGATCCCCCCGCATCGGCCAGGATAGAGCGTTGGCGATGATTGACGGTTCCTGAGTCCAGATCAGCAGGTCTGAACGATTGGCCGCGCGCATGGGCGGTACGCCTCGATAATTCGACATCCATTGGTGAATTGTCCTCACGGTGGCAGCCGAACATTCGACGGCATCGGCGTCGCTTTTTCGACGCCCCGTCGGTTCGTGAGGAAATTGAGCCGATTGGCAATTTGAACCGCTGTCGTTTTTTCGACATTCCCGTCTGGCACAACCATTGCAATGTTTAAGGTGCGCTTGGGTAAGCGTTGAGTCAAGGGAGGTCGGAGGCGTTGCTGGCGGCCGACTCGCGAATTACCCAGGCGTATTTTTCAGATTCTTGAGCTGCGCAAATGAGCATTCAATCGAACTCCAAGCCTTCCGAAAGCAATACTCCCTTGCCAGTGCGCACGCCTAGTCGCGCAGCTGCACTGCTGGCAAAAATTCGAAACCTGTTCTCGCGCCGGGCTGAGATTGCCCAGAAGATCGATGAACCGGTCGGCGACCAGGTCTATCTCCCGAAAGAAATCCTGGATCTGATCGCGAGCCTGGCACCACCCGGTAAGGGAGGTCGAAGCTGATCAAGCGAAAAGCCGGCGGTTGCCGGCTTTTTCGTGTGCGCTCCTGCATTGACAGATAGAACAGACGCTCAGCGCTTCAGCGTCCTTAGTACTTCCTGGAAATCGTCGTTGCGGACCATGAAATGAACGGGCAGAGACTGCGTCGTGGCGCGCTGCACGATGCCAAGAATTACAGTGAACAATTCTTTTTCGGTTTTCTTTTCCAAAAGGTCATCTGAAAAATTGACGACATGGCGCATGCCGCCGACCCTTACGGCAAAGTCAAGTGTACCGTTTTCGATTCTGTGATCGACGATGGCGTCGGATAACGCCTTGCGCAGGCGTTCCAGAATCGATGCGATTTTGATGCTGTTGTCCAAGTCCCGCTCCTTGCCCGCAGGGCGCCGCCCAAGCGACACCGGTGGGGGAATTGTAAGCGACTTCAAGAGACTATCGCTGCCAGAGTCGAATTGCCTGAGATCCGGCAATCCGAGATTGGCCAAGACCCTTACGAAACGAGAATTCGCAGTGCAACGGCTCGATTCTTTGTTAGAATTCGCCCCTTCAAAAAGGGCTGTTAGCTCAGCTGTTGGTTTGACTATGCTGATTCGACGTACATATATTGTTCTCCTTTTTTGCTGCCTGTTGGGCGTGGGACAGTCCTGGGCC
>JANNTE010000435.1:0-5264 GCA_031403365.1 Betaproteobacteria bacterium | reverse complement strand
GTACACGACGTGTTGCGCGCCATGGGTCACGGCAATTGCGTGCTGCCGCACACCATCAAGCCGCTGGACCCGGCGAAAAAACTGGCAGGCGAGATTTATACGGTGAGCGGGCGTTTCGATGCCACGCTCGATGCGCACCTGACTCTGCTGGAATGGACCGGGTTGTTATCCAAGGCGCCACCGGGCAAGGTGATCGTATGTCAGCCCAACACGCATGCGGTCGCGCTGATGGGCGAGCTCTCCGCCGAGACGCTGCATCACAAGGGCGTGCGCGGTTATGTGGTGGACGGTGGTTGCCGGGATACGGATTTCATCCTCAAGCTGGGCTTTCCGGTGTTTTGCAGTTTCAACACGCCGGCGGACATTGTCGGCCGCTGGGTGCCGGATCGCTTCGGCGGGCCGGTCACCATTGGCGAAGTAACCATCCGCACCGGAGACTGGCTGCTGGCGGACCGCGACGGCGTGGTCATCATCCCCGGCGCAATCGCGGAGCAGGTGGTTCAGAAAACCGAAGAAGTCCTGCTCACCGAAAACAAGGTGCGCAGCGCGATCCTCGGTGGCATGGACCCGCAGCAGGCTTATTTAAAGTTCGGCAAATTCTGACTGCCGCGCCGTTTTTGCGACCCAGGCACAGCCGGAGGCAGAGTAGAATCGCGCGTCACCGATTCAGTGACGAACGCTTCAGTGGCAAATTTAAAAAAACAGCAGTACATCAGTTAGAGGGGACTCGGAAATGCTACGCAGTTATGTTGACTTCATCGTAAAGTTCCGCTGGGTGGTAATCGTGATCGTGCTCGCGCTGACCGCGTTTCTGAGTTCAAGAGGCGGCAACCTGACCGTGATCATCGATCCGAACAATATCGTGCCGCGTTCGCATCCGTTTATCGCGACCACTTTGAAAGTGGAAGAGGTCTTTGGTTCGCGCTATGTCGCCGTGATCGGCATCACGCCCAAGCAAGGCGATGTGTTCCAGCCCTTCGTGCTGGAAAAGGTGCAGCGCATCACCAACAAACTGCGCGAAACCCCGCGTATCGTCAAGACCAACATCCTGTCTCTGTCCGCGCGCCGCGCCAAGGATATTCGCGGCACCAGGGAAGGCATGGAGGTGAAGCAGATGATGGCGGACGTTCCCGTCACGCCAGAGCAAATGGCGGCGCTGAAGGACGCTCTGCAACGCAATACGGCTTATCTGAACTCTATTGTCTCCACTGACTGGAAAACCACGGTGATCCTGGCCGAAGTGCGCGACCGGAAGGCCACCGATAGCGCCGAAGTCAAGGGCGGCTTCTCATTCGTGGCGAACAAGATCAACGCCATCGTCGATGCCGAGCGCGACGACAGCGTCGACATCATGGTCAGTGGCTATCCGCCATTCCTGGCCATGTTCGAAAAATTCGCAGGCCGCACACCCATACTGCTGCTGGCGGCACTGGTGATCATCGGGCTCATCCATTTCGAGGCCTTCCGCACATGGCAGGGCCTGATCCTGCCGCTGGTGACCCCACTGGTGGCGGTGGAGTGGAGCAAGGGTTTCATGGGGCTCGCCAATGTGCCGCTGGATATCTTCAATATGTCCACGCCCATTTTGATTCTCGCCGTGGGCGCGGGCCACGCCGTCCAGTTGCTGAAGCGTTATTACGAGGAGTATCTGCGCCTCAATCCCAAACCTGATGTCGATATTGACGAGCTCTGGGGTGCGACGGGCAAGACCGAGAGAATCGCGCTGTGGCTCTCCTTCGCCATTATTTTCTGCGCGCTGTTTTTCATGAAATGGCAGACCGGTATTGCCGGCATGCTGGGTTCCCTGCTCGGGTTCAAGGGTGCATCCGTTACCGCAGGGCTGGTGGTGGCCTTTGCGCTGCTGGGCTACGCCTCCTTCTATATTTATGGCGGCGCGTGGCGGCTCATCCGCTTCTGGTTCAAGCCGCGTGCCTATGCGAGCGAGCACGATATTGGGGCAAACCGTCTGGCGGTGGTCGAATCCATCACGAAAATCGGCCCGGTCATGATGACCGCCGGTATCGTGGCCGCTTGCGGATTTTTCTCGCTGGCAATCTTTGACATCATTTCCATCCAGGTCTTCGGCATCTTTTCCGGTCTGGGCATTCTGAGCGTGCTGATTGTCGAGATGACCTTTATCCCGGCGCTGCGGGCCATCTTGCCTCCTCCCGGCAAAAAAGAAGCGCGCATGGAAAGCGAGGAGCGCGTTTGGGACCGTCTCACCGGCTTCTATGCCCGCACCATCACCGGCCCGAACCGCAACCGTCTCTTTATCATTGCGGGCGTCGTCATCGTGACCTCGGTCATCGGAATGAGCCGCCTGGGCGTGGAAAGTTCACTGAAGAAATATTTCGATCGCGATCTTCCGCTGCTGGTGCAGGACCGGATGCTGAACGACCGCATGGCCGGCACCAACAATGTCTATGTGCTGATCGAAGGCGAAAAGCCCGACGACATCAAGGACCCGGCGGTACTCAAAGCCATGGACAAGCTCCAGACCTTCATCAGCGAGCAGCCGCATATCGGCAAGGTCATGTCGCTGGCGGAGTTCATCAAGCGCATGAACCAATCCATGAACAACAACGATCCGGCCTTCTTCAAGATACCGGACAGCCAGGCCACCATCGCGGAGTTCATGTTGCTCTACTCCATGTCCGGCGAACCCGGCGATTTCGACACCTACGTCGATTACGACTACCAGCTCGCCAACATGGTGGTGTTCTCTCACAGCGACAGCACCATACACATGCTGGCCATGTGGGAAAAGGCCAAGGCGTTTGCCAAGAAAGAATTCCCGCCCCACATCAAGGTCAATCTCGGCGGCAGCGTGGCGCAGTCTGCGGCCATCACGGAAGTCATCGTGAAGGACAAGATCCTCAACGTGCTCCAGATCGCCGGTGTCGTGTTTCTCATCGCCTCCCTGGTGTTCCGCTCCTTTGTGGCGGGCGCGCTGGTGATTACGCCGCTGCTGCTCTCGGTTCTGGTGAATATGGGTCTGCTCGGTCTGATGGGTCTGCATCTGAACGTGCCGGTGGCGCTGACCTCGGCGCTGGCCATCGGCATCGGCGCGGACTACGCGATCTATATGCTGTTCCGCCTACGCGAGGAATTGGCCAAGGGCACGGAGGAGATCAAGGCTTTCCACACCGTGCTCACCACGGCCGGCAAGGCCTGTCTGTTTGTAGCCTCCGCAGTGGCGGGCGGCTACGCGGTGCAGGCGCTCTCGCGCGGCTACTACCCGCACACCTGGAATGCCATTCTCATCGGCACCGCCATGCTGGTCAGTGTTACTGCCGCGCTGACCGTGATGCCGGCGCTGGTATTCAAGTTCAAACCCAGGTTCATTTACAACGGAGCCAGTATGAAGACGTCCTTTGCCCCGGCCGCGCTGCTGATTGCCGGTGCTGCGGCCCTGCTGTTTACCGCCGTGCCGCAGCCCGCGCACGCGCAAACGCCACAGGAAATCATGGAGAAGAATTTCCTGTCCAACAAGTATTCGGACTCGGTGTCAAAGAACACCATGACGCTCACCAACAAGCAGGGCAAGCAGCGCATCCGCAAAACCTTCGGCACCTCGAAGTTGCAGGCCAACGGCATTGATAACATGCGCATGACCCGCTTTCTCGAGCCCACTGACGTGAAGGGCACGGTGTCGCTGCTGATCGAGCATTCGGATAAGGACGACGATATCTGGATTTACCTGCCCAGCACCAAGAAAGTCCGCCGCCTGATTTCCAGCAACAAGAAGGACAGTTTTGTCGGCACCGACTTTTCCTACGGCGACGTGATCGGCCACAAGCCGAAGGAATGGAATCACACGCTGGTCAAGGAAGAAAACATTGACGGCAAGGATTGCTGGGTGATCGAGTCCATCCCGAAGGACGCGGCGGTCAAGGCCAACAGCGGTTACAACAGGCGCGTGAGCTGGGTCCAGAAGGAAACTTTTGTCACCCTCAAAGCAATGTTTTACGACGAGGCCGGCGAATTGCTGAAAGAAGCGAAGTTCTCCAATTACAAGGTCGCCGATGCCGCCAGGAACCGCCATCAGGCTTTCCTGCTGGAAATGCGCAATGTGCAAACGGAGCACTCGACGGAGATTCGCATCGATGAGTCCAAGGCCAATACCGGCGTCAAGGAGGACTTTTTCACCACCCGTTACATGGAACAGCAGTGACTGGATGTGGCAGCTCAGCAGTGACCGCAAGCCGAGTGCCTGCCTGGGGCCCGCTTCGGCTGTTGTGCCGGAGCCTGCTGTTTTGCGCCGCGCAAGCCACGTCCGCGGCGGACAGCGATGAACCGCCTCTTGCTCCGCCGGAAGCGGCCGCTGAAGAAGTAAGCACGCAAGCGGGCTGGCGCGAGACCGTGTCGCGAGCCGGCATCACCGGCTCGCTGCGCGCGGGCTACTGGTCGTCCAACCGCCGCCAGGACCATGAGCACGATATCGTGGTGCCCTCGGCCTGGTTGAAACTTGACAAGCGATTCGAATCCGGCATCGGTGTGTTCGCCGAGGGATATCTCGCCAACGAGGACGTTTTTGGCGAGCGCCGCGACGAGAGCCGCCTGCGCGAAGGATACGTCGAGGGCCGCCACGGAAAATTCGACTATCGGCTGGGAAAACAAATCATTGCCTGGGGACGTGCCGACCGGCTTAACCCGACCGACAATCTCACCCCGCGCGATGCCACGCTGCTGGCCGCCGATATCGATGAAGACCGCTTCGGTTCGCTGGCCGCGAAAGGGTCCTGGAGTTTCGATCTCAACACCAGCCTGATCGGCGTGTGGATTCCGCAATTCAAGCCCAACGTCATTGGACTGCCTGCGCGCCCCGGTGTGGTATTTCAGGAGAACGTTCCCGACAGTCAGCGCCAATGGGCCTTGAAACTCGATCAATCCGGCAAAGCCATCGACTGGTCACTGTCCTGGTTCGACGGCTACGATTTAAGTGCAGACCTGTCAGCCGGGGCGCTGGCTCCGGCCGGACAGGTGGTGAATCTTGACCATCATCGCATTCGCGTACTGGGTGCCGATGCGGCGACCACGCTCGGCGCCTACCGTTTTGCATTGGAAGGCGCGTATACGCGCACCGAGGATGCGGACGGATCCAATCCCGGCATCAGGAATTCCTTTTTCTACGGCGTATTCGGCGTCGAGCGCGATTTCGCTGACACGCTGGTCGTGATCGTGCAGGTCTTCACCCGGCAGGTGTCCGATTACCGCGATCCGGAATTGATTGCAGATCCTGCGCTGCGCGCGCTCGCCGTCCA
>JANNTE010000434.1:0-17057 GCA_031403365.1 Betaproteobacteria bacterium | reverse complement strand
GCCATCTTGTCGCCTCGATAGAGAACCAAAGAACGAATGCCCGAATGCTAGATGTAGCTCTGCCTCGCCATCTTGGTCCGAAAGCGCTACCTCGTGTGTGCGGAGTTGGGAATAGCCATTCTGCGCGGCAGCGTCGCGCAGGAGATTCGCGAGCCCCGGGTTTGGTTCAAAGGCATGTACCTGCCCCGTGTATCCTACGGCATTGGCTGCTGCCAGCGCGACGACACCGCAATGCGCGCCGATGTCGAGGAATATGTCGCCGGGACGAAGCAACCTGCGGCAGACCCAAGTGATCTTTGGATCCCAGTCTCCCAAGTAGTAGAGAGTTCGTCCCAGATCATCATTTGGATCTACAAGCGCGATCGAACCATCGCGGAGCCGCGCGCGCGCTGGCATTGCGAGGGATCGGGCTGCCCAAGTCATTGGCCTGAGATTCCCTATCGCTCCGTATCCGCTCATCAAGGGATAAGCTCGGCACAGTGTACGCAATATGGCCCTGACGGGCGACTGGAGCAACCCGAAGCCATTTCTATTGACATATCGCAAGATATTGTCCTTTATCTCTTCGTCTATTCCATGTCATCGCCAAATCTAGGGCCACATAAGACTTGGTCAAGCTAAATTTGGGTTAAAATCCTGACTTGGATTTAGAAATTAGTCACTTTCTCAAGTAAGTTCGCTCAATGGCTAAAGCGCTGGAGACTACCATGCGTCCGCAAAAAATAGAAGAGATCGCCGATAAGCTCAGCCGTGGATCAAAGAAATTTTTTTACGATATCTACACCACACTCGAATGGCCTGAAGCGCTCGACGATTCGGTCTGGGTGTTGAGTCCCGAATTTGTTTCACTCTATGGCACTACGATCTGGCAGGGCATGTCGGAAGTGCAGCAGCGCAAGCTGGCCTTCTACGAGTGCGCGGGCTTCTTCAGCATGGTCCTGCACGGAGAGCGGCCATTACTCGAGGGTATGAGTCATCGGCTCTACACACTCGAGAAAAATCTCACCGTTACCGAGTATATGCACCACTTTTTGGATGAAGAGAACAAGCATATGACGATGTTCTCGTCGTATCTGCGGCGTTATGTCGGGAAGGTTTATCCTGAAAAAAAGATTGCCCACTCGCGCACCTATGCCAAGGGAGAAGAGGACATCACCTTTTTCGCGAAGGTGCTCGTAGTTGAAGAATTGAGCGACGTCTACAACCTGGCGATGGCCGCGGACAATCGGTTGGCCCAGATTGTACGCGACATCAATAAGATCCATCATGTTGACGAGGCACGTCACATTCACTTCGGGCGTGCCTATCTGAAGCAGCTTTGGGATCGATTCTCGCCGGCATGGTCCGGGGAACAGCGCCAGGCATTTCGCACGTGGCTGGTTGATTACATCAACGCGAGTTGGCGTGATTTCTACAACCCCTCTGTTTACCGCGACGCGGGCATCGCTGACCCGTACGCCGTGCGCGAGATGGCGCTGGCTTCGCCGGTTTGTCGCGCGCATCGCCAGCGCTGCTCCGATAAGTACGTAAAGAATCTTATAACCTGTGAAATCCTCCTTGAAGCTCCAGTCTTGCTATGACGGAATCGGAAATTCGCCAACAGCTACGTACTTGGATTGTCAATCGCGCCAAAGACAAGCCAGACGGCTTTCGCGATGACATTCCCATTTTGGAAAGCGGCATCTTGAGTTCACTCGATATAGTAGAGTTGATCCTGTTCATTGAGAATCTTCGCGGCGGTGTCGAAGTCTCAGTAGAAGATCTGGATAGCGGCGCGTTCCGCGACGTTGACGCAATTTACCGATCGTTTTTCGTCCCTGCCTGACGTCGGTCTCACGCCTGTTTGAACACGACGGTGAGTGCCGCATTGCGATCCGCCTTGCCGTTCGCCGTTCGCGGCAGCCCCTCTGTAACGACCACCTTGCGCGGCATCATATAGCCGGGTAGTTCGCACTGCAGGCGTGTCAAAACCTGCTCCTTGCTTGCCCCTGGAACCAGGCAGATCAAGGCTCCAATACATTTTTCCTCGGCTAGTGGACTGTCGTTGAAAACGACGACCGCTTCGGCAACGGACTCGATACGAAGCAGCGCCGCCTCAATCTCCCCCAGTTCGATGCGATTGCCCATGTACTTGATCTGTTGGTCGCGTCGACCGATAAACAAAAATGAACCGTCGGCGGCAATCCGGGCCAAATCACCCGTTCGGTACAGCGGATCGTGAAATTGACTGTGGCGCGGGTTCTGAATGAAGGACGTGCGTGTACGCTCATCGTCATTAAGATAACCATAGGCAACGGATTTTCCTCGCACAACGATCTCACCCTCGGCTCCCGCCTCTTTCGAAAGCGTACCGTCCTCGAGAAGCGCGAATACCTCCATGTTGCTGCGTGCTTTGCCGATGGGAATCGATGTGACTTCGGAACCTGGCGGCTGCACGATGACATGGAAGGTGCAGTCCACGGTGATTTCGGTCGGGCCATACATGTTAGTAAACTGGATGTGGGGAAAGAGCTTCATCCACGCCCTCACCACCTCGGTTGGAAGTACCTCACCCGCGGCGATCACGTGACGCAGTCTTGGCAAGCTGCCCGGCACGAGTCGGCCCGACTTCAGCAGGATCGTCATGACGCTCGGCACGCAGAACATCACGCTTATCTCGCGCTGTGCGAGCCAGGGAATCAATTTACTCAAGATTAAGTTGATCTCATCGTGGATCAAATGCAGTGTGGCTCCGGTCTTGAACGCACAATACAAATCGAACGTGGAGTTGTCGAAGTAAAGCGGAGCATGATTGGCAATTACGTCACGATCGGTAAATCCATAGGTTTCCACACACCATTCTATGTAGTCGATAATCATTTGATGACTGATCATTACGCCCTTTGGCTTGCCCGTGGAGCCGGAAGTGAACAACACATAGGCCACATCGATCGAAAGGTTCTCGTACACGATTGGTGCGCTCGATGTGCCGGGGTCATCGTCGATGTTCATTAGCACAAGCCCGGACATGTCACCGCACAATTCGCGAAAGCGGGCTTCGCTCGCGCGGTCAACAATTGCAAACTTCGCAGACGTCGCCGCCAGAATCTCCTTGAGCCGCTGTGCCGGAGACGCCGCGTCTAACGGGACGTATGCGCAGTCGGCCTTGAGAATTGACAGAATCGCCTTAATCGAATTGATACCTTTCGTCATGAAGAAAGGCACGAACGATCCGCGCTGCAGCCCGGCCCGCTGCATGCGTCGCGCATGGGCATTGGTGAGCCCGTCAAGCATGCCGTACGTTATCAACTCGTTTTTGCAGCCGACAGCCGCTTTATCGTGAAATCTGGTCGCGGAGTTAATAAAGTACTGCTGAACTAGTGTAAGCACGGCGCTCCAGTGAAAAAAAGCTTGTCGGAAACTAAGGCAATGATTCCATGAGCGGCGCCCATGCGTCAAGCAATTGAGAAGCACCTACTCTAGGCAGGATGAAATCACGTAGTGCGAGTTCGCGTGGCGCCAATATGCGGTTGGCCTCCATGCGTTGAAGCGACATGTCCATGGCGTGTGCTACCCGGGCTGCGCGTCGTGCTTCGAAGTCCGCCAAAATTTCGTCGCGTTCCAGTTGTTGGCCGAGGAGGTTGCCCAGTACGAGCGCGTCTTCGAGGGCCATCGCGCCACCTTGGGCAAGGGTTGGCGTACACGCGTGTGCCGCATCGCCGATCAGCACGCAGCCATCCGCATGCCACGGACGTTTCTCGAAATGCCAGTAACGGGTTGGAATGAGTGCGGTGGCCGAATTCGTTTTTGCCAGCACGTCTGCCGCAAAGCCACCAAAGGCCGCGAAGGCACCGCGCATGCGCTCCAATTCGTTACCTCCATCGAGTCCCGCATCGACGACCGGGCCGGCACCGCAGTAGACCTCGCCGCCAGGCAATGGATGCAGAAGCAGCGTGCGGGCATTGCCTAGCATGTATTGGGGTGCGACCAACCGTGCGGGACACGGCGCAAGAAAACGCCAGCCGCAAAAGTGCGCAATCGGTTTGATCACGCGATCGCCGAACAGCATGTTCCGAACTTGAGAGTGCACACCGTCAGCACCCACAATCAGATCGTAGTGACTGCGCGTGCCATCACTGAGGGCGACTTCCACGAGGTCTAGCCGAGCATGGAGGGACACGATCGTAGTACCCCAGCGCGGCACGAGTGGCAGGGCGGCATCGAGCAGTATTCGCTGCAGCGCATCGCGCTTAATGCTGACGAATCGAGGCCAGTTCGGTTTGGTCGAGAGATCGACGTGAAACAGTTCGCGCTCGCGCTGGTCGGTAAATCGAATCATGTCAACCGGCCGGCTGTGCTCGAACAGGATGCGATCCAGGCCGAGGCTGTGGAGTACCCTTACGGCGTTTCCCGTCAGGAAGATGCCAGCGCCATGCGCTGCTGCGTGCGACCTGCGCTCAAGGAGATCGACGTCGATTCCGATCGAGTTGAGTTTACGCGCCAGCGCCAGTCCAGCAATTCCGGCGCCCACAATAAGTACGCGTTCGACGCGCGGCATGGGTCAAGAGTCCGTCTGGCGTGGTTTGAACGCGCCAACAGTGGCAGTTTGAGGAGATCATGTATCATCGCACTATTCAAATGGACAAGACAAGAAGACTGGTCGCATGGCGTTGCAGATTGTACGATTCGCGATACGTTCACGTCGCTTGAACGAATATAGATTACTACAGAGTTCGCGCGTCGCTGGCGAGTCAAGAATGTCGCCCGCAACGCGGTCGTTTTGAACACTGTCGCCTCGTGGTCTGTCGCCATACAACAGGTAGCCTGAAAACCGAGTGCACGTGCAATGGCGTGTCACCGGTTCGGCCATATGAAACGCAAATCCTGGTGGATTTTCTCTCGAGTTTTCGACGATCAGATGCGCTCAATGGCGGAGCATTCGCTCGCCGTTTCGCTGGATGATAACTTGCGTCTATCGGGCGGTGAGATCAACGTCTCCACGAGTTCCGAGGTGGTCGCCATCGACCATAGGTGTGGCACTGTGGCAACCGTGGTGGCACTAGTCCCGTGTCAATATGCAATTCCGGCAGTGGTCTTTGTCAGCACCAGTCAATGGCGAGGCTGACGCCCGACGAGACCCGGGACGAGGGGCTGCGGTCGAAAGAGTTGATCGAATCCCACGTCGGCAAGGCAGGCACCTTTGCCTATTCCTTCGGAATGCGTTGTGAAGAGAATGCCTTGACAGGAAAAATCTTCGCCACCTGTGGCTACAGCAGCGTTTCGATCTCCCAGCACGGCATGATTTACCAGCCATCCAACCCGCTGCGGCCGCATCGGATAAAGGTCGAAGCAGGCCACGTCTCTGGATGTTCAGGGTGATTGGGGAGGGTGGAATGGACGTCCAGTCTGGTCGACAGGTTCACATAGTGATTCATCGAAGACTCAAGTACGGCCGACGGAATTCGATCATTCTAAATTCGTTTTTGGAAAACAGCATGTCCGCGCAACGGTACGGAGTGCATCCATGAGCTTCGACGAGCTTCGCTATTTTGTTTTTCTCCCGATCGTCTATCTTCTATATCGGGCGCTGCCGCATTCGGGACAGAACCGCATGCTGCTGCTGGCCAGCTATATCTTCTACGGCGTCTGGGATCCCCGCTTCTTGCTGCTGATTATCGCGACAACCGCGATGGATTACTGTGCCGGACTGGTTATCGACCGGGGCTTTCTCGAGCGCAAGCAAGCGCTACGCATTTTTGGATTGTCCGTCGCTTCCTCGTTTTTCAGCGTGGGCATTGACTGGAAGCAGGTAATCGGTGGCAACGGTAGTGGATCGATCCTTACCGGTGAAAATTTTCATCTGCTGGGGCTGCTGGTGTTAGCCGCTGGTATTGGTTTGCTCGCCTATCTGGCCCTGATGCGCATGCCCATGGCTGCAAGGCGAAAAACCGCCATCATCATCAGTCTGACCGGTAATCTCGCGCTGCTCGGATTCTTCAAGTATTTCAATTTTTTTATCGATAGCGCGGAATCCATTCTGCTTTCGCTGGGTGCCAACCCGGAGAACTGGCGCCTGCATATCGTGTTGCCGGTGGGTATTTCCTTTTATACTTTTCAGACGATGAGCTACACCATCGATGTGTACCGTCGGAAATTGAAGGCGACCGACAGCGTCCTCGATTTTGCCCTGTTCGTCGCCTATTTTCCGCCATTGGTTGCCGGTCCAATTGAACGTGCGGCGCACCTTCTACCCCAGTTATCCATGCCACGGCAGTTGCGCTGGGAGCAGTCGATGCAGGGGTTGTGGCTGATTCTGTTCGGACTGTTCAAGAAGATTGCCATCGCCAACGGCGTTGCCGGTTCGGTTAACGCCATCTACGGAAGCAGCGGGACCGCCAGCTGGATTGATATCGTCGGCGCGACGTTGTTGTTCGCGGTACAGATCTATTGCGATTTCTCGGGGTACTCCGACATAGCGCGGGGAACGTCCAAGCTTTTCGGAGTTGAACTGATATACAACTTTCGGACCCCCTATTTTTCAACAAGCCCGAGCGAATTTTGGCAACGCTGGCATATCAGCCTTTCAACCTGGTTGCGCGATTACCTGTATATCCCGCTTGGCGGCAGTCGCGGTACCGTTGCCAGGACCTATCGCAATCTCATGCTGACCATGTTGCTCGGCGGCCTGTGGCACGGTGCGGCGTGGAATTTCGTGCTTTGGGGTCTGTTTCACGGTTCGATACTCTGCATACATCGTGCGATCTTTGGCGAACGCGGCAGTCAAGCACGGTCTGTTTTCGCACATTTCGCGGCCATGGCCGGTTTTTTTATGGTTACCTGCTACGGTTGGATGCTATTCCGAGCGACATCCCTGCAGCAGGTTGTGCAGTTCACGCAGATTCTGATCGGTGACATCGGCAATTTATCAACCCTGATGCCGATGCCGACTTTTTCGGCCCTGGTTGGTCTGCCGATTCTCGTGCTGCTGGAAATTGCCGAGTATCGCATAGGCCTGAAGCAGACCCATTTTCGTTTTTCTCCGCTAGCGAGAGGCGCCGTTGGCGCTGCGCTGCTCTTCATTCTCCTGATGGGTACCAGCAATGCACCCCAACAGTTCATCTACTTCCAGTTCTAGAATCTTGGTCCGGTCAGGACTGCGCACGGGACTGGTAACCTTCGGTTGCATGCTGCTGTGCCTGATTGCCATCGATCTCACGGCGGGATATGTCGTCGGCAAACCCAACGCAGGCGAGCGACCCCGAGCAGGCCAACTCACCTGGTATTTCAACTACGGTCGTTCGATCGAAGGCAAAGTACGTGCAATGGTCGGACCGGAAGGAACGCCGCCACCTCCGATGCTAACGACAGGATGGGTAGAACCGCCCTCCAATCAACCGGCCCAGATTGAGGAGGGTCAAGATCTCCTGATCGCCGTGTATGGGATGTCGTTCGCCGCCCATATTGCGAAGCAGATGCAGGAACAAGACAATAAGATCGCGGTGCGCATGGCGGGAGGGCCGGGTGCGACATTGAGCCATTCCTATGCCATGTATAGCGCGGATCGGGGACGCCATAGCGCCAGCGTTGTCGTTCTGGGCATTCTGGCGTCGAGCCTGCCGGCGCTCGCTACCATCAGTCATATGACCTGGAATTTTGAGGAGCCGTCGCCGCATTTTTATCCGCGTTTCTCCGTCGCGGACGAAAAACTGTCCCGGTATTCCCCTTCCATAAATACCTTGGCGCAATTGCAAACGGCAGCCAGGGACGATTCGCGCTGGGAGGATGTAGTTTCGGAGATCGCAGCACATGATGCCTATTACGATCCATTGGTATTCAGGTCTTGGGCTCTGGACGAATCCGTTATGGCACGATTGGCGCGTCGTGCTTGGGGACAGCGCAGCAAGCGCGCAAATGTCGAGAGATTTCATATTTCCAGCGGCTTTACCAATGAACTAGGTCTGCGTGATGTCACGCACCGTATTGTGAATTCGTTCATCAATGAGGTTCTCAATGACCGGAAGTTTCCCGTAATCCTGGTCATCAACGATCGCGGCTACGC
Source organism: Betaproteobacteria bacterium (assembly GCA_031403365.1). GTDB lineage: Bacteria > Pseudomonadota > Gammaproteobacteria > Burkholderiales > JACQAP01 > JACQAP01. Next base: position 9,019 of record JANNTE010000434.1, on the reverse strand, counting down.
GGATCACCTGCACAAGGCGCTGGCGCACTTTTCCACTGCCGAGGGTGTTCTGTACTTCAGCACCCATGAAATCGCGCCACCCGCCGATATCGGCAACTTCGTCAAAGATGGCCATTTCACAGCGGTCAATGATCAGTTGCTTGGACGCAAACTGCTGGATCTGCTCAACCAGCGGTTGAATCGGCGTTCGGTGGCGGCATCCGTAGTTCCACCTTGATGAGAAATTAAAAACTTTAACGCGTGCAGTAGAAGCTTGGAACGCACGGTTCGCACGCGCGAGCGCAAAAGCGAACTGGTGGGCTTCGGAATTCAAATTCTGATAACCTTTCGAACTGCAAATCGCAGCATACAATTTGTCAACACGGAATATCTGAATATGGCTGGAACGTTTGCCGAGGTCACTGGTTTGAAAGTCATTCCTCGCCCGAACGGCAGTCTGGTCCTGACGCGCAAATTCATCGAGGGAATGACGTACTACGCAAGCAAGTGGCCAGGCCACGTGGTTGCCGTTATGCAACCCGACGACCGGGAATCTCCGAATCTGGACAACGTCGAAGTGCGCCCGGAGGATATCCCGTTCGAGGTTAAGTGCCTGCGTTACGATTCACCTGAATTGCGCGAATTCCTCGTGACCTGCGGGCTTGTCCACTGGGGGCCCCATCATTTGCTGCATGATGTCGCGGATGCGTTGGGCCGGGCAGGTACGCCCAGCGTCTACTGTACGGAGTACTCGCTTCAGACGCGATGGCAGATCATTGCCGCGGAGGTATCGAATCCGCTGCGGCGCATGCGTCGATACTTCTGGGAATGGCAGGAGGAGCGCCGAATTCGGAGGAATATTCCAAAAGTAAGCGGGTTCGAGGCAAATGGAACCCCGACTTTTGAGAGTTATGGATCGTTGAGCGCGGCCGCCAGGCTTTTTTTCGACAATAGAATGGCTTTGACGCTCATGATTGCGAACGAGCAACTGGAGCGGCGGTTGCGCGACATGGAGTCGACAACTCGCCCCCTTCGGTTGGTGTTTTCCGGACGCCTGAACCGGATGAAGGGAGCCCTGGATGTCATATCTGTCGCGGAAGCATTGGATCGCAAGGGCGCGGAGTTCGAGCTTTCCATTTGCGGAGGAGGGGAGGTGGAAGCGCAAATGCGGCGGCGCATTGTGAACTCAGGACTCACAAAACGGGTGACCATGAAAGGGATTCTCAATTTTTCAGAAGAACTCGTCCCATTTGTGAAATCGCATGCAGATGTTTTCGTATGCTGTCACAAGCAGGGAGATCCTTCCTGCACCTATCTTGAGACATTTGGCTGCGGCGTGCCAATCGCCGGATATCTGAATGAAGCATTTGCCGGTTTGCTGAGACACGTGGACGCCGGCTGGAGCGTCCCGCTAAACGAGCCCGAAATGTTGGCGGATCTACTGATTGATTTGTCCGGCAGACGGGCAGAAGTTTCGGAAAAAGCCCGGCGAGCACTTGCATTTGCCCGGGAGAACTGCATGGAAACGACGTTCGAGCGCCGGGTCGATTTCTTCAAGCAGTGCGCGAAGCTCGACGCCTGACGCACGAGAATCAGACCATTGACCAGCCAACGACGTGACGCCGTGTTAGCCAAACGAATACCTTTGAACAAATTGCGTTCCGTAAAAAATGAAACTTGGCCAACTTAAGCAGCACCTGACACATGTGACCCACCAACTCGGGGCTCCGGTTAAATTTGGTCCGCGAGAATATCGGATGAGGGGTTACTTCGAAAATCGGATGGCACATGATTTTTTTCATGAACCATTTCTCACGACGGTTCTGAAACGTTCACTATCACAGAGGGCAGGAACCTTCGTCGATATTGGGGTCAACGTCGGTCAAACCTTGATCAAAGTGCTTGCGCTTGATCCTCAGCGGCCGTATGTGGGATTTGAGCCCCAGATTGGATGTTGTTTTTTCATCGATCAGTTCATCAGAGACAACGCACTGAATCACATGAAGGTGATCCCGGTGGCACTGTCCAACAAAAATCAGCTCTGCCCCCTGTTTTCCAACAGGCCATTCGATGAAATGGCGAGCATTTCTGGAAAAACTGAAGTGACGGGACGCGAACGACAATATCAGGAGTGGGTGTCCGCGAGACTGGGCGATGAGGTCATTGAAGAGATCGGACTAAAGAATATCGCCCTGATCAAGATTGATGTGGAAGGTGCGGAACTTCAGGTTGTTCAAGGCCTGACAAGAACGCTGGCGATCGAGCGACCGATCGTCATTTTTGAAGTTCTACCCAATTATGTTGGGCATGAGCGCAAGATGCTTGATGTTGAAACCTCTAGAGCCAACAGCCTCACTGCTGACAAACTCCACAACCTCTTGCGAGATGCCGGATATCGCATTAGTCAGATAGACGACCAAGGGGAAGAGAGCACAATTGAAAGATTCAATTTGGACGACAAGGTCAATTATGTCGGTTCAAATTTTATCGCGCACCCGATTTCAAGGTAGCGCAGAGAATTTGTCGATGAGTCCGAAATCGATGAACGCCAAGTTCGGATTCACCATCATCTGCGCGTGCGCATCACGGCCCGGGACAGGGCATGAATCTTACGGCCGCATTGAATCGTTCCGGCCGTAGCTGCGGCAATGGCACGGCAGTGGTCGGATCTCCTGGCGCATCCCAGGCCGGGGGCGCCTGCCAAGGCGAGAACTTGTTGCCGGTCAGGTAGTCTCGATCCGGGCCGTGGGCGGCTTGCTGCGAACGTTGCATCGCCTGCGTGATGGACCCAAACAAGGTGTTGTGAATCAAACGGGCATAACTCGCACGCACTCCATCAAAACTAGGGGGCATGCAGGTGGAATGCGCATACACCTGGTTGCACACCGCCCATACGGCGGCATAGCGATCCGAATCGGAATTGTTTCCCACATGGGACGCGGTGAAAATGCGTGCCTCGTGGGGATCCACCAGCGTATTGTTGGCGACCCAAGCGTACTGTGGTGGCCCCGGAATCGGGTTCGGATGCACGCGTATGCGGTGATAGCGAGTTCCGTCAATCCGGTTGTCGTACACTATCAGACGGTCCCCACCGCGAAGGCTCCAGCCACCGGCCGATCCGACTACTTCGCGCGTGCGTAAGCCGGAAGTTATTCGATTGCCGGCAATGACGATGTCTACGCCTTGCAACCCGCCTGCGTCTGATGCGGCATTGCCCCTGACGTTCACCACGGCAAAACGCTCCACAGGAAAGCCAAAATTCCACAGTAAGTGGCCGCCGTTGCCGTCTTCGCCGTTGAGGTCCACGCCGTCAATGATGATGTCTCTGGCGGGATAGGAATAGAAGGCAATCGCGCCAATCAGCCCGCCCGAGTGGGTTCCTGGTGTCGTGCCGCGGATTCTCACGCGCTCTGTGACGGAGCGTGGCGTGTAGCTGCCGATGGTCAGTTGCGCGACCCGGCGGCCCGCGGGTACCACAATGTCCACATCCCTCACGTCACCGAAAACGACGGCGTGGCCAATGTAGTCCGCAGTCACTGTAATCAGCGTACCGGGAATCAGAGCTTCGGCGGCGAGCTGGGCGGCACTGCTGACGTTTACGCTACGTCGCGTGACAGGCGCCGCCGGAGCCGCAATCGGTGCGCGTGGTCCCCATGGGCCGTCAGCGATGTGAAACGGAATCCGCTTCAGGTCCAGCTTGGGATACCAGCGGTAAGGTTCGGCCACTATTGCCCCCGATGCGGGACACATGGCCAAGCTGGCGCTGTTCGATCCGGGCACGTTGCCGGGTCTGTGTTCGCTTGATTTCGGCTTCTCGGCGCTTAGTGGCGCGTTGCGGCCTGTCTGAGGCGTGGATTGCTCTCCAGAAACGGCGGTGGAAGCAGACACAACGGTCAAGGTTGCGGCAAGCATTATCACCGGAAGTGCGGAGTCTGTAAAAATGGAATCTCCCAGGAAGCGAATTTGTTGTGCGAGCACAGTCTAGCGAAAATCCTCTTGACTGGCGAAACGGCCCGAGATTTGCGAGCGCTCCTCGGTGCTGCTCGCCGCATGATGCAAAGCCTGACCGGGTCTGGCCATGCGCGGGATAAGTCCGAATTCGGGCAGACAATTACCGTGCCGCACGCTTCACTGGTCCTGCGTTCGCGCAGAACTGCCGCAAGATTGGCTCTGAGAGTTTCGCTGCCACGACGCGATTTGCTTCCGGATGAAGATGCACCCAGGAGAGCAGATAGTGCCGATCCAAGTTCAGAGCGCCGATGACGTCCACGAACGGCACTCCCTGCTGATTGGCCCACTGCCGCAAATCCCGCATCATCCTTTCGTGTATGAGTAACGTGAATTCGAAATCCGTCACATTACTTTTGTCTTTCATTTTCCGCCGAATTTTCTCGGCCTCTGCCTCAAGGCTAACACCGCGCAACAACAAACGCTCCTGCACCGCAGTCGGCACCGGTGATCTCGAGGTGGCTTGCTGGTTCGCAACAATAAATGATATTCCGGCTTTTCGACTGGAACTCAGAATGGTTTCCATATTCTTGAGAAAAACTCGACTGCGCTCGGCTGCGATAACTTCCAACTGCAATGAATCCTCGACAATAGATACACGTTCACCTACAAGAACCTGATCTATGAAAGCAATAAGCAGCAGGCGATGGACAAGCACAGACCGGAATTTATCGAGCCTGGTTTCATATTGCCGGCTGATCATGCTGTCGTTGCGACCTTCATAATAAGTTACGACATCAGGCGACAAGTCGATACCTTCCGCAACAAACATGGCAGCCGCCATGGCGGAGGTGGCATGAGGGATGGCGAAATTGATCACTTCGAAGTTAACTTTGCCACCGCATCCCTGGTTCAATGCACGCTCCAGGAGGTACGGATAGGTCTCGTTGTCCTTGTTGTAGTAGCCAAAAGTCGACGAAGCGCCCATCGTCAGAACACGGACAATCTTTTGCGTTTTTTCTTGCTGAAATTCTGCCCCACGAAACCCTAGACTATTGATGGTTACAGGGATTCTTTCTCCCGTATCGGCATCGTAGGTGGTCTTGTTTTCGTTGGGAAAGAATTTTGTGTAGCCATCAAGCGTGCGCGCGTGATTCTCTACAGAGTCCTTGCGTGTCCATTCCGACTCAGTGTGTTTACGCTCGGAATCAGTGAGACGTTTTCTCTTATGCTCGCCGCTGGGATCATTATTGCGATACCAGTCAGTGCCGTAGAGGAAAACCCTTGGCCCTATTTGCCATGCAAAACCAATGCGAGTAGCCGCTTCCGCGAATAAAAAGGCCGCCACAAGACCAATCGTCACTGCCATCGGGCTCATCCACCATTTGACAACCATAACTTTCTCCAATGTGCTCGTCGAGATCACTCCGACTACTTCGCCCAGGATGTCGAGCCTGTTTGGATCTGGGACGAAACTGAAATCATTGATGGGTAACCAAATCAAATTATGCCGCAGATTGCTGACTGACGGTGAGTGCAAATCTTACATACGAGAGGCATCTGAATTCCATCAGCATCTCGAAAAACTCAACTTGTAAAGTTCCGCAACAAACAGCGCAGAAAAAATTGAAAGATCTCGGTGAGGTAGTTCGTAGTGCAGGACAAGAGTCGCGCGCGAGTTGCACCTACCGCCTAAAGTATGCGCAAAGACCCGGTTAATCTGGCGCACGACGGACCAGCTGACTACGCTAAGCGATTCAGCGGATAGAACGAAATATTGATCTTTCCCTATTTCATGACACATGCTTTCCCTCATCCCAACCCTTCTGCTCCGCTTCAAGTGTACCCTTGTCCCGGAGGGCGAAGGGCTTGTCTTCCCTCTCCCTCCGGGAGAGGGATCGAGGGTGAGGGTAACGGTGGGATATGCGTGCTTTGTCATGTATTTTGGAATGCTCAATAATGACAGAACACGGTATCCGGGCTCGCCGCAAGAGCGCGTACATTCGCCTGATATGCTAGATTGCATCGCGCAATCTGTCCGCGCGGTACGGACCCTGTCCTGAGTGACTACATTGAATTCCCAGCCGATATCAAAATCTGCCGCTTGGATCGTCCGTGCCCTGTTGCTTGTGCTGGGCACTGTGATGATCGTTTATGCTGTTTCCGATCATCCCCTGTACGGAGACGAGCCCGGCTTCGGTCGCCTTCAGATTTTAATATCCGCCTTGGGTGGCGCGATCGCGCTTTGCAGCCTGCTGCCGATGAAAATTGCGACCCCGGTTCTGATTCTGGGTGTCACCAGCCTTGCCATGCTTGGCTTGGCCGAAGTTGCCGGTGAGATGGTGCTCGGCGCGCGCCATCGCCCCATTTTTCAGCCTGATGACCGCTTGATCTTCAAGTTCATTCCAAACCGGCGAAGTGTCATGACCCGCGCGCCCTGGAATGGCGGCGAAATCATCACTCATCGAATCAATTCGGAAGGCTTCCGCGGGGACGAACTGCGCCCCGCCGGCACTGCGACACGTGTCGTCGTCTACGGCGACTCGTTCATCCATGCTTACTACACCGCACAGGAGAATACTTTCACGGCCCGGCTCGGCGTGCTGCTCTCCCAGCAAATGGGTAGGGAGGTTGAAGCCGTGAACGCCGGACTGAGTTCTTACGGACCTGACCAGATCAGTCTGAAAATGGAAGACGAGTTGCCCAAGTTACGCCCCGACCTCGTGGTTGTGTCGATCTTCGCCGGCAACGACTACGGAGATCTCCTTCGTAGCAAGATGTTCCGGATCGGCTCGGATGGAACGCTTCAGCAGAATGACTGGATCCTCGACCCCAAGGTGCGCATGTGGCTCCAGATCAGTCAGCAGGAATCGATCCTTCTGCGCACACTCCGGAGCATCGTGCGTTCCCGGTCATCTACACCGGTCACAAACACAGACGCAACCAACCTGGAATTTTTGCTGGCGGAAGCCGAGCGCGAATACCAGAGCTTCATCGTCGAGCGCGACAACGTAGTAACCAATACCCACCTCGATTACTACAGCGCCGACGTCAGCCTGAGGCCCAAGAGCGCGTCTGCCCTGTACAAGGTTGCCCTGATGCGCGAGGTTCTCCGGCGAATTCGCGACGTGGCGGAACGCAAAGGCGTCCCACTGGTGTTTCTCTTCATTCCGCACCCGGCCGATGTCACAGGGAGTTACGATCAGTGGCGATTCGATCGCGTGCGTTTTCCAGACTACGACGGCCGCAATCAGACCGCGCCGCTCGAAGACCTGGCTAGGAGCCTGTCTGTGCCCTTCGTCAGCCTGTACGATATTTTCCGTGAGGACAACGCGAATTCCCTCTACTTCCACGGCGGTGACGACCATTGGAACGATGCCGGTCAGGCCATGGCAGCCAGGGCAATGACTGCCTTCTTGATGGCCCGGCGTCTACCGCAACACCTACAACCTGCATCGATCGTGCCGCCGCCCGGGCATACGCGGCCATGAGCTTTGGCAGCTAGCCGAGCTGCTGGTTAATGGCACCGGCAACGCGCAGGGCATTTGCGGCGATGGTTAGACTGGGATTGGTTCCGCCGCTGGATGGAAAGAACGACGCATCAACGACGTACAGATTCGACAGATTGTGCGCTCGATTATTACGGTCCAAAACGCTTGTTTGAGGGTCGTCTCCAAACCGGCATGTCCCGCACACGTGCGCGTAATTGATGCTGTAGTCACTCGAGAGGATTATCATTTTGTGCGGACTCAGAGCCTTAGCCAGCCGTTTGCGGAATAACAGGACTCGGTTTTTCAGTTCCTCTGAATAGCGATACTCGAACCGCATCCCATTGTTTGCCTGCGGATCGGCAATGATTCTGTTGTCGAAATAGGGCAGATCTTCGATGATGCTCGTCCACACTGCGGCGTTCCTGAAATTCAAGACGTAGAACATGAACAAGGCAACAAGTCTTACTGCGGGACTGGATAGTTTTCGCCACCAGTACGGCCTGATGCTGGCCAGCTTCTTCCACCACTCCGGATCCCTTTCAGCGACTTCGCGCATGTACTGCATGATCTGACCTACGGAAATGGCCGCACCGAGCGTCTGGAAGGTTCCAAGCTTCTGCCCATCGGAGTGGTAAAAATCATTAATCGCCAGAGTTTTTTGGGGTCCGACCCCAGATACGGACTTCAGTGGCTTCAATGCGACGAGATCTCCCGCATGCAACATCAAATTGCGCCCGACCAGCCCGGATCGGTTGGCGAGCCCCTCGGGCCATGCCTCGGACTTGGAATTCAATAGCAAAACGGGGGTCATATAGGCGCCGGCAGCCAAGACCACTGTTTTGGCCTTTATCGAGATCGTCTGCCCCTTCCATCGGCACTGAATCCCTTTGACATCCGATACTCCGGCTACAATTTTGACGACTTCGCATTCGGGCAGCAGGCTGGCGCCGTGTTTCTCCAACGCGGGTACCAGGCAAATATTGCCCGCGTCGTTTTTGCACTTTCGGAAACAAGGTCCTGCCGGGCATCCGGTGCAACCATCGACAAACTCGTAACCGACATGGATGCGGTAGGGATGCAGACCCAGTCGCCCGAAAGAATCGAGGAAGTGCTGGTCCCGCGGACTCAATGGTGGTGGCGTACGCAATCTCGTTTCTTCACTCCGACCCAGGGGGTCCGGTGTTCCCTTGACACGGAACAACACTTCAGCCTGCTCATAAAACGGCCGCAGATCGTCGTAGCTGATGGGCCACCGCTCCGGCAGAGTCGAGTCGACGGCATCCGGAAAATTTGCCCGCGGCTGAAAATCCGCAGGGAAAAAGCGTTCAAGCGCGGCTGCGTACAAGAGCGTCGTCCCACCGGTTCCGCATCCTCGATGGCCAAAGAACTCCATTTCGCGAAAGTTTGTCCTGCCCTGGATTCGTAATGGCCAACGGCCCAGTTTCAAGCGTGTCTCGGGAGACTCGTCCGTCGGATCGAGGTTCACGGCCAGGCTTCCATCGGATTGCTGCCTGCCACCTGCACTTGCGGATTGCCCTTGCAGGAACAAACCCTTCTCGATGAATAACACCCGCCGTCCTAGTCGCGCGAGTTCGTAGCCG
>JANNTE010000433.1:0-1450 GCA_031403365.1 Betaproteobacteria bacterium | reverse complement strand
CCTCGTCGAGCACCCGCACTTCGACGGCGCGCCCGCTACGGGTGAGCGATGCATGGCTACAGACTAACCCGGCGGGCGACGCGGGAAAACTTCTCCTCGGGAATCGTCGGCGAGGGGGCGACAGGAGGCGCGCCCATGCGGCACCAAGTGTGGGGGCCGGCGCATTCTCACGGGTGGCCCAATAAACCCATGGCAGAAATTTGCAAGAAACGGTACACTTATGGATTGACAGCGACAGAGATGTCCACGTCTTAGTATCGCAAGGCCGGCCGGCCACTTCGTACGGAACAGAGTGAGCCGCGCAAGGGAGTGCCTCTACGCGCGGCTTTTCTACCCGCAATCCGCCGCGGGAAATCTATTCCCTCATTTCGTGATTGGGGTAGCTCTCTATGTGGCGCGATCCAAAGTCCTTCTCGATCAAGCGGACCGTCAAATACCGAACTCGCTGTAGCGCGTGCGAGCCCCTGGAACAGCGCATCGTCCTGAGCATCGCGTCGCCGGTGTCACCCACCGCGGACCTGCTGGCGTCGGCCGCCGACGAGCCGGTCGTTTCGCCGCAGCACGGAACCGTCCCGATGTTTCCCGGCGGAATGCTGATCACCGCGACCGAGATTATCACCGAAACCGAGATCATTCCTCGCTTCGTGGCGAATCCCACGATCAGCAACGTCCGCAGTGGCAACTGGACCGATTCGACTATCTGGTCCCTGGGACGCGTACCGACCAATCTGGACCGAGTAGCCATCGGGGCCAGTACGGTCGTTACGTATTCGGCTCTCAGCAATGCGCGAATCGACGGCTTGGAAATCAGCGGCTCCCTGGTTTTTTCCACGGCCATCAACACGCGGCTGCTGGTCGCCAATTTGACGGTCATGCCCTCTGGCACGCTGCAAATCGGCACCGCGGCCAACCCTCTGCCGCGCCAGATCAAGGCCGAGATCGTGATCGCCGACAAGCCGCTAGATCTGGTCCTCGATCCGCGCCAATACGGCACCGGGTTGATCGTGCTGGGCACGATCGACATTCATGGCGCCCAACTCGTCGACACCTGGTCGCGCTTGAGCGCCGAAGGGCTCGCGGGTCAGAACAGCCTGACCGTCAGCGGCAACGTTTCGAGTTGGCGCCCCGGCGACACGCTCGTGCTGCCCGACTCGCGACAGGTTGTCACCTCCATGGTCGATGAATTCCTGGCCGGAGAAATCCCGCCCCAGTGGGAAGAAGTCACGATCGATCGCATCGTGGGCAATCGCGTCTACCTGACAGCCGCGCTCCGGTTCGATCATCTCGGGGCGCACAACAGTTTGGGTCAGCTCGAGTTGCTGCCGCACGTCGCCATCTTGAGCCGCAACGTCGTGATCCGCTCCGAGAATCCGAATGGCACGCGCGGCCATACACTCTATGTCAACCGCGCTAGTGTCGACATCGAATACGCGCGGTTTCAGGACCTGGG
>JANNTE010000432.1:0-1081 GCA_031403365.1 Betaproteobacteria bacterium | reverse complement strand
GATTACGGTGGCCACGGCCCTCGCCGGTGTGCCACCGCCGGCGGGTTTCCACCTGCTCTATCTGCACCGGTCGCGCCTCGACGCGTTGCGGGGCCGGGGCTGCTCAGCAGCGTTTCCAACGTGCCGCGCTCTTTCTCGCCGGCGCACAAGTCGATGGCCGGATAAAACGCGCCGGTCAAAGCGCAGATCAAGAGCACGAACGGCAGAATCTTGGACCAGGCGGCCGCCTTGTGCTGCGAGGCTTCAGCGACGTCGTGCGTGGCGATGTCGAACGGCTTGGCCGCTATGCTCGGAATCCGGCTGTCTCTCAGGTTTTGCGCGCCGATCTGCTCGCGCCAGCGATCGAGCACCTCGAACACGCGGCGATGGCCGGCCTTCGAGGCGTCCTTCGCCAGGTTCGGAAAAATCTCGACATTGGGCAGCTTCGATTCGGCCGGCGATTTTTCACTGGCGCCCGGCGGCTCGCTCTCGCGATCGCGGAGCAGGGCTTCGTGAAAACGGGCGAACCGCTCGACGAAATTTGGCGGAAAATAGACCACCATGTCAAAATGGCCGTCGTGCATCTCGCGGCGAGCCTGCTCCAGCGGATCCTGCTCGGCGGCGCGGGCGTCTTGCAACGTCAATTGCAACAGCGACGCACTCTTGGGATTGGCAAACAGCCCGCTGTTGAAGCGGCCGTCCTCGATCAAGGGGGGCAATTCCGGACTGCTGGGCGCGCCGACCACCAGTACGCGAATCGGATGCTCGCGCATGAATTGCGTGACCTGGAAAAAGCTCATCCCCAACAGCGGATAGAGCAACAGCGGCAGCACGCCGATCATGAACAGCGTCCGCCGGTCTCGCAACTGATCGCGAATTTCCCGGCCGAGAATCAGCCTGACGTTCGACCACTTCATGGGCTGGCGGCCTCATGCGAACCAGAGGGCGGCCGGCTGGCGATGTCGAGCGCTTCGTCGTGGTCTTGAATCAAGCGGAAGAACAACTCCTCCAGGTCCTGCTCGTGGTGCGTCTCGCGCAGCTCGGGCAGAGTGCCTTCGGCCAGGATGTGGCCGCGATGCATGATCGCGATCCGGTCGCAGAG
>JANNTE010000431.1:0-17740 GCA_031403365.1 Betaproteobacteria bacterium | reverse complement strand
CACAAGGCGGGCGCGACCGGTGGAACACCGATTTCGCCCACACCCCCGATATCGTCCGGAGCACCGTTGATAAGGTGCACCTGTACCGCTGGCATTTCGTCAATTCGAAGCAGCGGGTAGTCGTCAAAGTTCGAAGCCATGGCCGCCCCTGCCTCGAAGCCGACGCGACCGTAAATTGCAGCGGTCAAACCGAATGCGATCGCGCCTTCGATCTGCGCCACTACGCCATCCGGATGGACAGCGAAGCCGCAGTCCACGGCGCAGACGACCCGATTTACCTCAATGACACTGCCCTGCCTTGCCGTGACATCAACAACCATTGCGACGAAACTTCCATAGGAGGCGTGCACGGCGACACCACGTCCCTGGCCAGGCCCTCCGGACTGCGGCCCGGCTTCGGCAACCGCCCTGTTGAGTACGCCGAGGTGTCTGGGTTGCGCTACGAGCAATGCACGACGCAACTCCACGGGATCGCGACCCGAAGTCATGGCAATTTCGTCGATGAAGCACTCCACGGCGAACGCGTTGTAGGAGTGGCCGACGGAGCGCCAGAATCCTATGCGGAAAGGCAGCTGCGCATCGACATACTCGATCTGCAAGTCTGCCAGACGATAGGGTATCTCCCTGGCCCCTTCAACCGCTGTCGGATCGACCGGATCGCGGAACCCGGGGTCCAGAGAGCGGATAATGGACGGTGACACAATGCGATGCCGCCATGCGACCGGCAGTCCTTTGTCATCGAGCCGCGCCTCCAGTCGATGGAGGGAGCATGGGCGATACCAGTCGTGGCGCAAATCGTCTTCCCGCGTCCACACCAACTGCACTGGACGGCGTGCCTGCTTCGATACTTCCACGGCTTCGAGAACGAAATCGTCCATGATCCGCCGCCCAAAAGCACCACCCACCAGCGTTACGTTGACCGCGACGCGATCGGCCGGCAGGCCCAACCGGCGTGCTGTGGCGTCGCGCACCCCGGCGGGCGACTGCGTGGGTGCCCAGACCGTGCAGCCGTCTTCGCGGACATCGGCCGTGCAGTTCATCGGTTCCATGGTGGCATGGGCCAGATAGGGCAGCCGGTATTCGGAACGCAGCATCCGGCCCGGGCCGGAAAGCCCGGCGGCCCCGTCGCCTTCACGGCGGGCAATACTACCCTCCTGCGCAGCGCGTTGATCCAAGTGAGCGTCAATTGCCCGGGTATCCCAGGTTGCGTGTGGCCCCCGGTCCCACTCGATGCGTAAAGCGTCGCGGCCCAAGATTGCCGCATGGGTGTTATCGGCTATCACGGCGACTCCCCGATCCATCGCAAAAACGTCGCGCACGCCAAGCATCGCCCGCGCAGCGCCAGGATCGAAACTGCGCAGCTTGCCTCCGGACGCGGGGCAGCGGGCGATGACCGAAAAAGCCATTCCGGCAACTCGTACATCGAGTCCGAATCGCGCCGTTCCGTCGATCTTGGCCGACAGATCAAGTCGAGGCAGGCTTTTGCCCAGAAGCGTGAACTCGCCAGGCGGCTTGAGCGCTGGCGACGTCGGTACCGGCCGGCGCGCGGCGGCGCGCACCAGGGCACCGAAAGCGATGTGCCGTCCGCTGGCCGGATGCACCACAAATCCGCGTTCGGTTGCGCAGGTGTTCGGCGGAACGCCGAGTGCCTCCGCCGCGGCACCAACCAGCATCTCTCTTGCTGCGGCGCCGGCAGCACGCAAATCCGAAAACGACCCGCGCACGCTGGAACTGACGCCGACCGCCTGATTCCCATAAGCGTCGTCTGCCGGTGCCTGGATCAGCCTGATGCTCTTCGGATCGGCACCCAGTTCTTCGACAATGATCATGGGCAACGTGGCCGCGACTCCCTGGCCAATTTCCGGTTTCGCCAGCCAGATTGTCACCAGACCGCTTTCCTCAATCGCGACAAATGCTCCGGGTGCAAATGGTTGCGTGCGCGGCGGCACGATGCGGCGGCGGCGCTCGTCGCGACGGCCAAGACGCAAACCTCCGTAGATCCCCACGCCGAATGTGACACCACCTGCCAGCCCCGCCAGGAGCAGTTCGCGACGGGTCAGTCGGAAGGGTTGCATGTCGATAGTGGCATCCCTATTGCCGGTCTAGCGGACTGCCAGTGCGTCGGAGGTGCGTGCTTCATGGATAATTTCAGTGGTCAGCGTTATCGCGGTCATTACATACCCTTCATCCACCAGAAGTTGACCCCGCAGTTCGGTGCCGCAGGAAAATGGCCCGGCGTCACGCAGAAACACTGCCACGAAACTGCTTCCCGCCAGGTCCGGATATATACGCATCGCCTGAAAATCCAGAAACACCCGGGACAAGGCGTACTGACACTTATAGGCACTTTCTTTGGCACTGAACATGACTTTGCCCAGCAGGCCGCGCTGGGTGGCGCCTTGGGCATCAAGGTAAGCCCGCTCCCCAGGCACGCATGTGATACGAAGCAGTTCTGTTGCCATGGGTGTGGCCGGTTCAATGTCGAGTCCGAGGGACTGAAAGCCATCTGCAATGCGCGCAACGGCGGCCGCACAGCGGCTGTCGGTATGCGTAATGCTTCCGACCAGGCCGGGCGGCCAGATCGGCGCGCGATCTTCACCCTGAAGTATCGGCATGCGTGGTTCGCCAAGCGCCGCCATGGCGCGGCGGGCGCAGCTGCGTCCGGCAATAAACTCGCGGCGGCGTTTTTCGACCGCGTTAGCGATCGCCGCCTGTTCGCCAGGCAGAAGTTGCTCGTCTGCATGGCCGGGATCCATCTCTGCGGTGCGGATCAACGGACCGAACAGGCGCGACGAGAGGGTCATTTTTCATTTCCGCCCCGACGCACCCCGCGCCGCGCACTCATGGCCTCGCGCCGCGCGGCCGCGCGGTCGGCGACCAGCGCGAGTTGCTCTCCGGGCTTATCGCCGTTATCCACATGAGCTGCCAGCGAAGCCACGGTCGGGAAACGGAAAATATCGGTGATGGTTAGTTTCGCGGACACACTGGTGCGAAGTTCACGATGAGCCTGCACCGCCAGCAGCGAATGTCCGCCCAGCTTGAAGAAATTGTCGGTGAGTCCGACCTGCGCGAGCCCAAGTACGCGCTGATAGACCTCCGCGACTTGCCGCTGAACATCGCTTTGCGGCGCAACGTACTCAGCTGCAACGGCAAGTTTGCGACCCGCTTCAGGGCTCGGCAGCGCCTTGCGGTCAACTTTGGCATTGGGCGTCAGCGGGAAACTCTCCATCGCAACGAAATGCGCCGGCACCATGAAATCGGGCAAGCTGATGCGCAGGTGTATGCGAAGTTCGTCATCGTCGACCGGCTTGGCCTGGAAGCGCAGGTACGCAACCAGGCGCACATCGCCAGGAGTGTCTTCGCGTGCCAGCACTACCGCTTCGCGAACATCCGGGTGCGCGGCCAATCGGGCCTCGATCTCGCCAAGTTCGATACGATAGCCACGTACCTTGACCTGAAAGTCGACTCGTCCCAGAAACTGAAGCACGCCTTCCTCGGTAAAACGCACCAGATCACCGGTTCGGTACATTCGGCCGCCATCACGGAACGGGTTGGGCAGAAAACGCTCGCGTGTCAGATCGTCCCGATGCAGGTAGCCGCGGGCGACGCCGTCACCGGCAATGTACAGCTCCCCGGCGGTTCCCGGCGGCACCGGACGCTGCCGGTCATCAAGCACATAAAGTTGGGTGTTGGCGATCGGTTTACCAAGCGGAACAACACCTTCGCCGGGTTGGGCATGCTGGGTCGACGACCAGATCGTGGTCTCGGTCGGGCCGTACATATTTTCAACCGTGGCGGTTGAATTCAGCTTGCGCAGCTCCGCCACCAGCGTGCCGGGAAGCGCCTCTCCGCCAACAAAGAAGTGACGCACGCGGGCCATGGCCGTGCGGGCCTCATCGTTCATGGCCAGCATGCGAATCATGGAAGGTGTGCACTGCAGGTGGGTGGCGCCATGTCTGACAATTTGCGCCGCAATGCTGTAGTCGCCCTCCACCGTGCCTGCATCGGGCCGGCCGGTCAGGCGCACGACTTCGGCCAATGGCACGAGACTCGCCAGTGCCAGTTCGTTATCGACTCCGAAGTCAATGAGGCAGGCGATGTCGTCTACGCCGATTGCCTTGAGTTGCTCGACACGCGCCACGGCATCTTCGATGGTGCCGAACAAGCCGCTGTCTTCGTAGTAGCGCGCAAAGGCAAACTCCAGAATGGCATCCATTTCCTCGGCGCCAAGGCTCCGCAGGTCAATGTCCATCGGCTTCTCGACGCCGGCGGGTTTCTTGAACGCCGGAAACGCCCACGCGTATTGCTTGATGAGTGCCGCTGCGCTGCGCAGATACTCCTTCATCGGCTGGCGGGCTTGTTCGCGCACCAGCTCGCGATCATGGCCAATCAGCGTGTGGAGCATCAAGGTCACATGGTGCCCGGCAGGGTCACGCCCCTCGGCAAGCAGCGTGTCGCGATAAATACGGATCTTGCCGGCCAGCTCTTCGATCGACTGTCCGAGCAGGTGCGTGAGCACGTTGGCGCCCAAACGCGCCGCTTCGCGATAAGTGTCGGGATTGCCGGCAGTGGTCACCCAGACCGGCAACTCCTTCTGCACCGGGCGCGGCTGCGTAACAACCGGGACCGCGGCCCCGCTGGGTGAAGGGAACAACACGGCCTCGCCTCGCCACAGGCGTCGCACCAGATCGATATCGCGAATCATGGCTGACTTGTTGTTCGGCGGCGCATTCTCGGGTCTGAGCAAAAAATCCTCCAGCATCCAGCCCGATGCGAACGACAGTCCGACACGGCCATTGCTCAGATTGTCCAGAACGGCCCACTCTTCCGCGACCCGGGCCGGGTGATGCAGTGGGACCACGCAACTGCCGGCACGGATGTGAACGTTGTGCGTAACCGCGGCGACAGCAGCTCCGGTAACCGACGGATTCGGGTAGGGGCCGCCGAAGGCGTGAAAGTGTCGCTCCGGCGTCCAGACGGATTGGAAGCCGTGCGCGTCCGCGAATTTCGCGCCTTCGATCAACAACCGATACTTGCGCGGACCGGGACCGTCATCATTGCCCCAGTAAAACAGACCGAAATCCATAGGCCGGCTCGACCTTGGACCGCCTGAAACCAGGGCACGGTCTTGGTCGGAACTGATCAGCACCTTGAATCCGCGCGTCAGGGTCCAGAATAACTCCAGCACCGAAATATCGAACGACAGGCTGGTCACCGCCAGCCAGACCGGTTGCAAATCCGCCGGACGGGTAATGCGTGCGTCCATGCCGGCAAAAAAATTGACGACGTTGCGGTGCTCGATCATTACCCCTTTGGGTTTTCCGGTGGAGCCCGAGGTGTAGATGACGTACGCGAGATTGCCGGAGGTGACATGGCCTTGTGGCCGGCTGCTGGAGGCGGTGCCGATGTCCGGGTCGTCGATGCAGAGAATTTTGCCCGGCGTGGCCGGGACCGAATCGAGCAAGTCCGTTCGGGTGAGAACCACCTGCGCACCGCTGTCCTGAACCATCAAGGCGAGCCGATCGGCAGGATAGGATGGATCGAGCGGAACGTAGGCCCCGCCGGCTTTCTGGATTCCCAGCGCGCCTACCACGAGATCAAGCGAACGCGGGACATAAAGCCCGACCAGTGAATCGGGCCCTACTCCATGCTGACGCAGGATATGGGCGACGCGGTTGGCGCGTGCGTCGAGTTCGCGGTAAGTCAACGTCTGGCTTTCGAATACCAAGGCTATCGCGTCCGGGGTCGCGTCCACCTGACGCTCGAATTGCGTATGCACGCAAGCCTGGCGGTCGTAGGGCGCGTCGGACCGGTTCCATTCGTAGAGAACGCGGTTTTGTTCCTCCGTGGACATCAAAGCCAGATCCGCAATCTTGAGCTGCGGATTCGCGGCAAGCACGGCAAGCGCCACGCCCATGCGCCGGACAAACGCCTCCATCTTGCGAGTCGAGAACCGGGCCGCGTCGCAGACGACGAGCGCGCCCTCCCCCTGGGCCGGAATGACAATCGTGATGGCGCATTCGCCGATTGCGTGCCGGAGCGCAGGTTGCCGGGTGAAAACCAGGCCGACCAGGTAGCGTGGCCGCGAAACTCCGGGCCTGCGGGCGACAAGATCCTTCATGTAGGTGCGCCGGTTTCCGAGCTCCTTAAGCTCCGCGCCGATCCTCTCCGTCAGCACGGCGGCGCTGGCGGCGCCGCTGGCGTCCACTCGCAATGGCAAAGCGGTTGCGAAATAACCAGGCAGTTCGGCGTGCAGCTCTTGCAGGGCGTCGTCGGAGTAAGCAAGGTCAAAAATTTCCTGCCCGGCAGCACGCACCAGATATCCGGCCACCGCGGCGGCCGCAGCGTCACCCGTGATGCCCTTCGGAAGTTCAAGGGCGAGCGCATTCAACTGACCGCTGGCCTGGCCACGAGCACCATCGGCCAGGGTTTCCACTTCGGGTAAATCGATCGGGCGCGGGCGCTCAAGTTTGCGCTCGAAGTAACTCTCGTTGCAGACCACCTCGGCGCTGACCGCAGTCAATCGCGTTGCCTGCGCGTCGCTCAAGAGAGGCAATCGCATGCCGACGCTCAGCACGGATGCAGCCTCCACCTCCGCACCGCACGGACGTACCAGCCGATCCAGTTTGACCGGCCGATCCGCCGTTGCGACGATCACCCCGCCCGCATCGAGGGCGAGTACGGTGCCTGGTGACTCCGAGCGGCCATTACCCTGTGGCAACGACAATGAAGTTACGCAGAATACCCCGGAATCCGTACGCAGTTTGGGCAGAAACAGCGGGTTGCCATATCCGGGACCATGGTCGAGCGCTCTGACCAGCGCGTCCAGCGTGGCAGCCGGCCGGTCGAATCGCAAGGTAGCTGCCGCCTCCGGACGGTCAAATTTTCCGAAATAGGTGCGCTCTGCCAGGTTCTGCGCTCGCGCAACCAGCGTGTCGCGTTCGACAGCATCGAGCATTTCCCCAAAGGTTTCGATGCCAGCCTCGAAACATTTGGCGTTCAGGGTGAGCGCGGTTTCGTCCGGCAGAATTTCAACTGGGCGTTGCGCGTAGATATCTCCTTCATTAATGCCTTTGGCCAGCGCATGCCAGGTGACACCGTGCTGCGTTTCTCCGGCAAGAATCGCCCAGGACGGCGCGTTCAACCCGGCGTACCGGGGAAGCGGACCATCGTGGAAATTTACCGCACCCTGGGTCGCCTTGCCCCATATGGACTCGGGTACGATATGAAGATTCGCGATGCCGAAGAACCAATCGTAATGGGTTGCCGCAAGCCGTTGTTCAAGATCGCGCCCGTGCGCATGCACGGGAATGCTGAGGGCCGTCGCCCACTTACGAATAGATTCGTCGCCGGTGACAATCGCGGTGATCTGGTGGCCGCGGGAACGCAGGATTTCCGCGCAGTGAATGAGCAGGGACTGATCCCCCATCAGCAGGCATGTGATCTTGGTTTGTGGCATTGCCGATCCCTTTTATTCCTCAAAGAACTTGCTTGGCGCTGGAAGCGTAGTTTATCCCCCTGGCGCCGTCTGAACCACGGTATATGAAGTTCTATTTTGACAGCTTGCAAGGCAGGATGAAAATGAGAGAACATTCGGGCCAGCCATTTGGCGGCAATGACATGCACTTGGCGCATGGCCGCAGTGCATGGCGCACAAATCGTAAGCGCTGCGAATCCCAGGGTCAGCAGTCTGGGTTGAGTAGTCTGATTGCACCATGATCAAACAATGCTATTGAGCTAAACACCAACTCCCCCATGTCCAATCCAGAATCGAACGTGTCCGACATCGCCATCGTGGGCATGGCTGCTCATCTGCCCGGGGCGCGCAATATTGCCGAATACTGGCGCAATGTCCGCGATGGGGTCGAGTCGATTCAGACTTACACCGAAGACGAACTCCTGGCTGAAGGCGAGCCGCCTGAGCACCTGCGTCACCCGAACTATGTCCGCTCCGGCGGTCCGCTGCCCGGAATGGAGATGTTCGACGGCGAATTTTTTGGCTTTTCCCCCAAAGAATCGGCAATCATGGACCCGCAGCATCGACATTTTCTGGAGTGCGCCTGGGAGGCGCTGGAAAATGCCGGTCATCCGCCGGAGCGGTTCAAGGGGCCGATCGGAATTTTCGGCGGCTGCGGGATGGGTAGTTACCTCTACTTCAATCTCTGCTCGAATCCGGATCTGGTCGATTCCGTTGGATTGTTCCTTCTGCGTCACACCGGCAACGACAAGGATTTTCTGGTCACGCGCGTTTCTTATTTGCTCGACCTGAAAGGGCCGAGCGTCAATATCCAGACGGCCTGTTCGACATCGCTGGTTGCCACGCATCTCGCCTGCCAGAGTCTGCTCTCGCACGAATGCGACATGGCTCTCGCAGGCGGGGTGACCATCGAGATTCCGCACCGGCGGGGGTATTTCTACCGGGAAGGAGAAGTGTTGTCTCCGGACGGACACTGTCATGCATTCGATTATCGCGGGCAGGGCACAGTGTTCGGCAGCGGCGCAGGCATTGTTGTCCTGCGGCGGCTGAGTGACGCAATCGCGGATGGGGATTTCATTCATGCCGTCATCAAGGGGTCGGCAATAAACAACGATGGCGCCAGCAAGGCCGGTTACCTTGCTCCCAGCGTTGACGGCCAGTCGGCGGCGATGGCCGAAGCGCATGCGCTCGCGAACGTCAGTCCGGCGACTATCGACTACATTGAATGCCACGGCACCGGAACCTACATCGGCGATCCGATCGAGATCGCCGCACTCACGCTGGCTTTTCGCCAACAGACCGAGGACGTCGGCTTTTGCCGGATTGGATCGGTCAAAACGAATATCGGGCATCTTGACACTGCCGCCGGCGTCGCCAGTCTGATCAAGGCATCGCTCGCGCTGCAAAATCGCCAGATGCCGCCGAGTCTGAATTTCGATAAACCCAATCCGACAATTGATTTCGCAAACAGTCCCTTCATTGTAAATGACCGGCTGACCGAATGGCGCCGGCGCACCCCATCGTCTCCGCGGCGGGCGGCGGTCAACTCACTCGGCGTTGGCGGCACCAACGCCTACATGGTGCTCGAGGAAGCGCCAGAGCGTGCCAGTTTATCCGCGCCGAAGCGCGCCTTCCAGCTGCTGACCATGAGCGCCCGAAGCAAGAAGTCGCTTGATGAGGCCCAGAAGCGCCTGGCAGCCCATCTGCGCGAAAACCCGGGCCAGAACTTCGCCGATGTTGCTTACACCCTGCACCAGGGCCGGCGCGCATTCGATCAGCGGCGCGTGCTCGCCGCACGGGATCGGGACGAAGCCATCAGGCTGCTCGAAGAAAACGACGTGCAGCGTGTCTTTACCGGCAGCGCGCTCGAGAAGAGTTCCCTGGTGTTCATGTTTCCCGGCGGCGGCTCGCAATATGCCCGGATGGGTCTCGATCTCTACCAAAGTGAGCCGGTCTACAAGGAGCATATCGACCGCGGTCTGGACTTGTTCCATAAGAAAACCGGCACCGACCTTCGTGCGCTGATGTTCCCGACGGACGATCAACTCGAGGCGGCGGCCCTGGCGCTTGAACACCCGCGCGTTCAATTGCCGGCCATATTCATAGTCGAAATCGCGCTGGCGAAGCTTTGGATGTCCTGGGGCATTGAGCCGGTCGCGATGATCGGGCACAGCATGGGGGAGAACGCCGCCGCATGCGTGTCCGGCGTTTTGACATACGAAGATGCGCTGGGCCTGATTACGCTTCGCGGCCAGCTCGTCGAGCGGGCAGCCGAAGGGGCGATGATCAGCGTTCCGCTTTCCGCCGCGGCAGTCGAAGCGCTGCTTCGCGAACTCAAGTCCGATCTTGATCTGGCAATCGTGAATTCTCCGGAGCTTTGCGTTATTTCCGGAACCGTGGCGGGCGTCGAAGCGCTGGAGAAGAAGCTTCTGGAACGTGAAGTCCAGGTGCGGCGCCTGAAGATCTCGGTCGCCGCGCACTCGCGGATGCTCGACCCGATCCTGGACGAATTCGGGGCCTTCATCAGAACACTCAAGCTGAGTGCGCCAAAGATTCCTTTCATTTCCAATTTCACCGGCACCTGGATCAAGCCAGAAGAGGCAACTGATCCCGCGTACTGGGTGCGCCATCTCCGAAACACCATTCGTTTCAGCGATGGGATGAAGACACTGATCGAGACCCCGGACCGGGTTTTCCTTGAAGTTGGCCCCGGCCGGATACTGAGTTCACTCGCGCGCCAGCAATCCGGCATCAAGGCCGGACAGGCTGCCCTATCGTCGCTGCGTCATCCGGACGAAAAAGTCTCCGACGAGGCATATTTTCTCACCGTGCTGGGCCGGCTTTGGTCGACCGGCGTGAAGGTCAATCCCGATCTGCTGTGGCGGGACGAAAAACGGCTTCGCGTTCCGCTGCCGACCTACGCATTTCAGCATCAACGCTACTTCATAGATGCCCGCAAGGCCGAAAGCCATGGGCCGGACCTGAAGCATCTGAGCAAATTGCCGAAGCTCGACGATTGGTTCTACCAGCCGGTCTGGCGTGCGCGGGGAATCGATCGCGCCACCGACGACAAGCAACTCACCTGGCTGATATTCATGGACGACGCCGGTGTCGGAAAGCGGCTTGTGGAGCGCCTGCGCCGCCGCGGCGGCAATGTGGTCGAGGTGTATGAAGGCGACACATATGTGCAACGCAGCGACACTGAATATGTCCTGTCACCCGAACGCGGACGCGAGGGCTATGACGCCCTGGTGAAAGACCTGGTTGCCAGCGGGAAGGTGCCGAATCGCGTCGTGCACTTATGGCTGGTGGCAAAAGACGAGAGTTTTCGCCCCGGGTCAAGCTTCTTTCACCGGATCATGGAACGCGGTTTTTACAGCCTGCTTTTCCTGGCTCAATCGCTGGGAACGGAAAACGTCCCGACGCCGCTCCACATCACAGCCGTTTCGAACGGCATGCAGAAGGTCAAAGGCGAGGCCCTGCCCTATCCGGAGAAAGCGACGCTGCTGGGGCCGGTCAAGGTCATTCCAAGAGAATTTCCGGGCGTAACCTGCGCCAGCATTGATCTGACACTGCCGCAACCGGGCCGGCTGTTCGATGCGCGAAGACTGTTTGGCCAAGGCGGCAAGGTTGCGGGTGGCTTTGATGCACTCCTCGATAATCTCGAAGCGGAACTGATGGCCGCCCCCGAGAACGCAGTCGTCGCCCATCGTGATGGCGAGCGGCTGGTGGAGACATTCGAGCGCAGCCTTCCCGAGTCGAGCGGGCCGGTTGCCTCGCGGATTCGCAATCAGGGCGTTTACCTGATAACTGGCGGATTTGGCGGGCTGGGCCTGGTCATCGCCAACCATCTGGCGACCACAGCGCAGGCGAAACTGGTATTGCTGGCGCGCACCGCGCTTCCCGAGCGCGCTGAATGGGAGGCATGGCTGCGGCGTCAGGGTCCGGAGCATCCGGTCAGCCAGCGCATTGAGCAGGTTCGGGCCCTCGAGGCGAAAGGCGCGCAGGTGCTGGTCGTCGCGGCGGACGTTACCGACGTGGAAGGAGTCCGTGAGGCGGTGTCCACCGCGCGCAGCCGCTTTGGTGCCATCCATGGCGTGATTCATACCGCCGGCATCGTCAATGACAGCTTGATTCAGCTCAAATCGCTGGCCAGCGTCGAAGACGTGTTCTCACCGAAGATTCACGGCACGGTGGTACTCGACTCCGTTTTCTCGGATGCTGACCTTGATTTCATGGTGCTGTATTCGTCGATCTCGACCATCATTGCCCCCGCGGGTCAGGTCGATTATGTCGCCGCAAATGCCTACTTGAATGCGTATGCCAGCAGCCGATCCGGTCCCGAAATACGCAGGCACACCGTAGCCATCAACTGGGGGATCTGGAACGAAGTGGGCATGGCGGCCGCGGCGCTGCTGCGTCCGGAGCCCGTCGCAATGGGGGCAGGCACGAATGCGGGCAGCGATTCAAAAGGGCAACCGGATGCAAATTCCATCGGCGACAAGGCAACACACCACCCGCTGTTCGACCGGCGTGCCAAGGATGAGCATGACGAAACGGTCCTTGCCTCGCGATTGAGCCCGTCGACACACTGGATCCTGGGCGAACACAGGACCTTGAAGGGCCATGCCCTGATCCCTGGCACCGGCTACATTGAGCTCGCGCGCGCCGCCCTGGAGGAATACGGGGAGCATGGCAGTTTTGAATTGCGCGACCTGTTTTTCTTCCGGCCGCTTCATGTCGCTGACGCAGAGGCACGAGAGGTTCGGGTCAAGTTAAAGCGCAACGAAGAGGGTTACAGTTTCCAGGTTCGCGGCAGACGCAACGTCGATGGACGTAACGGCTGGGAATTGCACGCGCAGGGTGAACTGCTGTTGCATTCGTTGCCGGCAGCGAGCCCGGTGCCGCTGGCCGCGATCGATGCCCGTTGCCAGATTGAGCGCTCGCCCGAAGTGCCAGAAGGAATCGTCTCGCCACAGGAGCAGCATCTGCGCTTCGGCCCGCGCTGGCGCGTACTGCGCCAGGTGAGTTTCGGCAAAGGCGAGGCCATCGCCCGTCTGGAACTACCGGAAAAATTCGCCTCGGATCTGGAGAGCTTCAAACTCCACCCTGCCCTGCTCGACTTCGCCACCGGCTACGCGATGAAGTTGATCGAAGGCTACGATGCGCAGAGTCTGTGGGTGCCGATTTCCTACCGCAAGCTGCGCTTCCATGCTCCCCTAACGCGGTCGGTGTTCAGCTGGGTGCGCAATCACGGTGCGAACAAGGCCGATCAGGACATCATGTTGTTCGATGCCACCATTACCGACAGCAGCGGACGTGTCCTTCTCGATATCGAGGAATTCGCCATCAAGAAGCTGACCGGCGAGGTCGACTTCGCCGTCGCCTCCGGTCCATCCCCATCGGAGATCGAATTCGAACGCCCCGCCGGGGCGACCCGGCAATTGTCGGCAGCCGAACTTCAGTTGCAGCGCAACCTGCTGCAGGGGATATTGCCCAAAGAGGGCGCGCAGGCATTTGCGCGCGTGATGGCGGCGGTGCCGCGCCCGCAATGGATCGTCACTTCGCTCGACCTGGCCCAGTTGCTCGATCAGGCCGTGCAGGCCGCAGTTCCGGAGGGCGAAAGCGGAACCAAATTTGCCCGTCCGGAACTTGAAAGCGAGTATGTCGAGCCGCGCGACGAAATAGAGCGCACCATCGTGGGCTTCTGGCGCGAACTGCTGGGCGTGGAGAAAGTTGGCGTGCGCGACAGTTTCTTCGACCTTGGCGGCCACTCGTTGACCGCGGTGCGCTTGTTCGCCATGATCAAGAAGGCATACCACGTAGATTACCCGATCTCGGTGCTGTTCGAAGCCCCGACCGTGGAGCGCTGCGCGTCGATGATCCGCGAAGCAATTGGCGGGGCCGACAGCGATTCGGAAGGCGCAGCCGCGAAACCGGCGCCGCGTGAACCCCATCGCAGCCGCTATACGCATCTGGTTGCGATGCACTCGGGCGAAGGAAGCGGGCGGCGACCCTTTTTCCTGGTCGCCGGCATGTTCGGCAACGTGCTGAATTTGCGGCATCTGGCGCATCTCGTTGGCAGCGACCGGCCGTTCTACGGCCTGCAAGCGCGCGGCCTGTACGGCGATCACCCTCCGCATGAAACTTTCGAGGAAATGGCCCGCGACTACATCAAGGAACTGCGTACCGTTCAACCGCATGGGCCTTACCTGCTCGGCGGATTCTCCGGTGGCGGGATAACGGCCTATGAAATGGCGCAACAGTTGCGCGCCGAAGGTGAAGAGACTGCGCTACTGGTCATGCTCGATTCCCGCCCGCCGGTATCGCCCCCGATTACCGGCAGGGACAAAGTGCTGATCCATTTCCAGCGTTTGCAGCGCAAAGGGCCGGAGTATCTGACGAAATGGATCCGCGGCCGCGTACGCTGGGAAATGGAGCGCTGGCAGAAGCGTTTCGGCGCACCTGAAGAGCAGCACAAACCCTACGAACTTCATAATGAAGCCATCGAGGCTGCATTTCGCGGTGCGCTGCCGCGCTATCGCATTCAGCCCTATCCGGGCGCGGTCAATTTGTTCAGGCCCAAGCTCGATAAAGCCCACGTGCTTGGGCCGGAGCGCGTATTGAGCTCGGACCTCGAGTACGTCTATCACGACAACGACTGGGGCAAGCTGGTTGGCAGCATTGCCGTGCATGAGGTTCCCGGGACCCACGACAGCATGGTGCTCGAACCCAACGTGCGGGCGATCGCAGCCAGAATGCGTGGGCTGATACAAGCCGCCGAAGCCGGCATCGACGCTCGTAACAGCTCCCGCGTACGCCAACGCGTGGAGTCACCCGCCCTGGTCTGATGCCGCGATTGGGGAATCGCTATTCGGGGTTAATGGAAAACGTGGGGAAAATTCCGGTTATCCCCGCCTCGTAGTCATCGGCGAGCTGTGGAATCTGGTCAAAGTTGTAGATGTTGCGTTCGTCAACCTCGGGCATCCAGTCGTTGGTTTCCGCATAAGAAACCGCACGCAAGCCCTGCTGATAGCGGGCGTAGTGGGTATAGATGTGCTGATGGCGTTCGATACACTCCTTTGCCCGCAGGTGGCGCATCTCCATGCCTTCCTTCCATCCTGCGGTGGCGATAACACCTTCGCGCGATAATGCCCGCAAGGTTGCCCGATAGACCGGGCTGCCGACGTAGTCGAGAAAAATCTGCACCATCTCGCCATGCGTGCGGCGCTTGACCTCGCCGATGAAGGCGTCTTCGCGTTTCTTGTATTCTTCGCGATATTCAGGATCTGACTTGTAGCGGGTCTCGTTGAAGTTGATCTCCCCGAAAATCCGGCGATCCACTGTGGTCAGCCCAAGGCGCTGGATTTTTTCTAAATGCCGCTGGTTGCCGGAGAGCATCACCGCCCGGCAGCCATGACGCCGGGCCAGATCGAGTTCGGCGTAAGTCACACCACCGCCCCACCCCCAAACGTTCGGCGAGGCATACTCCGCCTCCGGCACCATGAGTCGAAACGCACCGTAGGCCAGTTCCCAGTTCGACCATGCCGTGACATAACGCAGCGAAAACGCGGACCATTGCGGGAGACTGTGTCGTGTGCCTTCGGGCACCGGGATAACCTGGCGGTCAGTCAGAACCATCTCCTGCGCCAGGCAACCCATCGTTCCCGGTGCATCGTAGCCCATGATCTTGACCGGGTAGCCCCAGCGGTCTTCGACCCCGGTGCAGAAAATGACCGCGTCCTGACCCGGTTCTACGTTCTTGACCTTCGACCCGACCTCGAGAATCTTCACCACTCCGGCATTGCCGATAACAACCTTCGGCTCATTGCGCTGCAGACAGATATCCACCGGCTTGCGATCAAGGGCGTGACCCATGTTGCCTTCCCAGGTTCCATACAACGGCCGGGCCAGGACGCCGTGTTCGCCGATCGGGGGAAGTTCAAACAGTTCGCGAACCAGCTTCGTTCGCACCGGTTTTCCGCCGTCGCCGGCGTAGAGGACCCAGGCATCAACTTTGCGACTCATGCAACGCTCCCTAGTTTGTGTTGGTTGGCCGGCGCAGCAGGCCCAAGTTGTATTTGATGAAATCGATGAACATTCCCGCACGATGCACCGGATCCGGGCGATTCATCAAGCGCCGGCGCGCATGCCCAACCAGGTAGCCCAGTATCCAACCCAGGTTCGCTGCCCAGAGATACAGGCGACCATGGTTCTTCAAGTAGTAGTGCCGGCGCGAATCAAAGTAATACGGCGGCGTACGCTTCCTGAGATCCTTCATCCCGGTCGAAGCCGATCCAATGTGAGCAACCGAGCTCTTCGGAATGTAATACGTAGTCCAGTTTGCCATTCGTGCCCGGCGACACAGGTCAACTTCCTCGAAATACAGAAAAAACGTTTCGTCAAACAGGCCAATGTCTTCCAGCACGCGACGCCGGATCATCATGCTCGCACCGGCGAGCCAGTCCACTTGTTGATCCCGGGTCGGGAATGGAAGTGCGATCACCCATTTCTTCAGCAGGTACTGGTTTACGACCCCTATTCCGAGCGTGCCTTCGACCTCGCTCTGCCAGGAAGGAAAGCGGAAAGCGGTAGCGTGCGGCGTGCCTTCCAGTCCGTGTATGTAGCTTCCCGAGATTCCGACAGTCGGATTTTCTTCCAAAAACTCAAGCAGCAATCGAACTGAACCGGGCTCGGGAAAGGCGTCTGAATTGAGCAGGTAGATGTAGTCCGGGGGATCGCTGGCGTCAAGCCCGTATCGAATTCCGACATTGCAGCCAAATCCGAAGCCGCCGTTTCGCTCCGAGCGCACTGCCTCAATGAGCTCCGACCAGCCGCGCGAAACTATCGCTTGTGCGATTTCTTCGTAAGATCCATCGGCGGAGTCATTGTCGACAACGATCGCGCGGGAACCCGGTATCGCGCGCAGCTCCGGGATGAGCGCGGTCAGAGCCTCCAGCGTCATTTCCGGAGTCTTGTAATTGACGATAACGGCGAGGAGCTTCATGCGCAATCGAAGAAGAGGGTCAACCTGAGCCCTGATTCAGTGCTCAGCGAACGCGAATATTAGCAGCGTTCCGGTCAGCTTCTCCAGTGACCCAGGCGAGTGCAAGGTCCGCCTCAGACAGCGTCTAGCGCATCGGCCACTCTGGCCGTCATCTAACCCGCTATCGCTCGGCGGCGCCGATATCGGTGATGCCGTTGATCGGCCTCAGTGTCCCGAAAAAATCCTCGAACACAGGCGGGCCAGGCGGGACAGTCGGAATCGGGCCAAAAGTCAGACCCGCATCGCGGCCCGCACCCGCGATGAAATCGGCTGCAGCGCCGAACTGTACTCCCGGAAACATCGTGCCGGCGAATCCGGGAACACCTGTGAACAGGTTACCCTGGGGGGTAACATTTGTTGCCCCGTTTATGCCTAGAATCTGGCCGCTCCCAAACGGAGCAGAGGCAAGATTGTTCTGGACGATAACGTTGGATACGTCGGCTAGCAGACCTATGAACGTAAACGAAACAGGAGAGGCGTTGTAGCCCACGTTGTGATAGATGCGAATATCGCTGTGGGGTGGCTCCGCACCTTGCCTGCGAACATTGATGCAGGTGGGACCCGGCGCGCCCGTGGTATCGCAGAGGTTGTTGCGTATCGTGATGTTGTCGCCTTCGATCAGGAGGGGAAGCAAGGTTCCCGCGCCCGAGCGGAACCAGTTGCGCTCGAAAATAACATCTCTCACTCGCTCGTCTCGCTGCGCATTGGTCGGGCCGAGATGCACCAGGATATTGCCTGTATTGGGTCCTCCGACATACAAATTGTCAGACAGCAAGGCCAGCTCCGAGACTGAGCCTGTTCCACCCGGTGTGCCATCGACTCCGGTACTGGTGAACAGCGGACCGTGGAGCTTGGTATGCCCGCCATTGACCGCCTGGTTTCGATAGGTGTTATTGCTGACTACGCCCTTCACCACAAATCCGATCCGGTGCAGATGCGCGAGATTGCTCATGTCACTCAAATAGTTGCCGAGAAACGCCAGGCGCCGTGTGCCCTGGACAGCGCCGTTGACGTTGGCCCGCAGGCAGGTCGAATCTTGCATGGTTTTCCGATCCCATATTTGGTGAGGGCTGCCTCCTCGGCTATTAATGATGTCCAGCAGTGGGACCGAATCGTTAAAGCACATTGCGACATCATGAATGAAAAGACGCAGCAGCGTCTCGTGGATGCTCTCACCGATACCTTCAACGGCACTCAAGGGAAAGCCACTGCCATCC
>JANNTE010000430.1:0-2007 GCA_031403365.1 Betaproteobacteria bacterium | reverse complement strand
GTTTGGATCGCCTCGCTCTGGCTGTTCGAAATTTATCGAGCGAAAGTCGCCGGCCACTGCCGCATCGCGCTTCGCCGCTCCGTGTGCGCACTGGCAGGCGGTTCCCACGGCAGTTAGAATTTCAGAGGACAAGCTTTGGCGGCAATTGGGAGTCGAATCGATGCGATATACAGTCGTTTTGGAACAGGAAGTAGACGGCGGATATGTCGTCTCGGTACCGGCGCTGCCGGGGTGCGTGAGCCAGGGCGATACGGTCCCCACCGAGGCGGGCAGGGAGTTTGTCGACGTGGACGCCACGTAGAAGAGGACGCGGCCACGATGAAACTCCCCACCGATCTTTCGGGCCCGTAGCTCAGTTGGTTAGAGCAGGGGACTCATAATCCCTTGGTCCCAGGTTCGAGTCCTGGCGGGCCTATTTTTCGCCTGCCGCGAAAAATAGAGCAGGAGAGAGTAGAGAGGAGAAAGGAGACGGACGTGCAGGCCGAACGGTCGCACATCGGCAACCAGGCGCGGCTCCTGCGGTCTCCTCTCTACTTTCTCCTCTCAAAGTCTCGCTTGGACCCGGCGTCGACCCATTCTCGCTCGCGCTGGTAGTAGCCCATCAAGCGTAGCGGAGAGACACAATATGGCATCGCCCAAGCTACCGGCATCAGCCAGTCGGTCTTGAACCGATTCGTCAACGGCGAACGTGGCATCAGTTTGGAGACTGCCGCCAAGCTGTGCCAGTATCTCGACCTCGACCTGGCTCCACGTCGTTGACGGCGGGGTCAAATGTCGCACTCGAACCAAGGCCTTGGGCCAGCGTCGTTCGCATATCCCTATCCACACGCGACGGTCAGTTTTTTGGATCGGCCGACGCGGCCGGTTTCATGGCTCATAAAAGAATTGATTGCTCTTCACACTTGCCTTTGGATTAGAGCGGATCGGCCCCGCAAATAACTCTTTGATCGCCTCATCCTGGATACGAACAACAGGATTCTCGCTCTTGTCTAAAGTGAACAAGACTTTCTTCTGGCGTTTCGTGTCAAACAAGCTAAAAGACGGAGATCCATTCTCCGACTTGATCTCGCTTATTGATGTCGCGGTTTTCGGGTCTCTTACGTCGAAAGACGCCGACCGTGCATCTGCGACAGCATTAATGGGGAAATTGCCACCGCCGCCGTTGGCGATGTGCATGCCGCCACTCTCCTTGTTGGACATTAAAAGTGCGAAAGATTTATCAGTGCCGAATCGGCTTGCCCAAAAACCACAGGATTCTTTGAATTGGAGGACGCCCGTCGTCGGATATCCGAATTCGTCGAGCAGCGTAATCCCAACCTTCGGGTTCGCGTCTCCAGCGGTTTTATCAGGTGCCTCAAGGACAATTCTGACACGGTTGTCTGCGTCAAGGATTTCAATCCGCTTCGCAGTAACTTTGTCGAAATTCTGGCTAGTCAACATCGTCGCGGCACCGCCAGCCGCGCATACGACCAATAAAGTCAGCATGCAAAAATGTACTCGGAGCAATCGCGACTGCTTTAGCACAAGTGTCTTCAATTCGGCATTTTCTGTTGCGATTGAACGCGATTTTTGGTCCGAATTCGACATTGTTTGGCTCCATTTTACGGGATGACTCTCGCACTGTACGCCATTATTGCACCAAGAGGTGACGATACAAGACTTTTTCCAGGAATCGCTGCCATCTGAACCTCGCGATGTATGAATTCCAATTGCTGGCAGGCAGCCAAGGGCATGCGGCCGACGCGAACCGCAGCAGCGCACGCAAGCAGACAAGCTTTCCATCGGCTTGACCGAGCCACCGGCTGCGATCAGCGCCGCGCACCGCGTTGGCCATCAGAATCGACTCTTGAAACTCGAACCCGATGTTCTCCAGCTTGAGAGTGTAGCTATGGCGCAGATTCTTGGGGAACCGTTGCGCGTGCCGGATCAGCCACAATAAAAAATCGTGGGTCTTGACGAACAGCGGCGTGTCGGGAATCGCTTTTGGCAAATTTGCAGCGAGCAGGG
>JANNTE010000429.1:0-1821 GCA_031403365.1 Betaproteobacteria bacterium | reverse complement strand
GAACTGTTCGATTTGCTGCAAAAAGCCATGGAAATCGAACAGTTCTCGGCGAACGCGGACCGGGGGAATTCCTGTTCACCTGGGCACCACTGAAGCTGGTCGGCGCGACCGGCTCACCCGGCAATCCGGTGGCGGCCTACTAAAACCGCAAGCCGAAAATCAGAATGGGCAGGGGAAACCCTGTCCATTTTTTTGCCTTGCATTGTTACGCGCGGACCAGATCGCCGCGCGAATAATCCTCGAACGCCTTCTGCACTTCCTCGCGCGTATTCATCACAAACGGCCCGTAGCGCGCAATCGGTTCGCGAATCGGCCGGCCGTCGGCAAACAATAGTTTCGCGCCGCCATCCCCCGCTTGCAAGCGCACCGCACCGCTGCCGCTCAACACTGCGAGAAATCCTCGCGCCGTCTCAACCGCATCGCCATCGCGACCCGTTCCACCAACCCGGCCTTCGTAAACATAGGCGAAGCAAGCATGGCCTTCGGGCACGTCGATCTCGAAGACCGCGTTCGGAGCGATCGCCACGTCGAGCAGGCGTACCGGCGTCAGGGTGTCCGCCGCGCCTTTGACGCCCCCGGCTTCACCCGCGATTACACGCACCTTGGTTCCGCCGATTGCCACGGACGCGATGCGCGCGGCGCGCACATCCTGATAGCGCGGCGCAATCATTTTCAGTTTTCCCGGCAGATTCACCCAGAGCTGAAAACCGCGCAGCCTTCCTTCGGCACGCTCCGGCATTTCGGAATGAATAATGCCACGGCCTGCGGTCATCCACTGCACATCGCCCGCCTCGATCACGCCCTGATTGCCAACGGAATCCGCATGCTTCACGCGGCCGTCGAGCATGATGGTGACGGTTTCAAAGCCGCGATGCGGATGGTCCGGAAATCCCGCGATCCAGGAATCCGGGTCGTCGGAGCCGAATTCGTCAAGCATCAGGAAGGGATCGAGCATGTCCAGCGACGCGCCGCCGATCACGCGCTTGAGTTTGACGCCCGCTCCATCCGTGGCCGGCATGCCGGCGACTTTTCGGTCTATGTAACGCATGGGCCTGCCTTGTGCATGGTTATCTCCAGATAAAATTACCGGGGAATCCCCTGCAATATGCAGTCAGACCAGCGCAATTTCAACTGTGGACTGAGTTCGGCTAAAGCTTGGCCGTTGACATGCCGAAATACTCGTCAGAGATTCTTTACACACGCGGTCGAAGGCGAAGGACATTGCACAACATGCCGAAAGTCCAACTGACCAATGCCTACTACCGCGGCTGGTTTGCAGCCCGCGCACAGCGCACTGCCCCAAAGCCAATGTTGGTCGAGGAGTTGAGTTTCATCGATATGGGCTTTGCCGATGGCAAACTAAGCCACGGCGGTCCGCTCGAGCCGTGGAGCAATCCCATGGAAGCGGTAATGGCAATCGACCCGCGCAACAATTTCAGGCCGGAATCTCCGGTATTTTCGACCCGGCGTGGGCCGGAACCAGTGATGCCAGGCCGGGGCCATCCTCAGCCGGCCCACCAGAGCCCGGATGCCGGCGAGAACAGATCTGCCGCCCAATCCGCTGAACCCGTTGCCGGCGGCAATGATGATACCGAAGAGAAAAATAATGTCCCGCAAATGCCGCAGAAACAGCCTCAGATAAAAATGCCCAGCAGGCCGGTCTACGCGTCGGGTAAGCGCGGGGTTACTCGTTTTTCAAGGTAATGCAGGGCTCGCGCACAGAGGGCGCGGCGCTGCGTCCTGCCGAGCAACAGCTCGTCTGCTACCTGGTCTCGCCGCTGTTCACTTTCTTTCTGATTGCGTAGACCATGGCCCGAATGT
>JANNTE010000428.1:0-7085 GCA_031403365.1 Betaproteobacteria bacterium | reverse complement strand
GATACCCATCGCGCGCTTGCCACGGGCGGTGCCGCCCTCCTCTATCTTTGCATCGGCGCAGGGGCGTTCTTGCGCCTGCGTGAGATCGATCACCGGATTCCATCGCCATTTTCCGCAACGCTGAACGAATTTTCGAACGATTTGCAATTGTTGCGGGGACGCGATGCCTAAAGCGCTTGATAATCTGGCGCTGCGCAAGCAGTTGCTGCAGGCACGCTCGGCCCTGTACCGCCTCAGAATACGCCGCGAGCTCAATACCCTGCGCGACAATCTGACCTGGGCGCGGGCAGGGGCGATCGCGTTTAAAGCACTGCCTGTTGGTTCCTCGGTGTTCGCCCTGGCGCTGTCCAGACTGCCGCATAGCCGGTTGACGCGAGTTCTTGCGCTGGCTTCACGCACGCTGCTGCTGGTGAGATGGGCTCCGATTGCTCTTGGTCTGCTGCGACAGTTCTCCACTCCGCGGGTTGCCATTCGCGAGCGCACAGACCGCCTCGATGCAGATCTGAAACCATGAATTCAAGCCTTAAGCAAAAACCGGCTGGTCTCCGGGGAAAACGCCGGCGCGGCACGTCGCGCCGGCCTGCTGCCGATTTCATCAACCACCATTCATCTACGAACCCATCATCTACAAACCCGTCATCTACAAACCCATGGACAAAATGAATCCAGTGACTGACATTGAAAGTCTACGCGCGCGCGCCCGCCGCAATATCGATGAGGGCGCGGTGACCTCCGGCTACAGCGCGGACCGGCCAACGGTGCTGAAGCGGCTCAATGACGCTCTGGCCACCGAAATCGTCTGCGTGCTGCGTTACCGGCGGCATCATTTCATGGCCATTGGAATTCAGTCGAAAAGCATTGCCGATGAATTCCTGGTGCATTCGAACGAGGAACTAGGGCACGCCGATCAGTTGGCGCAGCGTATTGTCCAATTGGGCGGTGAACCGGATTTTTCGCCACAAGGCCTTGCAGGACGCAGTCATGCTGAATACCTGGAAGGCGCGACGTTGCTCGATATGGTCAAGGAAAACCTGATTGCGGAACGCATCGCCATCGACAGTTACCGGGCTTTTATTCAGTATCTGGATGACAAGGATCCGACCTCGCGCCGGCTGCTGGAATCCATTCTTGCGGTGGAAGAACAGCATGCCGACGAACTTTCCGGCCTCCTGCAAAACGTGCCTGCCGATCTGACGCCAAGGCCGCGCGCAGCCGAGAAGTGACGGCGGGCTCGTAACGTGGGCGCGAGAGTCGAATCCGAGGCGCCACCGGATGCGCCCTCGACCACGGATTTGGCCACAAACACACCCACGCCGGCGCATTCGTTGGCCTTGACCCTGGGTGTCGGCGTAATTGCGGTGATCACGCTTATCTCGGCGCTGTATCTGGCGCACGCTTTCATCGTGCCGTTGCTGATCGGCATTCTCGCCAGCTATGCGCTGCATCCGCTGGTCGACTGGCTAAAAACGTATCATGTCCCGCGCGCCGTGGCAGCAGCGCTGGTGCTGGGCATGCTGGTTGGTGGATTGTCCTGGATCGTGTTTTCGTTGAGCGATGACGCCACGGCCATGATCGACCAGTTGCCTGCGGCGGCGCGCAAGCTGCGCCAGGACTTGAGCAGCATGCGCACTGGCCCGACCGCGCTGCAAAACATGCAGGAAACCGCACATCAGATCGAAGGTGCGGCCGCCGACGCCGGTGCAAAACCGGGCGCACGCGTGGCCATCTCCAGGCCGAACGAGCCGACCGCCTGGTTGCGTGACTACGCGCTGGCGCAATCCGCGCTGTTGTTCACGGTTGCCGCGCAAGCGCCAATTGTATTGTTGCTCACCTATTTTCTGTTGGCTTCGGGCGCGCATTTCCGCCTCAAACTGGTGCAGTTCGTCGGCCCAACGCTGTCACGAAAAAAAGCGGCGGTATCGATTCTCAATCAGATCGATGCGCAAATCCAACTCTATCTGGCATCCGTGCTCATATCGAATGCCTTGGTGGGCATTGGCACCTGGCTGGCGTTTGAGGCCCTGGGAATGGAGCATGCGGCTCTATGGGGATTGATTGCGGCTGTGTTGCATTTCATCCCCTATCTGGGGCCGGCTGCGGTTGCAGTTGCCAGTGGTGTCGCTGGTTTCCTGCAGTTCGGCTCCCCGCTCATGGCGCTCACGGCGGCGGGCCTGTCGCTACTGGTGTCGGGCGCCATCGGCCTGGTCTTCATGACCTGGCTGCAAAGCCGCTTTGCCCGTGTCAATGCCGCGGTGTTGTTCATCGCCTTGCTGTTCTTCGCCTGGTTGTGGGGCGTGTGGGGACTGTTGCTGGGTTCTCCGCTGGTCGCCATCGCCAAAGTGATTTGGGACAACCTAGAATTCAGCCGATTGATCGCGCGCAAAAGCTGAGCGGCAAGGCTCTGCCACCACATCACGGCATTCGGTGCATACCGCCGCGCGATGCGCCGCCATCATTGATTGCCGCCTGGCTGATTTCCGCCTGGTAGATTACCGCCCGGCTGCTGAGCTGCTTCGCCGGGGCCAATGCAGCCATGCGGTTTGACTGCTTTGCTGTTTTTTGTCTCTGGCTGTGAGATGTGTGATGTGTGTGGAGCCCGCTGACCGGCGCCGCGCTGCTCGCCATTTTCAAATCACCGGGTCGAATCGCTCAAGTCCTTCGAGCGTTACTGAGGCCTTGATTGAGGGTCATGTGCCCGACGACGACCGGCAAAGCAGCCCCGGCCGCAGCCGGGGAGTTCCCGCTCAGGTTCAGAAGCGATATGCGCCGCCCGCATACACGGCGTGCACGTTGTCTTTCGTGCCATCGACACCGGAAATATCGGTATAGACCTGGTACTCCGCACGCAGCATCCAGGCCGGGCCAAGATCGAGTTTTGCCCCAAGGCCAAAATAAGGTTTGGTCGCATGCCTGCTCTCCACAGGTACGCCCTGGATGGTTCCGCTGTTGCTCAGGTTGTATCTTGCCACTCCAGCGCGGCCGAAGAGGCCAAAGGATGCTCCAAGGGGTATCGTGCCCAATGCGCTGAGCGTCCATGCGCTGGCGTCCTGCTTGGCATTGACGTTATTGTCTTGACCGTCGAACAGCGTGCCGAAACTCGTATAGCCCAATTCCGCACCCCAGTTCGGATTGAACTGCAAGCCGACCGCGCCGCGAACGGTGGTGTCGGTGTCTTCGCAGGTGGTTACGTGGTCGCAGTATTTGCGCGCGACGGCCTGTCCGACATCGAGTCCGATATACACGCCGCTTTCGCCGGCCTGGGCAACATTCACCCCTGTCGCGGCAATAAGCGCGCTGCACAATGCAGAGAACTTCATCTTGTTTTTCAACATTTTGATTCCTTATTTATTGAGGGTAAATGGTTCTATTCGGGCCAGAATTTGTGGCTCGGACGAAAGGTAGCCGGTGCGGGCCATGCCGGTCTGTGCGAAGAAGCACATTGCACGCGTAGTGCGCATCCCCGGTAAGTTCACATCCCATAAGGGGTGTAATCCCGACCGACTGGTAGGGCGCGATGTTGCGGATCGCGATGCCGGAGTACGCCGGGATGGACAAGGTGGTTGCGGAACAGGTGGAATTGTCGCGACTGCGAGCCAGCAGGGGCCGGCTTCGCATGGAATCTGAATCGCTGAAAAAATGTCGGCGGTGTTGGCAATGCACCACATCGCGGCCATCCGCACCCGGTCGCATGGCGAAGCAAATCACCATTGCCGGCGGTTTGGTGAATCCGGCGAATGGGAATCCGGTGCGCCCGGGAGGCGACCTCCGGATTCTCATACGCTGCGCTGTGGCACGACTTACTTGACTCGAATGTCGTTCTTGACCATCTTCACACCTTCGATGTCCCTGGCTACGTTGCCGGCATGGTAGACATCTCCGGAGTCGGCGACGAATCCGCTCAACTGCACCCTGCCTTTGAAGGTTTCGACATTGATTTCCGAGGCATTCAGGGATTTATCCTTGATGAATGCGCTTTTGACTTTCGATGTGATCATTGTGTCGTCAATGTATTCGCCGGTGCTTTCCTTTTTAGCGTTGCCCGCGCAACCGAGGACGACGGAGAGCAAAACGGCCGATAGCAATATCTGGAACATTCGTCTGACTGCTTGCATGAAAGATCTCCTTAATAGAAAGTTTGCACTGCAGAACCACTTCGATTTCCATTGCCCGGTGCGGCCGCATCACCTGCACCGTCGCCTGCGCTTCGACTCGCGCCGCAAGGGCGGCGCCCGCAATGGGGTCAGTGCGCAACCGGTTCACGACAATTAACGCCAATGAAGTGCAAGGCATTGTTCGCGCCCCTGCCGCGGCTGATCGTTACCCAGACTATCGCCAATGCGGTTTCCGCTCGGTGCGTTAGCGCACATTGGCGACGCTCCATTCGCCGCTCGCCATCGGGCGCGACGCCGGACGAAAGCGAAGAACAGCGTGGACGCGTGTGGTCTGACCGCGCCGTGCTCGCCGGCGCACGGACGCCGAAATGCGTTACCGATCGGGGAAAAACGACGAACGCAATGTTGCGCAAACCTTACAGCCAATATGCTCCGATTCTCGACACGGACTCCTTGAAACGCGAAGTCCACGGCCGCCGCCGCCATAGATCGGAAGTGATCTCGTCCGATTCGGCCAGATCCTGATTGAACATGGCGTTCATCTGTTGCGCGAAGGCGCGGCCCAGAATCACCGCATTGATTTCGTCGTTGTGCAGAAAGCTGCGCGAATCCAGATTGGTTGAACCGATGGTGGACCAGACCCCGTCGATGCTTGCCGTCTTGGCGTGCATGACCGAGCCGCGCCGCTCGTAGATGCGCACGCCGCCGCGCAGCAGTTGCGCGTAATAGGAACGGCCGAGATTGAAAATAGGCCAGGAATCGGAGTGGCTCGGCAGCACCAGCTTGACCTCGACACCGCGCCGTGCCGCGTCGGCGAGGGCTGCGAGCAACTGCTTGTCGGGCGCGAAATAGGCGACGGTAAGATGCACTTCGCGCTCGGCATGACTGATGGCCGACATCAGTGTCAGATAAATCAGGCTGTCCGGATCCTCGGGCGTGCTGCCAATGGCACGCACAATTTCGTCACCCTGGGCCTTCAACTCGGGAAAATAGTTCTTCGCCAAAAGCGGCTTGCCTTTCTGGCGCGTCCATGTGTCGAGGAACAATTTCTGGAATTCGGCCACCACCGGTCCTTCGATGCGGATGTGCGTGTCGCGCCATCCGGAGGCCAAGTCAGGTTTCTGCGCTGCCGCATGACCGCTTTTTTTCGGCGCACGCCTGCCCGACGGCGCACTCGAGTAGCTGTCGCTGATGTTGATCCCGCCGGTGAAGGCGACACGGCCATCGACGATCAGTTGCCTGCGGTGATCTCGATTGTTGGGCAGCCATCCCTTCTTGCCTGCGGCCAGCGGATTGACCGGATTGAACTCAAGCAGCTGGATACCGCCGTCGCGCAGGCGGTCGAAAAACGCCGTCGGGGTGAGGATGCCCCCGATGCTGTCGTAGATCACGTTGACCTGAACGCCGGCGGCCTGCCGTTGCAGCAGGAGATCCGCGAAATTCCGGCCGGCCTCGTCGTCGTCGAAAATATAGGTTTCCAGATTGATGTGGTCCCTGGCCTCGCGCATGGCCGCGAACATCGACCGGTAAGTGGCAGGCCCGTTTTGCAGCAAAGTGAGTTTATTGCCCAGCACCAGCGGACTGCCGGCGTTGACCGCCTGCTCGTAAGCGAGATGTTTTTCCAACACGCCGGAGGCGCCTGCCTTTTGTTCAATACGATCGAGAATCGCCTCGCTTCTGGCTGCCGACACCGGGCCCTTCGCGCCCTCGAACCCGACCGGTTGCACCGTTGTAACAGCAACTTCGCGCTCCATGTCGGGCAGACTCGCGCACCCCGCACCGCCGATCAGGGCGAGCCCGAGGAGCGCCAGGTGCCGCGGCCCGACGCCTGCCTTCGGGGAAACCATCCCGCGTGAACGCCACGGCGTCGGCGCTCTGGTGGTTGGCCCCGGGCGCCGGAACGCACAGATGGATTTGGCCACGCCAAACCACATCAGCGGGGCCAGGCGAGCCAGCGCGGCATTGATGTGTTGAACTGCTTTCACGGGCGTTGCCGCATGGTCGCGAACTCCTGCTTTTTGCACCAGGTACTTGAATAGACACGTTACTGGTCAATGCAGTCTGTGCGATAGCGCACGGATCACTCTGGCTGGGGCCTTGGGTGACTGGCATTTGCCAGGTGCAATCATCCTGTTTTTGTCCTCATTCCGGCGCAGGCGGGATTAACCGGATTCCGGTTCTTGGCCATGACGCCGAATTGACCGGGCAGTGCCGTTCAGGCGGCGAAACCACCGGGCGGTGGTCCTGTCCGAATAGTCTGCCTGCTGGCGCCGCCCCCTCACGGCAAATGGACCGCGGTCGGAAAGTTGGACGCATCGTCCTGCCGCGCGGCCTCCCGGCGTTTCATGACGAGATACTCCTCCAGGTCGATCTCATGGAGTTGGCGCGGATAACGCTCGGCTGCGGCGAACCAGTCGCGAAGACGTTTTTCGAGGCGCGCCCGCGGCGGCACGGACAATGCGCCGAGATGGGCCTCGATCGCGAGAAAATAGCGCAATACGTTGCGTTCCAACACCCCCCGAACTCCGCCAATATACTGCGGCTGGCCGTTGGCTCCTTTCCCGGTCACGGTAAATCCCACCTTGCTTTTACCGATGGTGCCGAGGTAGGCGCCCATTGCCAAACGTCCCACCGCACCGAAGGTATAGGAATACGAAAGGCGAATGAAAGTCCGGTCGCGATCCACCGGTACGGCTTCGAGCACGATGCGGTAGTCACGCGTGCTCAGCGGCCCCTGGTCTGCGTTCAATCTTGCCTGCAGGTAGTTTGCTCTCTGCGCGGCGATTCGATAGACAAACTCCACCCGATAGGCTTTATTGACTGGCTGGTCGTGCTTCTTGCCGATGCCTACGTTGAGGACAATCCCCTGGCTGCCTGAGGACGGCCGGCAATACTTGGTATTGAGATGCAGGAAAAGAATCCCGCACCAATCGCCCGCCGAATTCAGAGCCCCGGCCGCCGTGGCAAATGGAT
>JANNTE010000427.1:0-6218 GCA_031403365.1 Betaproteobacteria bacterium | reverse complement strand
CGGAGCGGAGCACAAGGGCACACCTGGGGCGGGGCACGAGGGCACGCTTGGCGCGACGCTGAGGCGAGGTAGTGAGGGTGCCTTGATGGTAGTCGTGTTGGCCGTATACGCCAATGCGCTTCTCGGCCCCTTCCAGTTCGACGACTACAACGTCATCGTCGATAACTCCGCAGTACACTCGTTGTCCGCGTGGTGGCAGTCGATGCCGGGCATCCGGCCGCTGCTGAAGTTGTCGTACACCGCGAACTGGATGTCCGGCGCTGGCGCTGCAGGCTTTCATGCGGTGAATATCGTTGTGCATTTGGTCAATGTGTTGCTGGTGTTCGCCATCGCGCGCCGGCTGCTGCCGGGTCTTGGCGCCGCGGGAGACAGTGCTGTGCCCATCGCGCTGGCTGGCGCCGCGATTTTCGCGTTGCATCCCGCGCAAACCGAAGCCGTGACTTACGTGTCCGGGCGCTCGGTGTCTCTTATGGCGGCATTCGAACTCGCGGCGCTCTTGACGTGGTTGGAAGCGCGCGCCAGCGCGCGAAAGCTGTGCTGGCGCGGCGCATCGGTCCTATTGTTCGCACTCGCGCTGGCGGTGAAGGAAAATGCCTGGTCGCTGCCCTTCGCGCTGCTGCTGTGCGAAGCCTTGCAGCCTGGCTGGACCTGGCGCGGCGTGCTGTCGCGTACTTCCGCGCATTGGGCGGTGCTCCTTGCCGCTGCGTGTGTGGTCGTGCTGGTGCCGGGTTACTGGAAGCTCATCGGCGCCAGTCTGGAAATCCGCACGCTGGGAGAAAATCTGCTGACCCAGATCGGCGGCGTGTTTTATCTTTTGACCCTGCCGCTACTCACGCTTCATCTGAACATTGATCCCGATCTGCCGGCGCGCTCGGCATGGAGTATCGCACTGGCGCTCAAGGCAGGCGTCATTGCCGGGCTGTTCGCGGCCGCGCTGTGGCAATGGCGCAAGCGTCCGTGGATTGGCTTCGGCATCCTGTGGTTTTTCGTCATGCTGGCGCCGACCAATTCGGTGCTGCCGCGTACCGACGTGGCCAACGACCGGGCGCTTTACCTCGCGCTCTTGGGCCCGGCGTTGATGCTCGCTGTAGCGGCGCATCGCCTGCTCGCCGCGCGTCCAGCGCTGATTGCGCTGTCGTTGTTGTGCATGCTGCTTGGTGCGGCAACGGTGATGCGAAACACCGACTACGCCACGGAAGTGGCCATGTGGGAAGACACCGCCGCCAAGTCTCCTGGCAAAGCGCGCGTACACAACAATCTCGGATTCGTATACCAACAGGCCGGGCGGCGCGATGAGGCGGAACGAGCCTACTTGCGCGCGCTCGCGCTCGATCCGGCGCACACCAAGGCGCAGTGGAACCTCGAAAGTCTTCCCTCACCCTCAGTCCCTCTAAACGGGTACTCCCGGCTGCGCCTGGGTATCCCGGAGGGAGAGGGAGGCAGCAAGCCCGCCTTTTTCCGGGACAAGGGAACGCTTGGAGCAAAGGAGCGATAAGCCCCTCTCCTGCCGGGACGAGGGCGCACTTGAAGCGGAGCACAAGGGCACACTTGGAGCGAAGCTGAGGGGTGGGGGTGTGGAAACGCTCAGTCTGAGAGGCTAAAAAACTCAACTCTTG
Organism: Betaproteobacteria bacterium; assembly: GCA_031403365.1. Classification (GTDB taxonomy): domain Bacteria; phylum Pseudomonadota; class Gammaproteobacteria; order Burkholderiales; family JACQAP01; genus JACQAP01. The sequence continues at coordinate 4,602 of JANNTE010000427.1, read as the reverse complement.
CCTTCGCTCGCCGCCCACTTCTTCATCAGTGCATTGGATGGCAATTTCTCGTCCTTGAGCTTGTTGGCGGTTTCAATACCGGCTACCGGCAGTCCTTTCGGATCAAGCTTGCCGATCTGCACCAGCACCGAGGCCTGGTCCCAGTAGATGTGTTCGTGATAGAGCTTGTCGCCACGGAAATTCACAATTGCCACCAGCGGAATCTCGACATATTTATTAGTCGGTGCGATGCCGGGCAGCATCCAGTCGATCTCGATGTCGTGGGTGAAGCAAAACAGCATCTCGTCCACCAGCCGGTCCGCGCCGATGGTGCGCGATATCGGGATCAGTCTGGTGTCCTTCGGCGTGGTCGGAATGAAGTGGTGCTTGTAGAAGCGCTTCAATTGATCATGGCCGACGCCGCCGGTGAGCGTGGGAATATGGTTTACATAAGGCTGCGCCACCATGGTCTTCATGGTTGCATCCACGTCGCGGGTGCCGAACTCGTGCATGGTGTGCGTTTCCCACAGCGCGGACAAGTCGTAGTGCGGGCCCATCACCCTGCGGAATAATGCAATCGAGCGCGAGTGCGCCATCATGTGCGCCGGGCGGTCGTAATGCATGCCGCCGGTGCGCGCGAAGGCGTGGTCCAAGCCGGGGTAGTTGTAGATCTCGATTTCCGGACGGCCCTTGAACGCGGCTTGAATTTTCTCGACCGTGGCCGGCGGTGCGTATTTATCCTCGCCAGCGAAATGCAACACCATGGGCACCCTGATTTTCGCCGCTTCGTTCAAATACTGATCGATGGTTACGCCGTAATAGCCCACCGCGCAATCTACACCGCAGCGCGCCGCAGCCAGATACGCGAGCCGCCCGCCCAGACAGAATCCCAGTGCGCCGACCTTGCCCGCGACTTCCGCCCGCGCACGCAGCGTGCGCACGGCGGCGCTGATGTCCTCCATGCCTTTGTCGGTATCGAAACGCCCGAAGAAGTCGAAGGCGCGCGCGAAGTCTGCCTCGGTGTAACCCAGTTCGACATTCTTCTCCAGCCGCCAGAACAAATCCGGTGCCAGTACCACATAACCTTCTTCTGCGTAGTAATCGGCGACCTCGCGGATGTAGGCATTGATGCCGAAGATTTCCTGGCACAACACAATGCCCGGCCCTTTGCCCGATGCGGGCACGGCTAGATAAGCCCTGAACGTGCCGCCATCCGCAGCTTTAATGTCGATCCATCTTCCGGCCATTTTCAGTTCCTCCATTGCGTAAATTCTTCGTCCAACTACGAGGCCAACCTTTTAACCCGTCCCGGCGACTCGTGTCAAACCATGGCCGGCGCATCGCGCAGGCATTGGACATCGCAATAAATTAACGGCAAGCTTCAAATGCCCGATTCTCCATCCACCCAATTCCTGCCATTGCGCTCCTTGATATCTTCAGGTCGATGAAGTCCCTGTTGCACAAGATGTTGGCCTTGCCCGGTCCGTACCCGGAGCGCGCGGTCATCGAAGCAATCAAGCGGATGAGCATGCTTGTGCGCTCGTCAGGCTTGTACATGGTATTCATGTCATTGCCCGTCGTGCTCGTGTTCTGGGGGGAAGTGCGGGCATCATGGCTGGTGCTCTGGTGGGCGCTCGCGCTCACCGTTCCCTGCGGGCAGTACCTGCTCGCGCGCACTTACTTCGCGCGCGAAGCACGCATCGGGCCGCCGGATATAGTCTGGTCTACGGGCTATGCGCGTCGGCTGTCGGTTTTTTCCCTCGTGGATGGAATTGTCTGGGGGACTGCGTGCCTTTCGATCCTGGCGGTGCAATCGCTTGGCCACCAGATGTTGGTTCTGGTGCTCACCATCGGCAATGCCGCCGGATCGATTTTCGCAACATCGTTCTGGCCGGCCACTCAGTATTACTTCGTGATTCCGGCCATCGGGCTGGCGATACTGGCGTTGATCCTGACCGGCGATCCCGGCGCCCTGGGCGTGGCCGCGGGGCTTGGCGTCTATATGGTCATCCTGCATTTCATGGTGCGGGAGGCCTACAAGACCACCATGGACGGCATCGAGTTCCAGTTCGAGAACCAGGAGTTGGTCGAAAAATTGCGCGCACAGACGCAACTCGCCGAACAGGCCAATAGCGCCAAATCGAAATTCCTCGCCGCCGCCAGCCACGATCTGCGCCAGCCGTTGCACGCGCTTGGACTGTTTGCCGCTGCGCTGCGCGAGCGCGTTACCAGCGCGGAGGCGCTCCCGCTGCTGGGCAATATCGATCAGAGTGTGACGGCACTCGGCGGGCTGCTCGATGCGCTGCTGGATCTGTCCAAACTCGACGCCGGTCTCGTCAAGGCGCGCACGCGCGATGTCAATCTCGCGCCCCTGCTCGCCACACTCACCCGGGAATATGAACCGCAGGCGCAGGCAAAAGCGCTGACATGGTATTGCCGCGAAAGCGAGACCGTGGTGCAGACCGACCCGGTTCTGCTGGAAACGATGCTTCGCAATCTGATCGGCAACGCCTTGCGTTACAGCGAAAAAGGCGGCGTTCGCATCGACTGCATGCAGGAGGGTGGAGTCGCGCGCATCGAAATCGCCGACACCGGCATCGGCATCGCCGTCGAACACCATAGCGACATCTTTCGCGAATTTTTTCAATTGCATAATCCCGAGCGTGACCGCACCAAGGGACTGGGCCTTGGCCTCGCCATTGTCGAGCGCCTGAACCGGATTCTGGGGCACCGGCTTGAACTGCGTTCCGCGCCCGGCGAAGGTACGACCTTCACGCTTCTACTGCCTTTGGGAGATCGCGCCAAAGCGCAAGAAGCGGCGGAGCCGGAATTTGAAGACTGGGCCGCGCACATTGCCTCTATCACCGTATTGGTCATAGACGACGATCCGAGCGTGCTCAAAGGCATGCGTGAACTGCTGGAGAGTTGGGGCTACCGGGTGGTGGCCGCCGCCTCGATTGACGACGCGCTCGGTATGCTCGACGAAGCGCCCAATGCCATCATCGCCGATTACCGGCTGCAAAATGAACAAACCGGCACGGCGGCGATCCACGAAATCCGGCGCCGGTTCGGCGCTGCCATTCCTGCGCTGATTATCACCGGTGACACCGCTGCACAACGGCTTGACGAAATCGCGAAGGAAGACATTGCCTTCCTGCACAAACCCACGCCACCGGGCAAACTTCGCGCCTTCCTTCGCAGCGCCGTCACTGGCGCTTGACCTAACTGGCGCTTGACCTTGCGGCGGTGCTTGCTGGCAGATGTTGCAGCGAAGCCATGACCATCTCAACGCCAAAAAAATCCGGACGCCGGGGCGCGCGCCGGCGCTTACTTTCCCAGCAGCCCTGTTTGTCTGGCCGCTAGCAGAGCCTGAGTGCGATTCTGCGCACCGAGAATACTCAGCAGCGCGCTGATATGCGTCTTCACCGTGGAGAGCGCAAGGCCCAACTCTTCGGAGATGGCTTCGTTGGATTTTCCAAGGGCCAGTTCTCGCAATACATCCTGCTGACGCTGCGTTAGGACGATACTCGCGTCGGTCCGCAGGCTCGCGCCGCCGCTGCGCAACAACTTCTCCGGCAGGTACACCCCGCCGCAGAGCACCAGGCGCAGCGCGCTCAACATCACCTGAGCCGATTCATTCTTCGGGATGTAACCCATCGCCCCGGCGTCGAGCGCGCGGCGCACTTCGCGCGCATCCAACTCCGCTGAGAGCACCACCACCGGCACCGTACCCGCACCCTGGATTAAGTTCTCCAGGGCACCGGCTGCTTTGAGCGCGGGCATATGCAGATCGACCAATGCCAGATCCGCATTCGGGTGTGCCGCCAGCAACGCGGCTGCGGCATCGTAGTCAGCAGCCTCGAACACGTTTACCTCGCTGTCGAGTTGCGCCAGCAAATAGCGCAGGCCCTCGCGAAACAGCGTGTGATCATCGGCGATGAGCAGATTCATGATGGATACTCCGGCGGCGTGGGTTTCTTGAATGACTTCACTTTGCCTCAAGCCGGCACCATTGACCAGCGCGGTCTTGCAATAAAACCAAGCGTACGGCCCGCCGGCAGATCCCCAATACTTTAGTACCGGTACTTTCGGCCAATAGGCAAGCGCCGCGATTTGCGATTCACTGTTGCGCATTGACGAGCATCGGCGCTTACCGCGCACCAAACTTCGTAAACGAAGCAATGCGCAGCCCGAGAGCGCGTCACACGCAGCATCACATGTCGAGCGTTACAAGGGAGAAAACCATGACCAGCAAACGCAGCCTGACCGGTGTTTTCATGTTATTCGTTCTCTTCATGCTTGCCGGGTGCGGTGGCGGCGGGGGTGGTGATGGCGGAGCCGCGCCGGCTCCGACCAGCACCACCTGCACCTGGGACAGTTCCACATGGGGCAACTGCACGCTTGGCAGTTGAGCCCACGCAGCGCGTTGATCGACCGAAACCTTTCCTGAATTCACACCACGGAGATAAATGATGATCAGCCTGAAATCCTTGAAGCGTATGCAACCGACGCGCACCCAGCTTGTGGGCGGCGCCATCATCTTGAGCGCCGCCGCACTGGCCTACGGCGTCGTCCCCAATACGTTTACATCGGGCACAACGATCAGCGCTGCGCAGATGAACG
>JANNTE010000426.1:0-8099 GCA_031403365.1 Betaproteobacteria bacterium | reverse complement strand
AATCAGCGCAATTTCGTGGGGCAGGTGCTCTGGTGCGTAAGGGCTGAGGCGGTGCAGCTCAGTGAGCAGTTGCGCAGTCACGCGCTGGGGCTCCCTGTAGCTGGCGCCGCCGTGAACAACGCGATGACCGATCGCGGAGATGGTGTTGAGACCAATGCGATCTTCCAGCCAATCGCAAAGAAAATTCGCCGCCGAGCGTTGATCCAGATCGCGAATGTCGCGAGAATCCTGCGGCTGGACGGGGTCGCTGACAGTAAGCCGGGTTCCTCTCAGGTCGATGCGTTCGATCTTGCCATGCAATCCGCGCCTGGGCGGGTTGCCACTTTGGTAAAGCGCGAACTTGATGCTGGACGAGCCGCCGTTGATCGTCAGGACGCTCATGTGTTCCTATGGCGCCGAATTCAAAACCTGATGCGGTTTAATCGCCAAGTTCACAACTTAATCCGGTTCAACCGCAATGCATTGCTGACCACGGACACCGAACTCAGTGCCATGGCCGCGCCGGCGAACACCGGCGAGAGTAGTAAACCAAAGGCCGGATAGAGCACACCGGCGGCCACCGGGATGCCGAGGGCGTTGTAGCCAAACGCGAAAACAAGATTCTGGCGGATGTTGCGCATGGTGGCGCGCGAGAGCACGGCGGCGCGCGCAATGCCGCGCAAATCTCCCTTGACCAGGGTGACCCCGGCGCTTTCCATTGCCACATCGGTGCCGGTACCCATGGCGATGCCCACATCGGCCTGCGCCAGAGCCGGCGCATCGTTGATGCCGTCCCCGGCCATCGCCACTTTGCGCCCTTCGGCTTGCAGGCGTTTGACGTGACCGGCCTTGTCCGCAGGCAGCACTTGCGAGAGCGCCTCGTCGATGCCGAGCAGGCGCGCGACCGCTTGCGCCGTGCCGTGAGAGTCTCCCGTGAGCATCACGATGCGCACGCCGCTGTTCTTGAGTGCTGTGATGGCTTGCGCCGTGCTGTCCTTGATCGGATCGGCCACCGCGGCGATGCCGGCAGGGATGCCGTTGACCGCGAAGAACACGACCGTTTTCGCATCCGTTCGCCAAGCTTGCGCGCGCGCTTCCCAGCGCTGCGTATCGACACCGCGCTGCGTGAGAAAGCCGCCGCTGCCCACAAGCACGCGCTTGCCATCGATGTCCGCTTGCACGCCCAGGCCGTTGACGGCCTCGAACGCTCCGGCTGGGCGCGGTGTCAGGCCGCGCGCCTTCGCGCCCTCGACGATGGCGAGCGCGATCGGGTGTTCGGAGAGTTGCTCAACGCCCGCAACCAGCGCCAGCGCTTCGTTTTCCGCAATGCCTTCGACGACGAAATCGGTCAATGCGGGATGGCCCAGTGTCAGCGTACCGGTCTTGTCCACCACCACGGTGTCGATGTCGCGCATGCGCTCGATCGCCTCGGCATTGCGAAACAAAATGCCGGCGCGCGCGCCTTGTCCCATGGCAACCGTCATCGAGATGGGGGTAGCCAGACCCACGGCACAGGGGCACGCAATGATCAGCACCGCAATGGCATTCAGAAACGCGTAGGCAAATTTCGGCTCCGGACCGAAGAACCACCATGTCAGCGCAGTCACGATGGCGATGACCACGACAATCTGGACAAAGTACGCCGCGATGATATCGGCAAGGCGCTGGATCGGCGCGCGCGTGCGTTGCGCTTCGCCCACCATGTGCACGATGCGCGAGAGCAGCGTGTCCGCACCCACGCGCTCGGCGCGCAGCACCAATGAACCATTGCCGTTCACGGTGGCGCCGGTGAGCTTGCTGCCCGCAACCTTGGCCACCGGCACCGGCTCGCCGGTGATCATGGATTCGTCAACATGGCTGGCGCCTTCGAGCACCGTGCCGTCCACCGGCACTTTCTCGCCCGGCTTCACCCGCAGGCGGTCGCCAACCACCACCGTATCGAGCGGCACTTGCTCTTCGCTGCCGTCATCGCGCAAACGCCAGGCGAGATTGGGCGCGAGTTTGAGCAGTTGGCTGATGGCCTGACTGGTACGCCCCATGGCGCGCAATTGCAGGAAGTCGCCCAGGATCACCAGCGTCACGATCACCGCCGCAGCCTCGAAATAAGTGCCGACCGCGCCATCGTGCTCGCGGAACTCTGCCGGAAACCAGCCGGGCACCAGCACTGCGGCGAGGCTGAACAGGTATGCAAGCCCGACCCCCAGGCCGATCAGGGTGTACATGTTGAGCGCGCGATGGATCAGCGACAGCCAGAATTTGCGCAGAATCGGCCAGCCCACCCACAGCACGACCGGTGTGCCCAGCACAAACTCGACCCATCCTCGCGGCCGCGGCTGAAGGCCGAACAGTTCATGGATGCCGATCATTGGCGACATCGCCAGCACGACCAGCGGTATTGACAGCACGGTACCGATCCACAGCCGCTTCTCGAGATCACGCAGTTCGGCATCGCCGCTGTCACCCGTGCCCGCAATGGGAACCAGGGCCATGCCGCAGATGGGACAGTCGCCCGGTGCGGCGCGCAGGATCTCCGGGTGCATCGGGCAGGTATACCTCGCCGCGGCGGGCAGTGTGGCGCCGGCAGCAGGCGTTGCATTGACCTTGGGCGCGGTGGCAGTAGTTGTCGGCGTGTGCGCAGGTGTGTGCGCAGAGCGCGCGGTGTCACCGGTATGCGAGGTTCCAATGAATGCGGATGGATTCGCATCAAACTTCTTCTTGCATCCGGCGGAACAAAAGTAATACCTGCCGCCCTCGAACGCGCTGCTGTCGGCCGCAGTGCGCTCATCGACCTGCATGCCACATACCGGATCGGTTGTCATTGCGTTACCTCGACTTGAACAAAAGCGGTGCGAGTATTCGATACCCGACCATCATCAACGGAGGCAGGAGAAGCCACTGCAATAATGGGGAAATGCCAATGCCGAACACGATCGGCATATTCTCCGCATAACTCCAGTTGTCTGCTCGATAGACGTTGTACCACTCGCTCCACGCGGTATAGGCAATCGCGCCGGTTACCACCATGGCGCCGCCAGTCTGCGGATGGGAATTCGGCCAGTCCGTGCGCTGGAGCACGCTGCCTGCAAGCGCAAACAGGGCAAGCGCGATCAATACATCGCCCAAAGTGCAATGAAAAATGGACCATGCGAGCGTCAGTCGATCCGCCTCAAACCAGATCGTGTAGAGCCTGACATGCGCGATTTCCCAGAGCAGGTGAAAAACGAAGGCGAGGGCTGACCACAGGCTTGCGCTGGCGAAAATGCCAGGCGCCATCGCGCCATTTGTGCGGTCAATGCGTGTGCCGTCAGCCATCCGGGTCACCTCAGTCCAGTTCGACTGTCTCCAGGTAATCCGGCACTCGGCAGCGCCAGCGTTTGTGCTCCTCGATGCGGTGACGTAATGCATCGGCGGCGACCGGCTCGCCATGGGTGATGAAGGTCTGCTTCGGTGCTGACGTAAAGCCACCCAGCCAGGCCATGATTTCCGCATAATCGGCATGCGCAGACAAGTTCGACAACAGGGCCACTTCGGCACGAACCGGCACGTATGCGCCATGAATTTTGACGCTTTCGGCACCTGCCAGGATGTTCGCGCCGCGCGTTCCAGCAGCCTGGAAACCGGCGAACAAAATCGTGTTGCGCGGATCCGGCGCGAATGCCTTGAGGTGATGCACCACGCGCCCGCCGGACGCCATGCCGCTGGCGGCGAGAATCACCATCGGGCCTGATCTGAGATTGAGTTGCTTCGATTCCTCGACGCTGTTGACGATCTTTGCCGCTTGGCACATGTCATCGCATTGCCTGGGCGTGAGCCGGTGTTCTCCTGGGTGTTCATGGAAAATGCGCGTGGCGTCCACTGCCATCGGGCTGTTCAGATACACCGGAATGTCCGCAATCGCCTTGGCGGCCTTGATCAGGTGAACGTAGTAGAGCAGCTCCTGCGCGCGGCCGACGGCGAAGGTCGGCACGATGACCACGCCACGGCGTTTCGCGGTGCGATTGATGATGTCGGCCAGTTCCGCCTCGGGGTTTTGAGCGCCGTGGAGTCTGTCGCCATAGGTGGATTCCAGTACGAGATAGTCGGCCTGCGCGACCGGGACCGGCGGTTTCATGAGTATGTCGTTGGGGCGGCCGAGATCGCCGCTGAACACAATCGACTTCCCCTGGTGCGTGAGCCGCACAAAACACGAACCGAGGATGTGCCCTGAATGCGACAAGCGCAGGCGGAGGCCATCGCCGAGATCGATGTCGCGTTCGAGATCGACGGGTGCGAGCAGTTTCAGACAACGCTCTGCATCGGCCTGGGTGTACAAGGGCAGGGCGGGGGAGTGTTTGGAAAATCCCTTGCGGTTGGCGTAGTCGGCTTCTTCTTCTTGCAGATGACCCGAATCGGGCAACAGTATTCCGCACAAATCACGGGTGGCGCGGCTGCAATAGACTTTTCCGGAAAATCCGTTCTTGGCCAGCAGTGGCAGATAACCGCTGTGGTCGATGTGGGCATGGGTCAGAATGACCGCATCGATTTTTCTGGCATCGAGGGGTAGCGGTGCCCAGTTTCTCAAGCGCAGTTGCTTCAAACCCTGGAACAGCCCACAGTCCACCAGTACCTGCTTGCTGCCGGCGCGGATCAAATATTTGGAGCCGGTGACAGTGCCGGTCGCGCCAAGAAAAGTGATTTGCATGTTGAGTATTGTTTTTCTGGTCAGAGGCGGCAATCGCCGGCGCGTCAATGCACGGGTGGACCGGTGGTCTTGCTTCCGAGGCGGGGAAAGTAAGCCGGTGTGCGTACTGCATAGCGCGTGTAGTCGTCACCGAAGCGGGCCTGAGCATCGCGTTCCTCGTTGAACGACAGGCGTGCATACACCAGCACCAGGATTGGAAACATGACCAAGGTCAGCAGCGTGGGCCATTGCAGCAGAAAGCCGAACATGATGAGTACAAAGGCGACGTACTGCGGATGGCGAATGACGGCGTAAGGGCCGCTGGTCGCCAACTGGCCCGCGCGTTGCGCCTTGAAAAGAACATTCCATGCCGAGGACAACAGGATGAAACCACCGCCGATAAAGGCAAAGCTCAGCAAATGGAATGGACCGAAGTGAGGATTGGCGCGCCACCCGATCAAGGTCTCGAGCAAATGGCCCGCGTCATGGGTCAGGAAGTCGATGCCCGGATAACGGCTACCGAGCCAGCCCGATAGCAGGTAAATTGTCAGCGGAAACCCGTACATTTCGGTGAACAACGCGACGATGAAGGCCGAAAATGCGCCAAGCGAACGCCAGTCGCGCGCGCTTTGCGGCTTGGCAAAGCTGAAGGCGAAAATGATGAACATCAGCGAGTTAATGACCACCAGCCACCATAAGCCGTAGGCCTGGACAGGTTCTGGGTTCATGGTTTTTCACCTGTCTTGGTTCCATGATTGTGAGCGTCGGACGAGGAGCCATGGTCATGTCCACCGTGGCCGCGATGCATGAATACGTGCATCAGCGGACAGGCCAGCAAAATCAGAAACGGCAGCGCACCGAATACATGGGCTCTGTGTTCGGTGATGAGGTAGAAGCCCGCAATGGCAAGAAATGCCAGTAGTACCCAGTTTGATCTCGATTCCCACCAGCTCTTGCAACCTGCGTTTTTGGGATCGTGTCCCATGTGTCAGCTCCTGAATGCCTGGCGAGCGGGCGTACTTGCTCCTGCCTGGTGGCAACTACCGGCCTTCCATCTTCTGCTCCATTGCCTCGCGCTCGATCATCTGCTCCAACATTTTTTGCATGGCGTCCATGCGCGCTTCCATCTTTTTGTGCATCTTCATCATGCCACCCATCATCATCTCGCCGCCCGGTTTTTCACCCTGAACAGGCGGTGCAGAGGACGCGTCGCTGTCCGGTTTTTTCTTGCCCATCATGCCGCCTTTCCCCATCATGTCGCCCATGGTCTTCATGCTCTCTTGCATTGAACTCATGTGCTCTTTCATCAGCTTCGCGCGTTCCCCGGGATCCGTGGTGGCGCGAATTTTCGCCATCAAATCCTGCATTTTCTTCATCTTGTCCTGCATTTTTTCCATGCCCATTGCGGCGGCCTTGTCTTCCGGCGCGGCATCGGCCTGGGCCGGGTCGGCGGCGGGGTGATGAGCGGAGTGATCTTCTTCGTCCGCAGCCTGGGCCACGGGTATTGCAAGCAGGGAAGTCAGAAAAATCGTCAATGTGAGTTTGTTCATTTGAGTGCTCCTTCAGGTTATCTCGTTAAACGGCTGCAATGTCAGCGTCCCGCCAGATCATCGCGTTTCTTCAAGTACTCGTCTCTCGACAACTCACCTCGGGCGTAGGCTTGATCCAGAAACTCGCGCGCAGACGGTGGTTTATTTCGGGCGAAAGCCTGCCAGGCAAGAAACAGCACAATGAACGGTGCGACCCAAACCAGCAGCATGACCAGCCAGCCCCCGTACATCCAGCTTCCGTGATCGAACATCAGTCTGCTTCTTCCTGTTTACCCAAAGGGAGGGGTACCTGCAAGCAGGCTGCGCCTGGATAGAGGTGGACGCCTTGATCCAGATCAAGAAGACTGGATTTGAAAACCGGATTGAACCGGGGAAGCTCTGAACAAGTGTCTTCCCCGCGAAGCTTGTCCTCGAATGATTTAATTGGGGAGCGGGGAGATCGTTTTCTTGAAAAAAACCTGCATTCCCGTTTTCACAGGAATGACACTCCGCATTCGGCAACGCCAACGCGGCTGCGTCGGCGAGGTAACCGTTAAAGCGCCCGCTTGATCTCTGCATAATCCCCGCGAGTGCGCAGCACCACCGTCACGTCAGACCGTCCCCGGTTGCGCCAGAACCAGCCATGGTTGCCGTCGAAAGCGGCTTCAAGTCCGCCTTCGTCGGCGGGAACGCCACGGCCTTTCTCGTAGCTGATGGATTTTCCACCGCCATCGCCGTGGGTATCGAAATTCACGGCGCCGCCCTGCGCTGTCCAGGAGAAACTGGCCTTGGCTCCCCCAGCCATCTTTAGCTTTACCTCGGCGCCTTGCCCTGGTGCCAGCTTCACTTTTGTTTCGTCCCGCCATTGGACGACATTTTTTGCCTTAATCGTGGGTGGGGCAGCAAGGGCGCCGGGCGATGCGGCGGCGGGCGGACGCTGAGCCGACACGGGGGCAGCGGTGGGTGCGCTTCCTGCCGCTGCGTCCGCCGCTGCCTCGGCGGCAAGCTGGGCTTTGATCTCCCCCATTTTTGTCAACCCGAGAACGCGCCCGATACCCGTCGGGTCAATCGCGTATTCGGATGGCAGAACGATGGTTGCAAGAATCACTGCGGCAACCACGACCGCGATGATGGTGGAGCGGAGCAGTTGCCGGGAGGTGGGCAGCTCCGCGCGCGGGGGTGTGTCGCTGTTGTACATGGATGAAAGTCCCGTCAAAAATTCAAGATACGAAGAAGCCGGTTAACTGATATCCGATGAGCATGAACCCGGCGCTCATCATGGCGACGTTGCCGGTGTAGGCATGGCGCCAGAAGCTGGCGGTGCGACGCCAGTAGCTCATCGCAATCAGTATGGCCACGAGTGCGAGCATCTGACCGATCTCGACGCCGACATTGAATGCCAGCAGATTGGGCACCAGCCCATCGGGTGAGATTTCGTATTCGATGATCTTCGTCGCAAGTCCGAAGCCGTGGAAAAATCCGAATATCAAGGTCGCCATCTTGGTGTTGGGCTGGAAACCCAACCAGCGCTGAAAGGCGCCGAGATTATCGAGTGCCTTGTAGACGACCGAGAGACCAATGATGGCATCAATGATGTAGCTGTTTATACCGATGTTGAAGTACACGCCCAGCAGCATCGTCGTGGAGTGCCCAACAGCGAACAAGCTCACATACAAGGCGATGTGCTTCATCCGATACAGGAAGAAGATGACCCCGAACAAAAACAGAATATGGTCGTATCCGGTCATCATGTGCTTGGCGCCCAGATAGACAAAAGGCACGATATTGATGCCCGATATCTCCTGAATATAGCCCTTGTCGCCATCTGTTACGGCATGGGCGAAAACTTCTGCGCTGCTCGCAAGCCATGCGATCAGGAGCAAGAAAAACAGATGGGCAGACTGGGGGCGGCAAAGACGCATCATTCCGGG
>JANNTE010000425.1:0-10947 GCA_031403365.1 Betaproteobacteria bacterium | reverse complement strand
CGAAGATTTCAATGTTCGCGACCGGCTGCGTCCCGCGGTATTTATTCCCGTGTCGAAGCGCCTGAACGTGCTGCTCAAGGATTTCCGCAGCAACCGCAATCACATTGCCATCGTGGTGGACGAGTACGGCGGCGCGGCGGGCCTTGTGACCATCGAGGACGTACTCGAGCAGATCGTCGGCGAGATCGAAGATGAGTTTGATTTCGACGAAACCGAAGCCAATATCATCCTGGATCGCAGCGGCCAGTTCCGCGTCAAGGCACAAACCGAGATTGAAGATTTCAACCGCACTTTCGGCACCAGTTTCAGCGATGAGGATTTCGACACCGTCGGCGGCCTGGTGCTTGACCACCTCGGCAGGCTGCCCAAGCGCGGCGAACAGTTCAGCATCGGCGATCTGAACATCAAGGTCGTTCGCGCCGACAGCCGCAGGCTTCACGCACTGCTGGTGGAGAAAATCAAGGCGGAGAGTGCGAGCTGATCCTTCCGCACAGACTCCTGACGGAGTCCGGCTGATTCTGCTCAAGTTGGTTCTCGCTCCCTCCGCACTGGGAGCGCTGGCTGTGGCTGGATTTGCGCCGCTGCAACTTTACGTGCTTCCCTGGGTTTCGCTGGCACTGCTCGCCCTGCTCTGGCTGCGTTGCGGCACGCTCAAGGAAGCAGCGTTGCTCGGTTTTTCGTTTGGCGCGGGTCTTTTTCTTTGCGGCACGAGCTGGATTTATGTGAGCCTGCACGTCTATGGCGGCATGGCGAGTCCGATCGCAGCGCTGTTCACTTTGTTGTTCTGTCTGTTGCTCGCCTGTTTTCCGGCACTGGCTTGTGCGCTGGCTTCGAGCGTGCGTGCCGGCACCGCGACGCGGCTGATGCTGCTGTTCCCCGCCCTGTGGAGCATCACGGAATGGATGCGCACCTGGGTACTGACCGGATTTCCGTGGCTTGCGTTCGGTTACTCGCAGGTTCCCGAAAGTCCGCTCGCGGGTTATGCGCCGATCCTGGGTGTCTTCGGCGCCTCCCTGGCCACCGCCGTTGTTGCCGGTGCGCTGGCTTTCGCCGCGCAAGCCTGGCTGCTTTCGCGCGCTGTCGGGAAATCGCGCCTGCCCCCGCCAGCGTTCATGGCGGGGGTTGGCCTCGCGAGTTTTCTGGTAATTGCCGGGATCGCCCTGAAAACCCATGCATGGACCGAGCCGGTCGCGGGCGAGCCCCTGCGCGTGAGCTTGCTGCAAGGGAATATTCCGCAGGAATTGAAGTGGCGCCCGGAGCGCGCACTGGCCACATTGCAAACCTATCTGGAAATGGTGCGCGCTGCCGATGGCCGGCTTATTTTACTGCCGGAAACCGCGCTGCCGCTCTTGCATGACAACATCGCGCCGGAATACCTGCAAGCGCTCGCCGATCACGCGCTGCGCAACGGCGGAGACTTGTTGTTCGGAGTTCCGGAACGAGATGCCTCCGGCAACTATTTCAACAGCGTCATGAGCCTGGGCGGCGCGCCGGCGCAAACCTACCGCAAACATCATCTGGTGCCTTTCGGCGACTATTTGCCGCTGCGCCCGGTGTTCGGCTGGGTGATGCAGATTCTGCATATTCCGATGGGCGACTTCTCGCGAGGCGCGGCGGTGCAGAAACCGATGCAGGTTGCGGGACAGAAAGTTGCGGTAAATATTTGCTATGAAGACGTGTTCGGCGAAGAGATCATCCGCCAGTTGCCGGAGGCCACCATACTGGCGAACTTCACCAACGATGCCTGGTGGGGCGACTCTGCGGCATCACGCCAGCATGCACAAATAGCGCAGATGCGCGCGCTGGAAACTGGTCGCCCGATGCTCAGGGTGACCAACACCGGCGTTACCGCCATCATCGATCCGCAGGGGCGCATGATCGCCACGGTGCCGGAGTTCATCGCCACCGTGTTGAACGGCGAGGTGCAAGGCTACCAGGGCAGCACTCCTTATGTGGTGTTCGGCAACTACGGATTTCTGGCGCTGGCGCTGGGGATGGCCTTGCTGCCCACTCTGATTCGAGGCTTCCGCGCGCGCTGAACCGGCGGCGCGCATCGCCACTGTCTCGTTAAGGAGCGTGGATTTAAGTACAATCCGGGCGTCTTTCGGGACACAATTCCCGATCCTCTAGCAGAATTCTTTGATGCTGAATTTCCAGGAAGTCATTCTGACGCTGCAGCGCTACTGGGGCGAGCGCGGTTGCGCGATCCTGCAACCCTATGACATGGAGGTCGGCGCCGGCACTTCGCACACCGCGACGTTTCTGCGCGCCATCGGCCCGGAGCCCTGGCGCGCGGCATACGTGCAGCCCTCGCGCCGCCCGAAAGACGGCCGCTACGGCGAGAATCCGAACCGCATGCAGCATTACTATCAGTTTCAAGTGGTTCTCAAGCCCTCACCGCCCGACATCATCGACCTGTACCTCGATTCATTGCGTGCGCTTGGTGTCGATCCCCAGGCCCACGACATCCGTTTCGTCGAGGACGACTGGGAAAATCCGACGCTCGGCGCCTGGGGATTGGGCTGGGAAGTCTGGCTGAATGGCATGGAAGTCACGCAGTTCACCTATTTCCAGCAAGTCGGCGGACTCGACTGCAAGCCGATCACCGGCGAAATCACCTACGGCATCGAGCGTCTGGCAATGTATCTGCAAGGCGTCGAGAATGTTTTCGATCTGGAGTGGACAAAAGGCCTTACCTACCGGGACGTGTACTACCAGAACGAAGTCGAGCAATCGACTTACAATTTTGAACAGTCGAACACCCAGGTGCTGTTCCAGCATTTCAACGACTACGAGTCGGAAGCCAGACGCCTGATGGCCGCGCAACTTGCGCTGCCTGGTTATGAAATGGTGTTGAAAGCAGCGCACAGCTTCAATTTGCTCGACGCCCGCGGAGCGATCTCGGTTACCGAACGCGCCGCTTACATCGGGCGCATCCGCAATCTCGCGCGCAGCGTTTCGCAGGCGTATTTCGATTCGCGGGTGCGCCAGGGTTTTCCGATGAGCAAACCGGACCAGCTGCAGAAGCTGGGCATCGATGTTGCAGCCATGAAGGCGGCGCTGAGCGAGAAAGAGCTGGCGCCATGAGCGCTGACTTGTTGGTCGAATTATTTGCCGAGGAACTGCCGCCCATGGCCTTGCGATCACTGGGCAAGGCGTTTGGCGAAAGCATTGTCAGCACCCTGATGCAGCTGAATCTGAAGCAAGCCGATTCTCCAGGAATACGGACATTTGCATCGCCACGCCGGATCGCGGTGATTATTCCAGCGGTCAGCGAGATGTCCTCGGAACGGGCAGAACTGCGCAAGCTGATGCCGTCCAAAGTGGCGTTCGATGCGGCCGGCCAGCCGAGCGCGGCATTGCTCAAGAGATTGGCGAAGGAGGGCGGCAACGTCGACCGGATCGAGCGCAGGACTGAAGGCACCACCGAGTATGTGTTCTTGAACCAGGTCATTCCCGGGCTCGCACTGGAAACCGGGCTACAGGGCGCGCTTCAGGAAGCCATCGCGAAACTGCCCATACCCAAAGTCATGAGTTACCAGCTTGCCGATGGCACGACGACTGTCAGGTTCGTGCGTCCCGCGCACGGCCTGGTCGCGCTTCACGGCGAAAATGTCCTGGCCGTCACCGCCCTCGGCTTGACAGCCGGTCGCGTGACCCACGGCCACAGGTTTCAAGGCGCGAAGGACATTGTGCTGAAGCGCGCAAACGAATACGAATCACGCCTGGAGAACGAAGGCCGGGTCATCGCCGATTTCGAAACCCGCAAAAGCGAAATCGGGAGGCAGCTCGCCGACAAGGCTCTAACTCTGCGATGTTCGCTCGGTGCCGACATCGACTACGAACCGCTGCTCGATGAAGTCACCGCCCTGGTCGAGTATCCGACGGTATATGTTGGTGAATTCGAACCGGACTTCCTCGCCGTGCCGCAGGAATGCCTGGTCCTGACCATGCGCCGGAATCAGAAGTATTTTCCCCTGTTCGATGCGAGCGGCAAACTGACCAACAGGTTTCTGATCGTCTCCAACATGCGGCTTGCCGATCCGAAGAACATCGTCGAGGGCAATCAGCGCGTCGTGCGCCCGCGATTCGCGGATGCGCGGTTTTTCTTCGATACCGACAGGAAGACCAGGTTCGCCGATCGGGTCGCCGGACTGGCGGCCGTGGTCTACCACAACAAACTCGGCAGCCAGCTTGAGCGATTGACACGGGTGGAGAATCTTGCCGCAGAGTTTCCCCGCATGTTGGGTGTCGACGAGGAAAACACCAATATCGCCGCGCATTTGATCAAAGCCGATTTGCTCACGTCCATGGTGGGCGAGTTTCCGGAGCTGCAAGGTGTAATGGGGAAGTACTACGCGCAGGCGGACGGTTTCCCGTCCGAAGTCTGTCAGGCTATCGAGGAGCATTACCGGCCGCGCTTTGCCGGGGACGCGCTGCCCTCAACCATGGCGGGAGCCTTTGTCGCACTGGCTGATAAACTGGAAACGCTGGTTGGCCTGTTTGGCGTCGGGCAGCAACCGACTGGCGAGAAGGATCCTTTCGCACTGCGTCGTCACGCCCTAGGCGTGATTCGCATTTTGATCGAGAAGAATCTGTCGCTGAATCTGGATGTGATTCTCAAGCATGCCGTGGATACTTTTCACGGCGTGACAGGATTTGCGGATCCGGCTGATGACCTGATTGAGTTTATTCTGGATCGCCTGCGCGGCTATTTGCGCGACCAGGGCTTCGCGAGCCACGAGATTGAAGCGGTCATGTCGGCACAGCCGGCGCGGATCAGCGAAGTCTTGACGCGCTTGAACGCGGTGCGCGCATTTTCCGCCCTGCCGGAAGCACAAAGCCTGGCTGCCGCCAACAAGCGCATCGGCAATATCATCCGAAAATCGGACACGGTTTGCGGCGTCGCGGATCCGAAGCACATGTCGCATGATGCCGAGCTGGATCTGTACAAGGCCATCGAGGATGTGAGACAAGTCGTGGAAAAGCATTACGCTGCGCGTCAATATACCGAGGCATTGCAGGCTTTGGCCGGACTGCGGCCGATTGTGGATCGTTTTTTCGATCAGGTGCTGGTCAACGCGGAGGATCCCGCTGTTCGAGTCAATCGACTGAGGCTTCTGACCGAGTTGAACCAGCTCATGAACAAGGTAGCCGACATTTCGAAGTTGGCGGCATGATCAATCCGATGAGCTCCTCGCCCCTCACTCCTCGTCCCTGCGCCCCTCGCCCTTGTACCCCATGAAACTCGTCATCCTCGATCGCGACGGCGTAATCAACCAGGACAGCGACGCCTTCATCAAGAACACCACCGAATGGAAGCCGATCGCGGGCAGCCTGGAAGCGATTGCGAAACTCAACCATGCGGGCTACCGGGTCGTGGTCGCGTCGAACCAGTCCGGCATCGGGCGCGGGCTGCTCGACATGGGAGCGCTCAATGCCATCAATGACAAGATGTACCGCGTCCTTGCGCAGGTCGGCGGGCGCATCGATGCGTTGTTCTACTGCCCGCACTCTGCGGAAGCGAATTGCGAGTGCCGTAAACCGAAGCCGGGCATGTTTCTGGACATCGCGCAGCGCTTCAACGTCAATCTCGCCGGCGTGCCCTGCATCGGCGATTCCCTGCGCGATTTGCAGGCCGCCGCCGCCGCGGGAGCACAGCCGATGTTGGTATTGACCGGCAAAGGCAGCAAGACCGAGGCCGCCGGCGGATTGCCCGAGGGAACCCCCGTATTCGCGGACCTGGCTGAGGCGGTGCGAAGAATCGTGGCATGAGCGCCATCGCGGCCTTCCTGCGCTCGGTCGTCTACGAAGTGCTGCGCTTTGTCCTCACTGTGGTTTTTGCCATTATTTCGCTGCTGACATTTCCGTTCCAGCCACGCACACGCTATCGCATCATCACGATGTGGTCACGGCTTGCGGTCATGCTGGTGGGCGTGATTTGCGGTGTGCGCTATCGCGTGATCGGGCGCGAGAATGTTCCCGGCAGTCCGTGCATTGTCCTGTCCAAGCACCAGTCGGCCTGGGAAACGCTGGCCTATCAGGTCATTCTTCCGCCGCAAGTCTGGGTGCTCAAGCGGGAGTTGTTGCGTGTGCCGTTCTTTGGCTGGGGACTGGCGATGATGAGCCCGATCGCGATCGACCGCGGCTCGGCGACGCGCGCGTTGAAGCAAACCCTCGAGCAGGGCAGAGCGCGCCTGTCGGATGGGTGGTGGATCGTGATGTACCCGGAAGGCACCCGCATCGCCCCCGGACAGCGCGGGCGCTATCACCTTGGCGGCGCATGGCTCGCCTGCAAGACCGACGCACCGGTGCTGCCGGTCGCGCATAATGCAGGAACGCTCTGGGGCAGAAACGCCTTCATCAAATATCCCGGCACCATTACCGTGAGTATCGGTCCCTTGATTCAACCGGCGGGAATGACGCCTGAAACACTCAACCGGAAAGCTGAAGACTGGATAGAAACCGAAGTCACCCGCCTCGGCAGCGCGCGCTCATAAGCGACCTGTTTCCGGTCGCCGTGGTCAGCGAGCCGAAGAACATACGGCTGCGCGACCGCGAGGTCGCCTATCTGCTCAAGCGCAGCCAGCAGCGGCGCCGCATCGTGCTGAGCGTGGATGAACATGGTCTGACGGTAAGCGCGCCGTGGAAAAGCTCGGAGCGGCGCATAGTCGATGTCATCCGGGACGCAGAAGCCTGGGTGCTGAAAAAGCTCGACCAGTGGAGCGCGTTCCCGGCGCGCCGCCAAACCTGGGAGCATGGTGACAAGCTGCGCTACCTTGGCCGCGAACTCGACCTGCACTTGCTGCGCGACCCGGTTGCAACGCTGGTCAGTTTGCAGGATGGCGACCGGATTCTGGTGTCGATGCCCGAGCCGGATGACAAAACAGCGGTCACTGCCGCCATCGTCAGGTGGTACCGCCGTCATGCGCTGTCCAATTTCACCGGCCGCATCGCGGCGCTCGCGCCGCGTTTCGATCTGGCTGTTCCCCGGCTGTTTCTGTCCAGCGCCAGGACGCGCTGGGGAAGTTGCAATGCCAGCCGCGAAGTGCGGCTTAACTGGCGGCTTATACAAGCTGCGCAATGCACCATCGATTACGTCGTCGTGCATGAACTCGCCCACCTGATCGAGATGAACCACTCGAAACGCTTCTGGAAACTGGTGGAATCGCTGTGTCCCCATTATCGCGAATCCTGCGATGAACTTACCCGCATGGGGCTTTACTACATGGATATCTGAAGCAGTTTCACTTCCATTTTCAGCCGCTGCTTTTAGTCGGTGCTTTCAGTCGCAGAGCACCCCTATGCTAGACTCGACCCCAGTCCGGGAAATCTCAATGCGCCATCACCTTGTCCTGATTGTTCTTGCCCTTTTCATGGCTGCTTGCGGCCAGAAAGGCCCGCTTTACCTGCCCAAGGACGCGGACAAACCGGCAGAGCAGAACCTGCGGAAAAACGAAGAAGGAATGATTCAGAGGTGAGCGTATTTCAAATGCGCGAAGGCGGGCTCTTCGCCGAAGAAGTCGCGCTGTCGCAAATCGCGGCGCGATTTGGCACGCCGTGCTTCGTCTATTCGCGCGCGGCGCTCGAACAGGCCTGGCGCCGCTACGACGGGGCTTTCGGCAACAGGCCGCATCTGATTTGCTATGCGATGAAGGCCAATTCCAATCTGGCCGTGCTGAATCTGTTCGCGCGCCTGGGCAGCGGCTTTGACATCGTCTCCGGCGGCGAACTCGCGCGCGTGATCGCGGCCGGAGGAGACCCGAAAAAAACCGTGTTTTCAGGCGTGGGCAAGGCCCGCGAAGACATGCGTGCCGCACTGGCCGCCGGTGTTCTGTGTTTCAACGTCGAATCGGAAAGCGAGCTGGTACGACTGAACGAAGTGGCGGGTGAGATGAAGACGAAGGCGCCGGTCAGCCTGCGCGTGAATCCGGATGTGGACGCGAAAACCCATCCTTATATCTCGACTGGACTGAAGGAAAACAAGTTCGGCATCGCCTTTGGGGAAGCCCTGCGCACCTATCGCAAGGCGCGCGCTTTGCCGCACTTGAACGTCGTCGGCATCGATTGCCATATTGGCTCGCAACTGACCGAACTGGCGCCTTTCATTGATGCGTTTGGCAAGGTTCTGGAGCTGGTCGATACGCTTGCCGCTGACGGCATCGTATTACATCACCTGGATCTGGGCGGCGGCCTGGGCATTCGCTACGCCGACGAGAGCCCGCCCGAGCCTGAAGCCTATGTGAAGGCCCTGCTCGAAAGCGTGGGCGCCCGCAAGCACGAAATATTGCTTGAACCCGGGCGTTCGCTGGTCGGCAATGCCGGCTTGCTGTTGACACGCGTTGAATATCTCAAGCATGGCGAAGCGCGCAACTTCGCGATCGTCGATGCCGCCATGAACGACCTGATCCGCCCGGCGCTGTACGACGCCTACCATGAGGTGCGCTGCGTTGAGCCCGCAGCCGCGACGGCGGCGCGCAGCTATGAAATTGTCGGCCCGGTGTGCGAGACCGGTGATTTTCTGGCGCGCAGGCGCCAGCTTGCCTTGCGCGAAGGCGACCTGCTGGCGGTCATGTCCGCCGGCGCCTACGGCATGTGCATGAGCTCAAATTACAATAGTCGTGCCCGCGCGGCGGAAGTCATGGTTGATGGCAGCAATGTGCATCTGATTCGCGATCGCGAACGTATCGAGCAATTGTTTTCCGGCGAGCACCTGCTGCCCTGAGTATTGCGAACTTGACTTCGCGGTCATCCGCTCTGGCCGCCTGATCGTTGACTACTCGGCGGCAGATGGCGCTTTCCCATGGGTCCGGCAATGCTTGCCGGAACTTTCGGGCAGTAGCGGTCTCTGTCCTGATGGGCGACTGGGTTGTGGAT
The DNA here is from genome assembly GCA_031403365.1 of Betaproteobacteria bacterium. GTDB lineage: Bacteria > Pseudomonadota > Gammaproteobacteria > Burkholderiales > JACQAP01 > JACQAP01. The sequence continues at coordinate 2,070 of JANNTE010000425.1, read as the reverse complement.
GTTAAACTGCTGGCGACCGCCAAATTGTGGCCGGAGACAACATGATCGTATTCAATCTTGCTTGCGACAACAACCATTCCTTCGAGGGATGGTTCGGCACCGCCGACGACTTCGACCTTCAGGCAAAGGGCCGCCAGATTGCATGCCCGGTATGCGGGTCCGTTGCGGTCTCGCGACAGCTCTCGGCGCCCTATGTCAACACCGGCACCGGCAGCAAACCGGCCGATGAGTCGCAGATGGTGGCGGTGGCCAACGCCGCGCAGGAACTGAAGAAGAAGTTCATCGAGCATGTGATCAGCAATACCGAAGACGTCGGACAGCGTTTCCCGGAAGAAGCACGCAAGATCTTCTACAAGGAAGCTCCGGTACGCGCCATTCGCGGCACCGCTTCTGCGCGCGAAGTCGGCGCAATGAAGGAAGAAGGCATCGACGTCATGCCCATTCCCGGCACACCGGCGCTGACCGAAAAACTGCACTGACTTTGGCAGGGACGCAAGGCGTGATACAAGACGCCATGCCTTCCAGTGCGCTGCGTTTTCTGGTTCTCGGTTTCGGTGTTGCCGTTGTCTCCTTTGCCGCCATTCTGATCCGCTTTGCGCAGGCGGAAGGCGCTTCATCGATCGTGATCGCTGCCGGCAGATTGACCATCGCCGCGCTTGTCCTTGCGCCCTTCGCCTGGTGGCGTGCCGGTAAGGAAATGCGGCGCCTGCCGGCTGGCGTACTGGGAATGTGCCTGCTCTCCGGTGCGATGCTGGCCGTGCATTTCTGGGCCTGGATTACTTCGCTGGAACATACCTCGGTTGCCAGCAGCACCGCGCTGGTGACCACCAATCCGCTGTGGGTAGCGCTGGCATCGGCGATTTTGCTGCGCGAGCGCCCGGGCCGCGCCGCGCTCGCGGGTATTGCACTGACGCTGGCCGGAAGCGTGCTCATATTCGCGGCGGACGCGGGCCGTTCGCCAGAACCCCAGGCATCGCCACTGCTGGGCAACATCCTGGCACTGGTCGGCGCGGTGGCCGCATCCGGTTATCTGCTGGTGGGGCGGGCACTGCGTTCCCGAGTCTCGCTGTTTGCGTATATCTGGATCGCGTACTCGAGTGCGGCGTTGATGTTGCTGGCTGCGGCCGCCGCGGCGGATGACACCCTGCTGCCGCTGTCCCCGGGAGCGTGGCTGCTGATCGCTGCGCTGGCTCTCGGACCGCAGTTGATCGGCCATACTTCGTTCAACTGGGCACTGCGAAGCTTGTCGGCGACCTTCGTCGCCGTTGCCATCCTTGGTGAGCCGGTCGGATCGGCCATTCTGGCTTACCTGCTGCTTGGCGAAGGCTTTGGCGCGGTGCAGTTATGGGGATTCGTGATCTTGCTCGCGGGAATCTTTATCGCGGCACGCGCAGAACCATCGGCGCAAGGCCGGAACTGATATCCGTGCCGGAATAATTTTCCCGCGCCGGAAAAATACAATCACCATTAATCCGTTTCCTTCTTCGGCCTACCTTTGGCCGAAGGTCACGCACGGCGTTGCGACAGCAATTCGATCTCCCGCCGAAACACATCACCTCCCAACGTCCACTTCTGGCCTGGTTTTGAGTGGAGGCCGAAACCCGGCCACGCACGACCAGGTCGGTCAAGAAAGCTTCGACCTGCCTTGCCCATTTCCTTCGGGTGGCGTAGATTTTGAAAACTGATGAACGCCTTGACTCAATAACAATAGGTTTCTTCAGTGCGAATGCTGTAATGCAAATAGCGAATGCGCTCTTTCACCTGCTCCAGCAGTTTTGCCGCCTTCAGTGGCGGTAAGTCCGGTTTAGGGGATTGTTTATGGCTGTGTATATAATCAGTATACTAATGCAACCCGGTAATGAGAAAAGATTTTTCGGTTTTTTGCTCCCAGGTTATTGGACATCTGGTCAGGTTATTGGACACTTTTGTCCGCTAAATCACGTTATGCCTCGCCAGGCCGCATTCAAGGACGAGTGCGTTCCCGGGATATCGCGTTACTGCCGGGACTATGTCGTCTCGTGAGCCGCTATTGGTAAAAGAAGACGGCTATTCGACCAGGATCGCCTCGTT
>JANNTE010000424.1:0-2493 GCA_031403365.1 Betaproteobacteria bacterium | reverse complement strand
CAAGTCTGCTTCCGCTGAAGAAATAAAAAAGGCTTATCGTAAGGTGGCTATTCAGTTTCATCCTGATAAAAATCAAGGCAATAAAGAAGCCGAAGAAAAATTTAAGGAAGCAGCTGAACGCCCTCAAAGCCAAGGTCGGTGAACGGGTGTGAATGTTCGTCGGCAACGGCGGCCCGAACCTGATCTCCAGCTTCCATGTCATCGGTGAAGTTTTCGACAAGGTTTACACCGAAGGCGGAACCCGGTTTCAGGAGAACGTGCAGACCACCCTGGTGCCGGCGGGCGGATCGGCGATCGTGGAATTCAAACTGGAAGTGCCTGGCACCTACATCCTGGTCGATCACGCCTTGCTGCGCGCTTTCAACAAGGGCGCGCTGGGTATGCTCAAAGTCGAGGGCCCGGAAAACAAGGCGATCTACTCCGGCAAGGAAGTTGATTCCGTCTACCTCGCCGACAAGGCACAACCCGCCGGTGCCGTTGCGAGTGCGACCGCGGCGGCGGCGGGCGGCGTGCTTACACGCGAGCAACAGGTGAAGGCCGGTGAAGCGCTGTTCGCCGGCACCTGCTCTGTATGCCATCAGTCCAACGGCGCCGGACTGCCGGGAGTGTTCCCGCCGCTGGCGAAATCCGACTGGCTGGGCGCCGACCCGCGCAGGGCGATTGCCGTGGTGTTGAACGGCATGAGCGGCCCGATCAAAGTCAATGCCCAGGACTACAACTCGGTGATGCCGCCGATGAGCCAGCTCAACGACGATGAGATTGCCAACATTCTGACCTACGTCGCCAATAGCTGGGGCAATGCCGGGGGAAGGGTGGATCGCGCGGACGTCGCCAAAGTGCGCGCCGCGACGCCGCGTCCAAAAGGCGCCGCCGACTGACCACACATGGTCGCGAGAATTCTGGTCCTGCTGCTCGGCTTGCTCGTAACCGGGGCCCAGGCGCAACCGGGCTACCGTCGCATCCCCGGCGCCGAGCTGCGCAGCGTGCTGCCTCCGGACAGCGCGTCCGCGACGGCCCGGGTTGCAGCATTTGAACTGCGCGAGCGGCCCGTCACCAATGGCGAATTTCTGGCCTTCGTGCAACACCACCCGGAATGGCAGCGCGGGGACGCACCGGCTGTTTTTGCCGACGGCAGTTACCTCGGTCACTGGGCAGCGGTGAAGGCCTTGGGAAAAGCCGGCCGCGACAGCCCGGTCACGCAGGTGAGCTGGTTCGCTGCTCAGGCTTTTTGCGAAAGTGAGCGGGCGAGGTTGCCCACCTGGCACGAATGGGAACTGGCGGCGGCCGCCGATGAAACACGCAAAGATGCGCGCGACGACCCGGCCTGGCGCGAACGGATCCTGTCCTGGTATTCGCGACCGGCCACGACAACGCTGCCCGCCGTGGGCAAGGCGGCGCCCAATGTGTACGGCATCCATGATCTGCACGCCATGATCTGGGAGTGGGTGGACGACCATGCCGGCATGATGGTCTCCAGCGACAACCGCGAACAAGGCGATCCCGATCTGCTCAAGTTCTGCGGCGCAGGCGCGCTCAGCGTCGTCGACCGCGACAACTACGCGATCCTGATGCGCATCGCCTTGCTCTCCTCGCTGCAAGCGAAAGACACGACGCGCAATCTGGGTTTCCGCTGTGCCAGAAACATGGGCGGGATGGAGCGATGAAAACAATTCCGATCCTGGCACTGCTCATGATTGCGCTCACCGCGCAGGCAACCGGTGTGCCCCTGCCCCCGGATTCCATTTATCACCTGCGCGCACCGCTGACCGATCAGAACGGGGCTCGCCAGACCCTCGCCGCCACGAAGGGCCATGTGAGCTTCATCACCATGTTCTATTCCAATTGCGACAACGTCTGCCCGCTGATTATCGAAACCCTGAAGCTGACCGAGGCCGCGATCGGCGAGGCCCAAAGCGGTCAACTGCGGGCCACCTTGATCTCTCTCGATCCTGCGCGCGATACTCCGGCACGGCTCAAGGAATTGGCAGCGCAGCGGCACATTGACCAATCGCGCTGGAAGCTATTGACTACAGATGCGAAAACCGTGCGCAAGATCGCCGCCCTGCTCGGCGTGCAGTACCGCCAGCTCGGCAACGGCGAGTTCAACCATGCCAGCGTCCTCATCCTGCTGGACCGGGAAGGCCGCATGCTCGCGCGCACGGCGACATTGGGCGCGGTCGATGCGAACTTTGTCGCCGCGGCACGCAAGGCGCTGGCGCAAGCGGAAAAATCCTGATGCTGGAATCGGCCACGGCGTCCCCGTCCGGGTGCTTCCCGTTGGGGTTTTGCTCTGGCGCCACCGGCATCGTCCCCGCCATGACGGACTTTTTTCAGCACCAGGAAAACCCTCCCGTCGAGCCTTGCAATAACTCCCGGACATTGGCTTCGATAATTCCATAGCCCACATTGCCGATGAGCTTCTGTCGCCCATCGTTGAAAATCAGCGATGGACTGGCGAGCACCGATTGTTCGCGTGCCAGCTCGATATCTTCC
>JANNTE010000423.1:0-2873 GCA_031403365.1 Betaproteobacteria bacterium | reverse complement strand
CGTTAGGCTATTAACCTAAACACGCTTTCCAGGCGTGCGACTTAAACCGCTCATCCACCTCTCCGCATTGTCACAACGTTCCGGCATGCCGAGGTTGCCCAAGACTTCGCGGAAGGCGCGAAGAATACGTGAGGCGCACTTTCAAGTCAAAGAAACAAGGAGTTCCGCGCGCCGAACTACATCTCTTTTTTCAGTTGTTCGAGGATGGCGGGATTCTCCAGAGTGGAGATATCCTGGGTAATTTCTTCGCCCCTGGCGATGGAACGCAGCAGACGGCGCATGATTTTCCCCGAACGCGTTTTCGGCAGGTTGTCGCTGAAGCGGATTTCCTTCGGTTTTGCGATCGGGCCGATCTCTTTGGCTACCCAGTCGCGCAGTACCTGCGCCATTCGCTTGGCCTCCTCGCCGGTAGGACGCGGACCTTTGGTGACGACGAAAGCGACCACCGCCTCGCCGGTCAGGTCGTCCGGACGCCCGACGACAGCCGCTTCCGCGACCAATTGGGTGTTCGCCACCAGCGCGGATTCGATTTCCATGGTGCCGAGCCGGTGGCCCGATACGTTGAGCACATCGTCAATGCGGCCCATGATCCAGAAGTAACCGTCGAGGTCGCAGTTCGCACCATCGCCGGCGAGGTAATACCTGCCCTGGAAGTCCTCCGGGAAATAGCTTTTCTTGTAGCGGTCGGGGTCACCCCAGATGGTGCGGATCATTGACGGCCAGGGCTTCTTGATGACCAGAATGCCGCCTTTGCCTTTTTCGACATCGTGCCCGGTCTCATCGACGATCGCAGCCATGATGCCGGGCAGGGGCATGGTGCAGGATCCGGGCTTGAGCGGCGTTACCCCCGGCAGCGGCGTGATCATGTGCCCGCCGGTTTCGGTCTGCCACCAGGTATCGACAATCGGGCAACGTCCGCCACCGACGGTGTTGAAATACCACATCCAGGCTTCGGGATTGATGGGCTCGCCGACCGAACCGAGCAATCGCAGACTGCTGAGGTTGTATTGTTTCGGCAGATCGCCACCGGCCTTGATGAGCGAACGGATCGCGGTGGGCGCGGTATAAAACACGGTCACGGCGTGATCCTGGATCATCTTCCAGAAGCGACCGGCATCGGGAAAAACGGGCACACCCTCGAATACGACTTGCGTGGCACCGACGGCCAGCGGACCATACGCAATATAGGTATGCCCGGTAACCCAGCCCACATCAGCCGTGCACCAGAACACGTCGGCAGGCTTGGCGTCGAACGTCCACTGCATGGTCAGCATCGCGTGCAGTAAATAACCGGCGCTCGAATGCTGAACACCCTTCGGTTTGCCAGTGGAGCCCGAGGTGTAAAGGATAAACAGCGGATGCTCCGCGCCGACCCAGACCGGTTCGCAGGTATCCGGCTGGCCGGTGACCAGGTCGTGCCACCAGATATCGCGCGGCGCGCTCATCCGGGTGGCGCTGCCGGTACGCTGGTAGACTACGACGCGGCGGATGCCCTCGCAGCCGCCCATCCCCAGGGCTTCATCAATCGCGGGCTTGAGGGCGATCTCCTTGCCGCCGCGCATCTGCCCGTCGGCGGTAATCACCCAGGTGGCGCCTGCATCAATGATGCGTTCCTGCAGGCTCTTGGCGGAAAAACCGCCGAACACCACCGAGTGCGTTGCTCCGAGGCGCGCGCAGGCCTGCATGGCAATGACCGCTTCGATGGACATCGGCATGTAGATGATGACGCGCTCGCCGCTTTTGACGCCGAGGGATTTCAGCCCGTTCGCAAACTGGCAGACACGGTGATAAAGCTCCTTGTAGGTGATGCGTGTGACTTTGCCGTCGTCGGCCTCGAAAATAATCGCAGTCTTGCCGGGCTGGCTGACGAGGTGGCGATCCAGGCAGTTGTGCGACACGTTCAGCGTGCCGTCGTCGAACCACTTGAAAAAAGGCGGGTTGCTGTCGTCCAGTGTCCTGGAAAAAGGCTTTTTCCACAGCAGATTCTCCCGTGCCAGCCTTGCCCAGAATCCGGCATAGTCCTTTTCGGCCTCCCGGCAGAGCGCCTGATAGGCAGACATGCCGGAAATGTTCGCTTGATTGACGAATTCTTCCGCGGGCGGAAATACTCTGACTTCGTTCAGAACCGACTCGATGTTGCTCATGCGTCCTCCGCTATTGTTGTCCGCCCAGATTGACTGGTGGTGGTGCGTAGTTGCAGGCAATTATAGCGAGAACTCTTGCACACAACGCCGTCGGCACAGTATCGCCCTCGTGTAGAATCCGCACTCCGCAAAAAGTACCAAAAGGCATCGCATGGCAATGGAGCAAACCATCCGTAAATCTCATCGCGTTCTGGGGGGCTTCATATTCTGGAGCCGCTGGCTCCAGGCGCCGCTGTATCTCGGCCTGATCGTTGCGCAGACTGTTTATGTCTATCACTTCATGGGCGAGCTCATGCACCTGGTCACGGACGTTCGTGACATGTCCGAGACCGATATCATGTTGCTGGTGCTCGGCTTGATCGATGTGGTCATGATCGCCAATCTGCTGATCATGGTCATCGTCGGGGGATACGAGACCTTCGTCTCCAGATTGCACCTGGAGAATCATCCCGACGAGCCGGAGTGGCTGTCTCATGTGAATGCCGGAGTTCTTAAGGTGAAACTGGCCATGGCATTGATCGGAATTTCATCGATTCACTTGCTCAAGACCTTCATCAATGCGCCCCAGATGAACGAACAGACCATCAAATGGCAGGTGCTGATCCATCTGACGTTCGTGGTTTCCGCATTGGTCATGGCGTATACTGACCGCCTTCTGACGCCGCCGCGTGCCGCGCATTAAACCAGCGGGATTCGCAACATGACCACCATCCGTCAGGCCGATCTTAT
>JANNTE010000422.1:0-7789 GCA_031403365.1 Betaproteobacteria bacterium | reverse complement strand
CTCTCGCAAGCGCTCAGGAGCAGTAAAACCCTCTCCGCAATTACCGCGATCAGCGCGCGATACTGGCACTTCGTCGCATTGAGATCGCCGCTCCAACCCACGCAACGCAAGGTTCTCGAACGCCTGCTGACTTATGGTCCGGCAACGACCGGCGATGCGGACGGCGGCGAGCTGCTGCTGGTGGTGCCTCGCCTGGGTACGATTTCGCCCTGGGCCTCCAAGGCCACGGACATCGCGCGTTCCTGCGGCCTGGATACCGTGGAGCGCATCGAGCGTGGCGTGGCGTACACCGTCCGCCTTGGCGGCCCGATAAGCAAGAGGCAACAAGCGGCGCTGCTGCCGTTGATCCACGATCGCATGACGGAAACGGTGCTCGATTCACTCGACGGCGCAGCCCGGCTGTTTCAGCACGTATCTCCGCAGCCCCTCACAACGATAGCGCTATTGTCCGGAGGGCGTGTTGCGTTGGAGCGTGCCAATCGCGAAATGGGATTGGCGCTCTCCGGCGATGAAATCGATTATCTGCTGGAGCATTTTCAGCGCATGGCGCGCAATCCGACCGATGTCGAGCTGATGATGTTCGCACAGGCCAATTCCGAGCACTGTCGCCATAAGATCTTCAACGCACAGTGGGTTATCGACGGCGATAAACAGCCCAACTCGCTGTTCGGCATGATCCGGCACACGCACAAGATGAATCCCCAGGGCACCGTGGTCGCCTACACCGACAACGCGTCAATCATCGAAGGTGCGGAGATCGAGCGCTTTGCGCCGGATGCGTCCGCGATCTACCGTTACAGAACGGAACCGACGCATATTCTGATGAAAGTGGAAACGCACAATCATCCGACGGCAATCTCGCCGTTCGCGGGTGCGGCCACCGGATCCGGAGGCGAGATCCGCGATGAAGGAGCCACCGGGCGCGGGTCGAAGCCGAAGGCAGGGCTCACCGGATATTCGGTTTCCCATTTGCGCATTCCCGGTTTCGCACAACCGTGGGAGCGCGACGCGATCGGTAAACCAGAGCGTATTGCTTCCGCCCTGCAAATCATGCTGGAGGGGCCGATCGGTGCGGCCGCGTTCAACAACGAATTCGGTCGTCCGAACCTGTGCGGCTATTTCCGCAGCTTCGAGCAATCCGTCGGCGATACCGTGCGCGGCTATCACAAGCCGATCATGCTGGCCGGCGGGGTCGGCTCGATCGCGGCATCTCAGGCGCTGAAATCCACCGTGCCGGAGGGCGCGCTGCTGGTGCAGATCGGCGGGCCGGGCATGCTGATCGGCATGGGTGGCGGCGCGGCCTCGAGCCTGAACACCGGTGCCAACAGCGCTGATCTCGATTTCGATTCCGTGCAGCGTGGCAACGCGGAGATCCAGCGCCGCGCGCAGGAAGTCATCGACCGCTGCGCGGCCATGGGCAAAGCCAATCCGATTCTCTCGATCCATGACGTGGGCGCGGGCGGACTGTCCAATGCGCTGCCGGAACTGGTGCATGGCGCCGGACGCGGCGGGCGCATCAGTCTGCGCGATATTCCTTCTGAAGAACCCGGCATGAGTCCGGCGCAGATCTGGTGCAATGAGGCGCAGGAGCGCTACGTCATGGCGGTCGAACCCGCGCGTCTCGCTGATTTCAAGGCCTTGTGCGAGCGCGAGCGTTGCCCCTTTGCGGTGGTCGGCACCGCGACCGCCGACGGCTGGCTGAAGGTCGAGGACAGGCACTTTGACGATCATCCGGTCGATATGTCGCTCGAAGTCGTGCTGGGCAAGCCGCCGAAAATGATCCGTGAGGTGAGTCGGCACGAGCAGCGGCTGCCGGCGCTGGATAGTTCCGGGATTGACTTGAACGAGGCGGTGCTGCGGGTACTGCGCTTTCCGGCGGTGGCCAACAAGACATTTCTGATTTCGATCGGGGATCGCACCGTGGGCGGATTGTGTTCGCGCGATCCCTTCGTCGGTCCCTGGCAGGTGCCGGTGGCCGATGTGGCGGTATCGTTGATGGGTTTTGCCACGGAACGCGGAGAAGCCTTTGCGATCGGCGAGCGCACGCCGATCGCCGTGATCGACGGGCCGGCCTCGGGCCGCATGGCGGTGGGAGAGGCGCTGACCAATCTGGCCGCAGCGCGGATCGCCAACATCGGCGATGTGAAGTTATCTGCCAACTGGATGGCGGCGGCCGGGTATCCTGGAGAAGACGCGGCGCTGTTCGATACCGTGGAAGCGGTGGCGATGCAGTTGTGCCCGCAGATCGGCATCAGCATTCCGGTGGGCAAGGATTCGATGTCCATGCGCACCGCATGGAAGGACGGCAACAAGAACAAGGAAGTCGTGGCACCCTTGTCGCTGATCGTATCGGCGTTCGCACCCTGCATGGATGCGCGCAGGACGCTGACACCGCAACTCATTGCCGACCAGGACACGGCATTGGTCCTGATCGATCTCGGTTCGAATCTGTGCCGCCTGGGCGGCTCCACGCTGGCCCAGGTGTACGGACAGATCGGGAATGTTCCGCCGGATCTGGATTCCCCGGCGAAGCTGAAGGCATTCTTCGAGACGATTCAGGAACTCAACAGCCAGGGCGCCCTGCTCGCGTACCACGATCGCTCGGACGGCGGACTGCTGGCGACGCTGGCGGAAATGATGTTCGCCTCACATCTTGGCGTGAGCATCGAAATCACGGGCGAGCCGCTTGCTGCATTGTTCAACGAAGAACTGGGTGCGGTAATCCAGGTCAGATCGACCGATCTGGTCGCCGTCGAGCGCGCTTTTGAGTACGCCGGTCTGTCGGCGGCCTGTCGCCGCCTGGGCAGCATCAATCGCAGCGGCCGCCTGATTATCCATGCGCAGGGCCGGAAGATTTACAGCGAATCCGGGGTGACGCTGCAACGCGCGTGGTCAGAAACCACTTATCACATGCAGAGGCTGCGTGACCATCCGGACTGCGCGCAGCAGGAATTTGACCGAATTCTGGATGCGGCTGATCCGGGGCTGGATTCGGCGCTGACGTTCGATCCGGCGCAGGACATTGCCGCGCCATTCATCGCCAAGGGGGCGCGTCCGAAGGTCGCCATCCTGCGCGAACAAGGCGTCAATGGCCAACTGGAAATGGCGGCAGCTTTTGACCGGGCCGGCTTCGAATGCATCGACGTGCATATGACGGATATCATCGCCGGGCGCATGGCGCTGGACGACGTCAAGGGCATCGTCGCCTGCGGCGGCTTCTCCTATGGAGACGTGCTCGGCGCCGGAGAAGGCTGGGCCAAATCGATTCTGTTCAACGCCCGTGCGCGTGAGCAGTTCGGCATGTTTTTCCGGCGCGAGGATGTATTCGCGCTCGGTGTGTGTAATGGCTGCCAGATGATGAGCAATCTGCGTGAACTTATCCCGGGCACCGGCCATTGGCCGCATTTTGTGCGCAATCGTTCCGAGCAGTTCGAGGCGCGCGTGGTCATGGTGGAGGTGCCTGAGAATCCCTCGCTGTTTTTCAGTGGCATGGCGGGAAGCCGCATGCCGATCGTGGTTTCGCATGGCGAGGGTTTTGCGGAATTCCGCGATGGCGCCCAGTTGTCGGCGGCGGGAAAACTGGCTGCACTGCGCTTCGTCGATAACCGCGGCCAGGTCACTGACCGTTATCCGCTGAATCCGAATGGCTCGCCAGAAGGCATTACCGGGCTTACCACCGCGGACGGCCGTTTCACTATCGTGATGCCGCATCCGGAACGCGTTTTCCGGAGCATCCAGAATTCCTGGAGGCCGGTGACCTGGAGGGAAGATGGGCCGTGGATGCGGATGTTCCGCAACGCGCGATGCTGGGTCGGTTGAGGGTTGTAGTTCCGAAAACCAAAAAAAAGGGCGCCGTGGCGCCCTTTTCGCAACCGGCGGCGACTTACTTGGGATCGATTTTTTGAATCTTTGCCTTGGCCCGCAAGTCGGCGATGAAGTCGTCGCGCAACTTGGTTGCAAGCTGCTGCTGGATAGTTGGCTTGACCTGATCGAATTCCGGGAAAGGTATCGACCGGACATCCTGCAATTCAATGATGTGAAATCCGAAGTTGGTCTTGACCGCCTCCTTGGTGCGCTCGCCTTTTTTCAATGCCTTGAGCGCCTCGCCAAACGGTTGCACATAGCCTTCGGCTTCGCTCCAATCCAGTTCGCCACCCGCTTCCTTGGTGCCGGTATCTTCAGATTTTTCCTTGGCGATCGCCGCGAAATCTCCACCCGCGTCCAGGTCAGCGCTGATCTGTTTCGCGACCGCTTCATCCTTCAGGAGGATATGGCGGGATTTGTATTGCTTGCCCATGTCTCCGCCTCGCTCGGTTTTCACCCGCTCGTACTCTTTGCGCAGGTCGGCCTCGGTCGGATTCAGCTTCTTGCTCATATCGTCTACCAGTACCGCAAGAATAATCTGCTGCTTCGCCAGATCGAGCTGGGTCTGGTAATCCGGGTTCTTGTCGAGTTTTCGCTTGATCGCTTCCTGATAAAGAATTTCGCGCGTGATCAGGATTTCACGCAGATTCTCGCGGAACTCGGGCGTGTCCTGAATCGGCTGCTGCCCTTGTTGTTGCTGGCCCTGGGATTGCGCCAACTGCGACTTGGCGACGAAATCCAGACGGGATTGAGGAATCCCGATGCCGTTTACCACGGCAACGTTCTTTGACTTGTTTTCAGGTTTTGCTTCCGCGGCGTAGCCGGCGGTGGATGCCGCAATGCTCATTGCCAGCAGCGGGATCAGGGCATGGAATTTGACCGATTGCATTTCATTTCCTTTGGCGACGGGAGGGTGAACTTCTGATCTGTACCTGTAGCGCTTGTTGTCTGCTTCAGCGTTCATCCCTTGGCTGAAGCATCCATTTCTTCACCGGACGCATAGGCGCGAATGGCCAATGCGTGAATCTGTCTTGGCATCATGTCGGCCAGGGCCTCGTACACCAGCCGGTGTCTTGCAACGGCGTTTCTGCCGGCAAATTGACGCGAAATGATCGTAAGCTGGAAATGCCCGCCTCCATCGCGCGCGCCGGCATGGCCCGCATGAGCCCGGCTGTCATCGAACACTTCGAGGGATTCCGGAGCCAGGCGAGCCAGGCGTTCGCGAATCATGATCTCGGTGTCCACTATTTCTTTTCCTCGTGTTCCATATAGCGGCTCAGCAGCAGGCCCTGGGCAACAACGAACGCGAGCATCAGACCGAATCCGCCAAACAGTTTGAAACTGACCCAGGTATTGGTCGGGTAGTTAAAGGCAACATACAGGTTGGCCGCGCCCATGAACAGAAAGAATACTGCCCAGCTCAGATTGACCTTCAACCATACGGGCGCGGGTAAAGTGAGTTGCTTTTCCATCATGGCGCGGATCAGATTCTTGCCGAACAATCCGTGTGCACCGAGCAGGATGGCACTGAACAGCCAGTATAGCACCGTGGGTTTCCACTTGATGAAGGTCTCGTCGTGCAGCAACAGGGTGGCACCGCCGAACACCGCGATGAGAGCCAGGCTCACCCACAACATCGTGTCCACTTTGCCGCGTCGCAGCCAGGACCAGATGACCTGGCCCAGCGTTGCTGCGATGGCTACGGCCGTGGCGGTATAGACGTCCGATAGCTTGAACGCCACAAAAAACAGCAAAACCGGAAAAATGTCGAACAGGAACTTCATAGTCGTCCAGGCAAAATGGCCGGCGGCATTATGACCGCAAGCATGGGGTGGTGTCCAACCAGCTTCGGGTAATATGGCCCATCGGTTGCAGACCTAATTTCAGGGAGGGAGTTCACGATGGCGCAGGTCGATCTGGTGGAATATGGTGGGGCCTCTGCGGAAGTGCGGGCGGTGTTCGACGACATCATGAAGACGCGTGGCACCGACTACGTCAACAACATCTGGCGTGCTCTGGCGTCGAATCCGCCGCTGCTCAAGCGCTTCTGGGGCCAGATGAAGGAGGTCATGATCAAGCCCTCCCGGCTGGATCCGCTCACCAAGGAGCTGATTTATCTCGCGGTCAGCATCAACAACAATTGCGATTACTGCATCAATTCGCACACTTTTGCCGCACGCAAGCACGGTCTGGACGACGAGATGCTGACCGAGCTGACGGAAATTATCGCCTTGGCCAACGCCGGGAACCGCATGGCTATCGGGCTGGAGGTGGAGCCCGATGAGCGCTTCAGGCCCGATCGGGCGGCGAAAGCATGGTCGGCCGGAAAACCATCGCGAACAAAGGCCGCCGCTGGCGCACGCAAAAAACGTTAATGCAAGGGACTTGAATCCACGAACGTAAATACATTCAGCACAGCGTAGAACCGGGATCCCCAGTAATGGAGCTTGAAGAAGTCATTCGCAGCCGATACAGCTGCCGCAAATATCAGCCAATGCCGGTGCCACACCTGACCATCGAAAAGATACTCGAAGTCGCGCAGCAGACGCCTTCCTGGTGCAACACTCAGCCGTGGCAGGTTGTCGTGGTGTCGGGCAATCCGATGGAGAAGTTCCGCACCGCGCTGCACCGCTATGCGGCCGAGGGGATTCCCCCAAAGCCGGATTTTGCGTTCCCGTTGCGGTACGACGGCATCTACCGGGACCGACGCAAGGTCTGTGGAGTACAGCTTTATCAGTCACTGGGCATTGGCCGGGAAGACCGGAGGAAAGCGGCGGAACAGTCGCTCGAGAATTTTCGTTTTTTTGGCGCACCGCACGTTGCCCTGATTACCACCGAAGAAGACCTCGGCATCTACGGTGCGATGGACTGCGGTTTGTATGTCGCGAATTTCATGCTGGCTGCGTTGGCCCAGGGTGTTGCCTCCATCGCCCAGGCCGCACTTGCCGCCTACCCGGATTTCATCCGGGCGTATTTTCACTTGCCACCGAATCGAAAGCTCGTGTGTGGCATCTCATTCGGCTACGCTGACAGTGGGCATCCGGTCAATGCCTACCGTACGGCACGTTCGCTCCTGGCAGAGGCGGTGTCCTTTGTAGAGTAGGGGGTCGATAAGGCAGATCCAATCCCGTTCAGATAATTGATGATGAGATCCACTGTGCCGGGGTGCCAATGCGAAATCCCGCCCGCTGGAGTTTTGCACGCCGTATGTTCAGCAATGCCTTGTCTTTGGTAATCAGCCACTCCACCTGCGCATCGCGCGCCAGTTCGAGAAACTTCTGATCGTCCGGGTCCGTGCAACGGGGCAGGGGGGCGACGGATGCGGGTCGCCCTTGTGCGTGATTGAAGGTACTGCCTTGAACTTCCATCAGATGTTTTTGCTGCTGTGCTTCCGCGATATTGAATTGCGGATAGGCCAGCACGGCGACTAATTCATCAAGGCAGGCCTGATCGATGATCAATTGCAGCCTGGCATTCCGGTGCGCCAGTTTCAGTAGAGCGACTGACGGATCATCGAACACCAGCCAGTCGAGCCAGACGTTGGTGTCGAGCACCACGCGCATCTCAGAATTTCTCGTAGGCGTGCAAGTAACGCCACTGTCCTGGTGGCAAGTCGCCCAGAGCGATGCGGCCGATGCGCACGCGTTTCAAGCTGGTGACATTCAGGCCGACTGATTCGCACATGCGCCGGATCTGGCGCTTCTTGCCTTCGCGCAGCACAAAGCGCAATTGGTCGTGGCCCTGCCGCGTGACTCTGGCCGGTTTGAGCGCGACGCCGTCCAGGCTCAGGCCATGATTGAGCAGGGCGAGATCCCGGTCGTCGAGTTCGCCTTCCGTGCGGACGTGATACTCCTTCTCAATGGGCGAGTCCTCGCCGATCAGCAGTTTGGCAATGCTGTTGAGATGGCGGCTGGGGGCTTCCTTG
>JANNTE010000421.1:0-11501 GCA_031403365.1 Betaproteobacteria bacterium | reverse complement strand
CGGTGCGCGTTTGCTCTCTGGGCCAGATTACCGATGCCTTGTTCGAGGTCGGAGGCCAGTACCGGCGCAGCATGTGACCGGCTGGCGAACACTTGCAGCAGCCATTGCCTTGAGCGCATCACAGTTTCTGGAATCACCATGGCCAACCCGGTGAAGTTACCCAGCTTCCGCCTCGACGGAAAAATCGCACTGGTCACCGGCGCGGGGCGTGGCCTGGGTGCGGCCATCGCCACGGGCATGGCCCAGGCCGGAGCCCAAGTCATCCTGCTGGGCCGCACCGCAGCCAGCCTGGAGGAAGTCGCTCGCGACATCCAATCCGCCGGCGGGAAATCGACGGTATCGGTGTGCGATGTGACCGACGATGTTTCCCTGCGCAAAACCATGGCGGCGCTGCCGCGCCTGGATATTCTGGTCAATAACGCCGGCACCAACTTCCCCGAACCGTTCACGGACGTTTCGGATGCGCATCTGGACACCATGCTCGATCTCAATATTCGCGCCTATTTCACCGTGGCGCAGGCGGCGGTGAAAAAAATGCTGGAATTGCCGGCGCGAAAAGACCAGGGCGGCGTGGTGCTGAATATTTCCTCGCAAATGGGCCATGTCGGTTCCCCGAATCGCACGGTGTACTGCATGACCAAACACGCCGTGGAGGGGCTTACCAAGGCTATGGCCGTGGAACTTGCCTCCCAGGGCATCCGGGTCAACAGCATCGGACCGACCTTCGCCGATACACCGCTGGTGCGCCGGGTGGTGGATACGCCGGAGAAGCTTGCGTTCGTCACCGCGCGCATCCCGCTGGGCAGCATGTGCCGGGTCGAGGACGTGATGGCGGCGGCGGTTTATCTGGCCTCGCCGGCGGCGGCCATGATTACCGGAACACATTTGCTTGTGGACGGCGGCTGGACCGCGCAATAATCCCGCCATGATTGAATCCCGCTTCCGGATATGCGCCATCGCTGCGCTGGCCATTGTGCACGGCCTCGGCATGGCGGGCGCGCCCTTCGCTGCACTGATCCATTTCGGACAGGCTGATGCCAGCGCGCACCAGAACTTTCATGTGGTGTGGGAAGCTTTCAAGTATTTTGCGGCATCGACGGCCTGTCTTGCCATCGCGCTGTTTCCGCTCCGGCGCGGTGAACGCTGGGCATGGTGGACCATGCTCGTCGCCTGTCTCGCTTTGTTCGGCGGCGTGTTCGTGGCGCACGCGCTGTCGCTGGGCGGGCCCGCAATCGATCACTGGTCTTACGGTTCTTTCCTGATTATTTCGATCATTGCGCTGGCAGTGCTGGCCCGGACTCCAGCCACAGATGCGGGAACGTAAGGTCTGGAGCAGACGCAACGGATAACCATAGGATTGTCATCATGTCGAATTTTCAGCTTGAACACCTCAACCTGCCCGCGCGCGATCCCGAAGCCCAGGTGCGCTGGTACGCGCAGACGTTCGGATTAAAGGCCGACGGCAACAAGGCGCGTGGCCCCGGAATCCTGATCGTTTTTCTGCCCGGTGAGCCGGTCAAACGGGCGCCGGAACTGCACATGGGTTTTCGTGTGCCGGGCAATCAGTCGCTCAGCGAATGGGCGGCCAAGTTCGGCATGCCGATCAAGCAGGGCGAGGAATTCAATGCCTTCCAGATTCGGGATCCGGAAGATAATTGCCTGGAGATATACTGCAAGAAGACAGATCACTAATACAATCATCACCTGTTGCGGGAGGATACAAACATGAACATCCTGAAAATTTCTGCGACGCTTTGTGCGATCGCACTGATGGCCGGCGCCGCGGCCTTGACCGCCGCCGACACCGAGGACGAGTTGCTGGCGCGGGCGCAGCAGTTGTTCAAACCGCTGCCAGCTGACGCTTCAACTCCCCAGCGTCCCATTACACCGGCGCGAGTTGCCCTTGGCCGCGCGCTGTTTTTCGAGACCCGGATATCGAGCGATGGCAAAGGCAGTTGTGGCGGCTGCCATAACTCCTATTTTTACGGCACCGATGCGCTGCCGCGCTCAGCCGGTATCAGCGGAAAAATCATTCCGCGCAATGCGCCGACGGTGTTCAACACCGCGCTGCAATTCGTGCAGCACTACGGCGGAAACCGCGTCGATGTCGAAGAGCAGGCAGTCAAAGCGCTGGTGAGCCCGCTCGCTTACGGGAATGCCGACTACGCGGCGGCGGAAGCGCGCCTGCGCGCCATTCCCGGATATCGCGCAATGTTCGAAAAGGCCTTCCCTGGCGAAGCCGAACCGGTCACGGCAGAGAACTGGGGCAAGGCCATCGGCGCCTATGAGCGCACGCTGATCACACCCGCGCCTTTTGATCGCTTTCTCAAGGGCGACAAGTCAGCCCTGAGCGCTGCGGCAAAACAGGGTTTGGACAAATTCATCGCCACCGGTTGCGCGGGCTGTCACAGCGGTGCGCTGCTCGGCGGAACCATGTTCCAGAAATTCGGCCTGACCCTGAATTACTGGGAGCTGACCGGCAGTCCGGAAATCGACTTGTTCAAGGGCCGCGACAAAGGCCGCTTCCAGGACACCAAGAACGAAGCCGACGCCTTCATGTTCAAGGTGCAGCAATTGCGCAATGTGGCCATGACGCCACCGTATTTCCACGATGGTTCGGTCGTGCAACTGGGCGACGCGGTGCGCATCATGGCCAAGTTGCAGCTCGGCCGCGATCTCGCCGAGAACGATGTCACCGACATCGTGGCTTTCCTGGAAACCCTGACCGGCGAGGTGCCGGAGCAGTTTGCCGCTGTGCCCAATCTGCCAGCGGCAGCGTACAAGTACTGATCAGCGCATGATTCTGGCACGGTCAGCTTGATATTGCAGCCGTGCCGCGCCGAAACCGTCAGCTGAGGGTTCATCTTTGACACAACATGATGCCGGGGATGACCCGGCGGCCGACACGTTTCCGCGGCTGTTGCTCGCACATGCGCAAACGCGCGGCGCCCGCATCGCCATGCGCGAAAAAGACCTCGGCATCTGGCAGAGCTGGACCTGGCAGCAGTACGCCGATGAGGTGCGCTGGCTCGCCTGCGGGCTGGCGACGCTGGGATTCAAGCGCGGCATGAATCTGGCTATCGTCGGAGACAACCGGCCACGGCTGTACTGGGCGTTCGCCGCCGCGCAGAGCTTGGGTGGGGTGCCGGTGCCGCTTTACCAGGATTCGGTGGCGCAGGAAATGTTATACGTGCTGGATAACGCCGAGATCGAATTCGCGGTGGTGGAAGATCAGGAGCAGGTGGACAAGTTGCTGGAACTGCTGCCGCAATGCCCGCGCCTGAAATACATCATTTACGACGAAGCGCGCGGGATGCGCAACTACCAGCAGCCGCAATTGTTTTCCTGCGACAGTGTGCGCAAGCTGGGGCGCGAGCGCGACGCAGCGCAGCCGAATTTTTACCGCCAGGAAGTGGCTCGCGGAAACACCGACGACATCTGTGTGATTCTGTATACCTCGGGCACCACCAGCAAGCCGAAAGGCGTTTGCCACAGCCACGCCGGGCTGCTGGCAGCAGCGCGTGGCGACATTGGTTTCGACGGGTTTACCGAGAACGAAGAGGTGTTGTCGTATTTGCCGATGGCCTGGGTCGGCGATCATTTGTTTTCCTATGCCCAGGCGCTGGCCGCCGGCTTTACGGTGAACTGTCCGGAGTCCTCGGACACGGTGATGACAGACTTGCGTGAGATCGGGCCGACGTATTATTTTGGCCCGCCGCGCGTATTCGAGAATTTGCTCACGCAAGTGATGATCCGCATCGATGACGCCAGCCGCATCAAGCGCGGGTTGTTCCATTACTTCATGGCGGTGGCGCAGCGTTGCGGGCCGGACATCCTGGATGGCAAGCCGGTTACATTCACAGATCGGCTGCTCTACGCGCTGGGTGAGATCATCATTTATGGACCGCTTAAAAACGTGCTGGGCATGAGCCGGATTCGGGTCGCCTATACCGGCGGCGCGGCGATTGGCCCGGATCTGTATCGTTTCTACCGCGCGCTTGGCATCAATCTCAAGCAGTTGTACGGCCAGACCGAGACTTTTGTCTATGTCTGCAAGCAGACATCCGGCCAGACCAAGCTCGATGTGGTTGGCCGTCCGCTGCCGGGCGTGAAAATCCGCATCGCGGAAAACGGCGAAGTGCAGGTACACACGCCGGGGATGCTCAAGGAATACTACAAACGGCCGGATTCCACTGCGGAATCGATCTCGTCGGATGGCTACTTTTTGACCGGCGACGCCGGCTTTATTGATGCCGATGGCGATTTGCGCATTATCGACCGCGCCAAGGACGTGGGTAAATTGACCGACGGCACCTTGTTCGCGCCGCAGTTTCTGGAGAACAAACTCAAGTTTTTCCCCTATATCAAGGAGGCGGTGTGTTTCGGCGATGGCCGCGACATGACTTGCGCCTTTATCAATTTCGACATGCAGGCGGTGGGCAATTGGGCGGAGAAGCGCGGGCTGGCTTATAGCGGCTATGTCGATCTTGCCAGCAACAGCGAGGTTTACCGCTTGATCCAGGACTGCGTGGAGAAGGTCAACGCCGATCTCGCCGCCGACGCGGCGCTCACCGGTTCGCAAATCAAACGCTTCCTGGTATTGCACAAGGAGCTGGACGCCGACGATGACGAGCTCACGCGCACCCGCAAGGTGCGGCGCGCCTTTGTCGCCGAAAAATACGCCGCGCTGGTGGATGCGTTGTACAGCGGCGGCGGCCGCTGCGTGATCGAAACCGAGGTCAGGTTCGAAGATGGCCGCCGCGGCAAGGTGCGCGCAGACATCGAAATCCGCGACGTGGTTGCGGCAATGCCAAAGGCGAGGGCGGCATGAGCGGCAGCACGCGCACGCTGGGCGAAACCATTCTCGCGGTGGAGGATATTTCGCTTGGGTTTGGCGGCGTCAAGGCCTTGTCCGGTGTGAGCTTCGCGGTGCGCGAGCGCGAGGTTTTCGCCATCATCGGGCCGAACGGCGCGGGCAAGAGCTCGATGCTCAATGTCATCAACGGCGTTTACCACCCCAATCAGGGTCGCATCACTTATCGCGGCGTGACGCACGCGCAGATGCGCCCGCACGAAGCGGCATCGCGCGGCATCGCGCGCACGTTCCAGAATATCGCGTTGTTCAAAGGCATGAGCGTGCTCGATAACATCATGACCGGGCGCACGCTGAAAATGCATGCCGGCTTGCTTGCGCAATGCCTCTATTTCGGCGCCGCGCGGCGCGAGGAAATCGAGCATCGGGAAAAAGTCGAACAGATCATCGACTTCCTGCAAATCGAGCACATTCGCAAAACACCGGTCGGGCGTTTGCCTTACGGCTTGCAAAAGCGCGTGGAACTCGCGCGTGCGCTGGCCGCCGAACCGACCTTGTTGTTGCTCGATGAACCCATGGCCGGCATGAACGTCGAGGAAAAACAAGACATGTGCCGCTTTGTGCTCGATGTCAACGATGAGTTCGGTACCACCGTGGTGCTGATCGAGCATGATATGGGTGTGGTGATGGATATCTGCGACCGTATTGTCGTGCTCGACTACGGGCGCAAAATCGGCGAAGGCACGCCCGATGAAATCCGTACCAACAAGCAAGTGATTGATGCCTATCTGGGCGTGGCACACTAAAACCGTTAACCGCAAGGCACCGCAATGGCGTTTTTTCTTGAAGTTCTGATCGGCGGCCTGCTGGCGGGCGTGCTCTACTCGCTGGTGGCGTTAGGCTTTGTCTTGATCTTCAAAGCCTCCGGCGTATTCAATTTCGCACAAGGCGCGATGGTGTTGTTCGCCGCGCTGACTTTCGTGCGCTTGATGGAAATTTTTCAGATTCCTTTCATGCTCGCACTGATCCTGACCATTCTGATCATGGCGTTGCTGGCAATTATCATCGAGCGACTGGTGTTGCGGCCCATGGTCAATCAGCCGGGCATCGCCTTGTTCATGGCGACACTGGGCGTGTCGTATTTTCTCGATGGCTTCGGTCAGACCATCTGGGGCAGCGATGTCTACGTGCTCGATCTGGGCATTCCGAAAAAACCGCTGCTGTTGTTTGAGAGCGTTTTCGAGGGCGGCATTCTGGTGCCGAGTGAGGATCTGGTCGCCGCCGTCGCCGCCGGCATATTGGTCGCGGGCCTGGCGTTCTTCTTTCAAAAGACGCGCATCGGCCGCGCCTTGCGCGCAGTGGCCGACGATCACCAGGCCGCCCAGTCGGTCGGCATTCCGCTCAATTACATCTGGGTCATTGTCTGGGGCGTGGCGGGGCTGGTGGCGCTGGTTGCCGGCATGGCTTGGGGATCCAAGCTCGGCGTGCAGTTTTCGCTCTCGCTGGTGGCCTTGAAAGCGCTGCCGGTGCTGATACTGGGCGGCTTCGAATCCATACTCGGCGCCATTGTCGGCGGCTTGATCATCGGCTCCGGTGAGAAACTCGCCGAAGTCTATCTCGGCCCCTATGTCGGCGGTGGCATCGAAAACTGGTTCGCCTACGTGCTCGCGCTGGTATTCCTGTTGTTCCGACCCGAAGGATTGTTCGGTGAAAAACACATTGACCGCGTCTGAACCCGTAATGAATTTCGCCCCTCGCACCCCGCACCCCATCCGCCATGTTCTATAGAGAGTCCGGTCAATTCAAAACCTCCTACGCCGCCGATCAAGCGGTGTTTCCGATCACCCAGGATCGCTGGGTGGTCGGCGCCTGCTTGGTCGCCGGTTTCGTGCTGGTGCCGCTGCTGGCCAATGAATATCTGTTTCGCGCCATTTACATTCCGTTTTTGATCATGTCGCTTGCCGCGCTAGGCTTGAACTTGCTGGTGGGGTATTGCGGACAGATGTCACTGGGCACCGGCGGCTTCATGGCGGTGGGCGCCTACGCCGCTTACAACTTATGCGTGCGCATTCCGGAACTCAATCCCATCGTGGCCATTTTGCTGTCAGGAGGTTTTGCCACGCTGGTGGGCGTGCTGTTTGGCATTCCCAGCTTGCGCATTAAGGGTTTCTATCTCGCGGTGGCGACGCTGGCGGCACAATTTTTTCTCGAATGGCTGTTCAATCGCGTCAAGTGGTTTACCAATTACACGCCCTCCGGCTCGATTTCCGCGCCGGAGATCACCTTGTTCGCCTGGACGCTGGATTCTCCGGTGGAGAAATATTTTCTCTGCCTGGTGCTGTTGACGGTTTTCGCGCTGATGGCGAAAAATCTGGTGCGCGGGCGCATCGGCCGCGCCTGGATGGCTACGCGCGATATGGATATCGCCGCTGAGATCATCGGCATCCGGCCGCTGCATGCCAAGCTGTCCGCGTTTGCCATCAGTTCGTTTTTTGTTGGCGTTGCCGGCGCATTGTGGGCTTTTGTGCATTTGGGCTCCTGGGAGGCCGCCGCCTTCGACATTAATCGCTCGTTCAGCATTTTGTTCATGATCATCATCGGCGGCCTGGGTTCCATCATCGGCTGTTTTTTCGGCGCGGCGTTCATCACTATCTTGCCGATTCTGCTCAATCAGATGCCGAAGTGGCTGGGGCTGAACTGGTCAACGGCGTTCGTGTCGCATCTGGAATTTATGATCTTCGGCGGCCTGATCGTGCTTTTTCTGGTCGTGGAACCGCTGGGGCTGGCGCGAATGCTGCGCATCGCCAAGGAAAAACTGCGCTTGTGGCCGTTTCCGTATTAACCTTTATGTCGCTCGAACGTTGCTTCACTACTGTTAGCGGGAAGATGGCAGGCATACCTAAACTGAATATGGGGAGAAAGTCTGATGAAAACTAAGTTGATTGGTTGGATCGTGTTGGCCGCCGCATTCGCCGGTGTGAGTGCCCCGGTGCGGGCTGCCGCCAACGAGCAATTCATTCCGGTTCTGGTTTATCGCACCGGACCTTACGCCCCCAACGGGGCGCCCTTTGCCAATGGCTACGTAGATTATCTGAGCCTGGTGCAGGTCCGCGACGGCGGCGTCAACGGCGTGAAGCTCATCTGGGAAGAATGCGAAACCGAGTACAAGACCGATCGCGGCGTGGAATGTTACGAGCGCCTGAAAGGCAAAGGCCCCACCGGGGCCGCTGCTTTCAGTCCGCTGTCCACCGGCATCACCTATGCGCTCACCGACAAGACTCTGGTCGACAAAATTCCCATCATTACGATGGGCTATGGCCGCTCCGAATCCGCCGACGGCCGCGTGTTCCAGTGGAATTTCCCCCTGTTGGGCAGCTACTGGACTGCCGCCGACATACTGATCCAGCACTTGGGAAATATCAACGGCGGATTGGACAAATTGAAGGGCAAGAAAATCACCCTCATTTATCACGATTCGCCCTACGGCAAGGAACCTATCCCCCTGCTGCAAGAGCGCGCCAAGCGCCACGGATTTGATCTGGCGATGACCCCAGTGACCCATCCCGGCGTCGAGCAGAAGGCGGCGTGGTTGCAAGTGCGACAGAGAAAACCGGATTATGTGTTGTTATGGGGCTGGGGGGTGATGAACTCTACTGCGATCAAGGAAGCCGTCGCAGTGGGCTACCCGCGCGAGAAAATGTACGGCGTGTGGTGGGCCTCCGCCGAGCCGGACGTGATACCGGCGGGCGCGGACGCCAAGGGCTATAACGGCATCGCCCTGCAGCACTCCTCGGGCAAAACTGCGGTACACGCCGAGGTCATCAAATTTGTATACGAGAAAGGCAAGGGCGCCGCCAAACAAGGCGATGTCGGCCACGTGCTCTACAACCGTGGCCTGCTCAACGCCATGCTGGTGGTGGAATCGATTCGCACCGCTCAGGGCAAGTTCGGCAAGAAGCCGCTCACCGGCGAGCAGGTGCGCTGGGGCATTGAAAATCTGAACCTCGATCAGGCGCGCATCGCCAAGCTGGGATTCACCGGCATGCTGCTGCCGCTCAAAGTCTCCTGCCTGGATCACGAAGGCGTGCGCAAGGCGCGCATTCACCAATGGGACGGCGCGCAATGGAAGTTCGTCTCCGACTGGATCGAAGGTGACAACTCGATTCTGAGGCCGATGGTGGAAGAGACCGCAGCGAAATACGCCAAGGAAAAGAACATCACGCCCAAGGACTGCAAGGCGTGATGACGCAGGGGCTGGAGGCTAGGGACTAGGGGCTAGAAGTAAGGCGCGCAGCTCAATCCCTAGTCCCGAGCCCCTAGTCCCTAGTCTCCAGTTCCCAGCCCCCAGAAAATATGTCAGCAAACCCCGCACCGCTGCTCTGCCTCAAAAACATCGAGGTGATCTACGATCACGTCATCCTCGTTTTGAAGGGCGTGTCGCTGGATGTGCCGCAGGGCGGTGTGGTGGCGCTGCTGGGCGCCAACGGTGCCGGTAAATCCACTACGCTGAAAGCGATTTCGAATCTGCTGCGCGCCGAGCGCGGTGATGTCACCAAAGGCTCGATCGAGTTTCGCGGCGAACGCGTCGATGCGCTCAACCCTTCGGAAATGGTCAAGCGTGGATTGGTGCAGGTCATGGAAGGCCGTCATTGCTTCGCGCACTTGACCGTGGAAGAAAATTTGCTTACCGGCGCGTTTACGCAACGCGCGAGCCGCGGTGCAATCGCCGCTGATCTGGAAAAAGTTTATGCCTTCTTTCCGCGTCTGAAAGACCGGCGCAAGAGTCAGGCGGGTTACACATCCGGCGGCGAGCAGCAAATGACGGCGATAGGCCGGGCACTGATGGCCAGGCCCAGCATGATCCTGCTCGATGAGCCGTCGATGGGGCTGGCGCCGCAGATCGTGGACGAAATTTTTACCATCGTGCGCAATCTGAACCAGACGGAAAACGTGAGCTTCCTGCTTGCCGAGCAAAACACCAACGTCGCGCTGCGCAATGCCGACTATGGTTACATCCTGGAAAACGGCCGTGTGGTTATGAACGGTCCCGCCGCCGATCTGGCCGGTAACGAAGATGTGAAAGAGTTTTATCTCGGTTTATCCTCCGCAGGACGCAAAAGCTTTCGCGACTCGAAACATTACCGGCGGCGCAAGCGATGGCTCGCTTGAAGCAGGGCTGAAGCAAAATCCAAATCCCCGCTACTGATCCCCTCCCGCCTTAAGCAACAGTCCCGCCCCATGGATTACTACGACGACCTTGAAACCCGCGATCCGGAACAACGCGAGCGTGCGCACATGCACGCGCTGCCCGGACAAATTGCACACGCCAAATCCAACAGTGCTTATTTCGCGCGGCTGCTGCGGGACGTGGATGCCGATGCGATACGCGATCGCAAGGCGCTCGCCGCGTTGCCGGTCACGCGCAAATCGGATTTGATCGCTTTACAAAAAGAATCGCCACCATTCGCCGGCATGACGGCCGTCGCTACCGGAGCGCTTGGCCGCGTGTTTGCCTCCCCGGGCCCGATTTACGATCCACAGGGCGCGCGTGGCGATTTCTGGCGCTTCGGCCGCGCGTTATATGCCGCCGGCTTCCGGCGCGGCGATCTGGTGCACAACACCTTTTCTTATCACTTCACGCCCGCGGGCTTCATGATGGATTTGGGCGCGCAAGCCATCGGCTGCGCGGTGTTTCCCGCCGGTGTCGGCCAGACCGAATTGCAGGTGAGCACCATCGTCGATCTCAAACCCGCCGCCTATGCCGGCACGCCATCGTTTCTGAAAATTCTGCTGGAGAAAGCCGACGAAATGAAGGCGGACGTGAGCAGCCTCAGAAAAGCCAGCGTGGGCGGCGAAGCCCTGCTGCCACCGGTGCGCGACTGGCTCAAGGCGCGTGCAATTGACGTGCGGCAGTCCTACGGCACGGCGGACCTCGGCCTGATCGCCTACCAGACCGA
Source organism: Betaproteobacteria bacterium (assembly GCA_031403365.1). Taxonomy (GTDB): domain Bacteria; phylum Pseudomonadota; class Gammaproteobacteria; order Burkholderiales; family JACQAP01; genus JACQAP01. The sequence continues at coordinate 731 of JANNTE010000421.1, read as the reverse complement.
ACCCATGGGCGGCCTGATTGTGGACGAAGGCGTCATCGTTGAAATCCTGCGCCCGGGCACCGGCGATCCGGTTGCGGAGAGCGAAGTCGGCGAAGTCGTCGTCACCACGCTAAGCAGCGAATACCCGCTGATCCGTTTCGCCACCGGTGATCTGTCGGCCAAGGCGGTGGGCATCAGCCCTTGCGGGCGCACCAACATGCGCATCAAGGGCTGGATGGGCCGCGCCGATCAGACCACCAAAGTCAAAGGCATGTTCGTGCATCCCTCTCAGGTCAACGAAGTCGTGAAACGCCATCCCGAAATCATCAGAGCCAGACTGACCGTGGATCACGACGGCGAGCGCAACGACCGCATGACCCTGCACTGCGAAGTGCGCAACCGCAGCGACATTCTGGCGCAGGGGATAGCGGCGAGCGTGCGCGATACCTGCAAGCTGCGCGGGGAAGTCGAGTTCGCGGATATCGGCTCGCTGCCCAACGATGGCAAAGTGATTGAGGATTTGCGCAAGTACGATTAGTGCAACTTCGCGGCGAGCCGGGCAATCGCTGCGCGGCCGAGAGGCGCGCAGCGGAAGACTGACTACAAAATCAGCCGGTCAATTCGGCCGATGATCGGGCCAAGCCACCCGCACCTTAAAGCACTCACGTGTAATTTCAGGTCTGGGTAAAATCACACTGGTACTTTCGGAGGCGCGCATGACGATACTTAGACGTTACCTTCAGTCCGCCGTC